>PAQE01000025.1 GCA_002709705.1 Methanobacteriota archaeon | reverse complement strand
AGCAGTATGCAAAGAATCTAATTTCTTTCTACTCGCATGGCTTAATCGAACTCCAATAGCGGTCGCCTCTGGCAGGATCAACCAGATTTCTTGATGCTAGATATGCATCTCTCTTGTCTCGATCCTTTGGCTACTTGTCGCTGTTGTTAGTTTTGCTGACCTAAAATAAAATTGACAGGTTCACGTTGCACTAGAGTTTGCTCTATTCTTGCACACAATACAAAATTGTGTCGTGAACACTAATCACCTACCTGGCCTTGAGCTGGCACTATCCCTGGGGGGGCGTGGTTTCTCAAGACCGCAATGTGCTTCGGCTTACATCTGGGTAGATGGCGGCAGTCATTGTTCCGAGGAACTCAGCCGCCAACGCCGTCCCAAACGACGCAAGCATCTCGCCCAACTCCCACCCGTATATCAAGGTGACTGTTAGCATTAGTTTTCAAACCGATGTACTGCTAAGCAATCTAAGCAGTTAGATTATCGCTGAGAGCCCAAGAATTACAAGCCGGAATTTGTAAAATATCTTGTATGGAAATTCTACATGAGAAAATCACAACTTGTCATCCAAAAAATCAGCAGTATTGCTGTGTTAATGGATCACTCAGCACCGAAGAACTGCCTCAGCATTGGATGCATTTCCATTGCCTGTTCCTTCTGAATTTGCTCGTATGTACGCAAAATAATACCCACGGCAAGTAACAGACCCGTACCGGTTGCATTACCAACCGTTCCAAGCAAGTCAGCACCTGCTGCTAGCAGACCTACGAATGCACCAGAGAAGTAAGTCACTGGAGGGATGTAGCGCTCTAGAATTCGCTCTAGAACAAGTGGATTCTTACGGAAACCGGGAATCTGCATACCTGTACGTTCAATTTGCTTAGCTACGTCCTTAGAGCCCATATTCGTAGTATCGATCCAGAACTTAGCGAATACCATCGAACCAACCGTCATCAAAGTGACATAGAACACCACGTGGCCACCAATTTGCCATAGGCTGTGACCATAGATGTCACCCTGCTGATTTAACAGAGGAATCAGCCAATCATTCACACCATTGACCATTGAAGAGTACCAAGCAAATCCACCACTCGGTGTCGATGAACCAGGTTCATACGTTCCAATATATTCAGACATACTTCCCCAACCTTCCTTACCAAGTATTGGCGTCTTCTGCAGAGTTGGATGGTTCCAGAACAGTAGAGTGAACATGTTGATGTTAGCAAGTAGCGCAGCCATCAAAATAACCGGAATGTTAGATGCGTATACCAAACGGATTGGATACTTTCCACGGTGTCCACGGACCTTTCCGTGAGTAAGAGGTAACTCGAGTTTACTCGATTCAGCATAGGCTACCACAAGGAATACCACTACGGATGAGAATAATGCTGCAACAGGATTCACGTGCGTCAACAAAATCGTTTCGAATCCGTTTTGAGATATCATTTCGGCATTCGAAGCCTCCCTAAACATGTAGAATATCATCGGCAAAGTACCAGATGGTGGGTTTTGCAGGCTGTAGTCAATTCCAGAAGTTGCTGGCATTGGCGACAAAGTTCCTACGAAAGTCGACTGTGCTACACCAGCAGCGATGAATAGAGAGATACCTGAACCAATTCCCCACTTGCTTACAAGTTCGTCTAGAAGGAATACTAGGTAAGAACCTGCGAACAGTTGAGCAACGATTACGAAGTTCGCCCAACCCATTCCGTAGTTGGTGATCAATGCCTCTGTTGGGTCAAGGAAACCGTAGGTCTGAGGAATTGATTCGATTGGAATCATCAACAGAACCAGAAGCTTCTGTACACCTTGGTACATTGCTTTGTCTTCGGAATCTTGAAGATCCAAACGGATAATCTTTGCACCTGCGAACAACTGCATGATAATTGAACCTGTAACGATTGGACCGATACCCAAGTGCATGATTGTACCAGAAGCACCCGCCATGATAGAACGGAAACCACTGAACAAGTCAAGTGCCTGTCCGGATAGACCCCAGATCATTACATTGGTCATTGCGAAATAGATGATTAGAACAAGGGTTGTTGTCCATAACTTCTCGTTGAACCTGACGTGACGTTCAGGCTTAGTGATTGTAGGGTATGTGTCTACGAATCGGCGCAAAGCGTAGAGACGGCTGCTCTTTTCTCCACCATACATGAAACATGTGAGTGCGGCTGCTGCACCGAAACCAAGTAGAATAACACCTACTAGTAAGTAACCAACTAAATCCTGATGAGTTCCATCATACCAGGCATTAGGTCGACAATACCAGACAGCAGTGCCTAAGAAAGCCAACCATGTTAGCATCTTACCATAGCGCCCTATCACAGGTACTTCTTTGAGACCTTCAGGTAGATCTCTAGTGAAACACCAAACCATGAATGCCACATATACTACACCGAAAACAAATCCAAATATTGCTCCGTCTACAGTATTCTGTGTTGCGTTTCCGGAACCGAATAGGGCTGTTTCGAATGCATCATACTGCCAATATCCTAGCATTCCAAAGTACAGCAGACCTGTAAGTCCAACTGCCCAAGGGATTGGTTGCTTGCCCATGTTACATTCCTCCAAATATTATTTTATTAATGAAATCTAATGAAAACCGACTAAGGTATTCATTCCCACTCCTCTTCATCATCGTCACCTTCGATTGAACCACCTGCGGCTGAAATTTTCTCAGCCGCCTTGGCAGACCACTCTTCGACAGTAACTGTCAACGCAGTGCTAATTCTTCCAGAGCCGAGAAGTTTGTCGATTCCCATCTCTGTTAGATCGATTGAATCCTTCCCTTCAGCCATGCCTTCTAAGTCACCAACATTGCAGGTAACATAGACAGTTCTCAGTCCTGGGTTTCGGTTGAATCCGTGCATACCCCAGTGCCCTGGCATGTACTTGATACGAGTCATAACGCGGTGCTTGTTCATTCCAGCTCTTCCGCGGCCTCCACGCTTACCTGCTCCACGTCCAGCCTTGTGGCCTCTTCCGTGTGTGCGGCAACGTCCTCGATGCTTGTTTGCTTTGCTCATCAAAATCACCTCAAATCATTCTTTCGACTAAGGCCGAAATATCCTCTCCACGAGGTCCAAGAGCACCGCCAATTACGTAGGTGCGCTTTAGTCCGCCCCAGCCCTTTGGGCCACGTGGCGGGTGTAGTCTGAATACTCTCTTCATCTCAGGCATGTCCTTGACAGTAGCATCACCAGAAGCGATTGCTGCTGCGAATTCCTTGATCGAACCGTACTCGGTTGCTTCGCTTACATCAGCGTCTGTAACCGGCTTATCTCCAACAAGGCGTCCACGCTCGGAAATCATCTTTTCAACAAGTTCTGCGTCAGCATCTCCCCAAGTAATGTAATCCTTAGCCTTCTGAAGCATACCCTTGTACTGAGGGTTCTCTGGAATGATAACTGCGTGGTTAACACGAGTTAGGTTTAGCATTCCCATTGTCTCTTTGATTGAACGCTCGACTTTTACATCAGAGCGAGCTCTTACTACGATCCAACTCATTCTAGAAGCCTCCCTTTGTGAATGAATAACTCAGCTCTCTGTGTATCGCTAACACGAGTTCTGTTAATTGCTGCAAGCGCATTGAAAGTTGCTGCAGCATAATTGATTGTAGTACGAGTTTGTCCCTTAGTTCTGGACAATACGTCGCTTACTCCAGCAAGAGTTAGAACACGCTTTCCAGTCTCTCCGATAACCAATCCCTTACCCGCAGGGGCAGGCATTAGAGTTACACGGGTTGAACCAGCTTGTCCTTGAACCTTGAAAGGAACAGAGGTTCCAGGCCCTACGCTTGATTCCCAAGAACCGTTTCCACGCTGGATTTGGATGATGTTTAGTTTAGCAGCAGTTAGAGCCTTCTGAATTGCCTGTGCAACTTCCTTACCCTTTGCCATTGCTAGTCCAACATATCCATCTTTGTTACCGACACAAGCCATGACGTTGAATCTTACACGTCGACCGGAGTCAGTCATTCTCTGAACCATGTTGACCTTTATGACTTCATCCTCTAAGTTAGGAATTAGTGCATCTACGATTTCGACCTCACGGATAGGAAGTCCTGAAGCAAGTGCTTGCTCGTAGGTTACGATTCTTCCAGCCATGACTTCACGACCCAGTCTTGTCTTTGGAGTCCATGTTCTTAGAGCGGAAATCGCTTCATCTGCAGATGAGCGACGACGACGACGGCCACCTTGCTCTTCATTTTCCTCTTGTGCAGCAAAAGCCTGAATTAGACCTGGTGCCATTTGAGTTATCTCTTCATCACTCATTTCAGAACGCCTCCTCAATCTTTGTCTTTGTCGCTTCTACAACAGAAGCATAGGAATCATCGATGTGTGCTCCATTGATACGATCTTCATCAGGCAAGACAGAATCTCCGTGAGGGACTTCCAAGCCTGCGTCGACCATACCCTTTAGGGCAGCAAACGCACGATTTCCAGGTGTGCTAGCAGCCAATCCAATATCTAGAACTGCCTCATCATGGCCTGCAGCTAAAGCAGCCTTTCCGAGCGCATATCCAGTTAGATAGGATGCTGGAATATTCTTGCGAGAGTTTGACTCTGGCCATCCATAGCGAGAAACTAGGTCGTCTCCTGTAACGGAAACTTCGACCTTGTCACCACTTGCCTGCCAAGAAACTACCTGACAAACAACACGGGTGTTTGATACACGGACAACCGCGCGAGAATTGCCGCTCTTCAGTAACTTCAAACGGCGTCTGTAATCGGTTTCACCGCTTCTTCGGCGGCGGTATTGGTTTCGTTGTCTTGGTCCACTTGCCATCACTGGTCACCTCCAATTTTAACTCCTTCAACGCTCATCTGAGCTTTCATGTGAGAGATTGAACGGTATGAGCCACCTTTTGCCTTGAGGTAATAATGGCGATATTGGGAACGCTCTAGAGTTCCGTCTTCACGCATTTCCTTCAAAGTTCGGCGTTGTGCACGGATAGTAGCCATCCACTGTTGCTTGCGTGGGTTACGAGCGTTAGCGGAACCAGACCTCTTTCCATGACCTTTTCTGCGTCCCTTCTTCTTCTGGTTCTGGCGCTTTAGTGCACGTACTCTAGAAGTTCCTTGGACTGCCTTGGCCTTAATCCAGCCATTGTCGATAGCCTCACGAATATCTTCCTTCTGAACGGATTGTGCTACTTGGTCAAGGTAGGATGGGTTAATCCAAACTCTGTTAACTCCGCACTTCAATAGTTGAGCAGCCATCTTCTTTTGGTTAGTAATCTGCATCAGCGATCCCTCCTGCGATTAAGTACTCTGATTCCCAATTCATCAGCACGAGAGTGAATGTTCTCACGCTTGCGTCCGCCTACTGTTGCACCAACACGTGCGGCCTGGGTTTCTGCGTCGATTTGATCAAGGTCTCTTGGATTGTGAACCATCACTTCTTCGAATCCAGACGGGTGTAGTCCACTTGCTGCGTTGACTTTACCGTGTCCGATTCTAACAAGAGAACCTCGATACTTGAAATTGCGGCGCTGCTTGTTATCCATTCCGTGTGGCTTTCTCCAACCGGAACGAGATAGACGCTTGTAGCGGAACCATTCTGTTCTTCTGAAAGAAGGAGTGCCCTTCTTTTGAGCNGCACGNAGTGCGAGTGCAGCCTTCATCTCTTCTGANAGNACCGGCTTCTGNNTNGCNACGTGNTCNTCNACGNAATCATCNTCNTCNTCCCAGTCNTCNTCATCATCNTAATCTGCTTCGAAATCATCCTCTTCAACGGATTCTTCTTCTGCAGATTCCTCTTCGACTGGTGCTGAATCTTCAGCTCCTTCTTGAAGGCGTGCAATCAGATCTGCTTTCTTACCAGAAACAGGCAATCCAGCTTCCTTCAGTAACTCCTTGAGTTGTGCAACTGTCATATCTTCATAATCACTCATCTCAATTCCTCCTTCATGCCTTCTCAATCAGATATATTCCATCCTGGAATACACGGCGGTCACGCTTCTTTACGGTGGTTGAGCGCTCGATGTTAGCAGCGGTCTGGCCGACTGCTTCCTTATCGATTCCAGAAACGACAATCTCTGTCTTGTTCTGAACTTTCACTTCAACACCTGCTAGGATGTTTGCGGATCTTGGTACACGCTCACCAAAGTAATTGTTAACAATCAATTTGTTGCCTTGTACCGCTAGTGTCATTGGGAAGTGAGAATACAGTGCCTTCAATGTGTAAGTGAAGCCATCAGTTACTCCTTTCACCATATTGTTTAGGTGCGCATTCCATGTTCCCGCAAGGGCTCTTTCCTTGCGGCGAGGGATGTCTACGCGAACTATCAGCGCACCGCCCTCTTGGAAGATATCGTGTCTTGCACTCACGAAATCACGAGAAACGCTGCCTTTAGGGCCTATGATAGTGACCTTGTCACCATCAATCGATGCAGAAACGCCTTCAGGAATTTCCACAGTGTGTTCAACTCGATCTAATTTTACCATATAATCACCTCAGTAAACATATGCTAGGAGTTTACCACCAATTCGGTTCTCCTTAGCTTCTTTGTGATGCATAACACCACTGTTGGTGGTCAAAATCAGTAGTCCGAAATCTTGTGCTGGAAGGTATCTTCCTTCCCACTTGTCGAACTCCTGGCGGCGAACTGAGTGGCGTGGCTTAACTACGCCACAATGGTTGATTGCTCCGCGTAGTTGAACGATGAATTTGCCTCCTCGTCCGTCGTCGTTCTTCTCAATCTCTCCGACATAGCCGGAGGTTTGCATAATCTCTAGAACAGAACCAAGTAACTTGGATGCTGGTGCCAAATCAACATTGAACTTTCCAGCTTGCTCTGCATTGAATAGTTTCGCTAGTGCGTCATTAAGGGGGTCAAACTGCATCATAATCACCTCAATTCATTTTCTTAAATCCTATTTCAGGAGCGACGTCGCGGAAGCACTGTCTGCACAGGCGTAGTCCGTGTCGGCGGATCATTCCTCGGCGGCGGCCGCATCTGCGACATCCGTTTGTTCTTCCAATCTGCTCACCATGGTCTCGTGCCATTTTCACTCCTCCAAGATTTTGACACCATAGTTCTCAGCAAACCATGCTCTGGCATCATCAGCATTGGTTCGGTGGCTTTGTGCGACCTTTGCACTTCGGCGGCGGCGACGGCTGACACGGTGGCCAGGCCTCTCTAGCACGACATTGATGTCCATGCCAAAGATTCCGATATCCGGATCGTACTTTTGGTCTGGGAAATCTGTATAATCTGGAATACCAAATGATAGGTTTCCAGACTTGTCAAAATTCCATGAAGGAATTGTGTTTTCTCTAACCCAAAATGCATCGGTTAGGAATTTCTTGATAGATTCAGGGTTTCTGATGGTTGCTTTGCACCCTATTGGGAAACCAACACGTACCTTTAGGTCACGGTTTTGTTGCTTACCCAGAGTTCTAATTGGAGTTACTCCGGTAACTAGTTCCAAAACCTTCTCAGCGTTGGATAGGCGGTCTCCACCTTCTCCTACACCGATGTTAACTACAACCTTGGTAATTTGCGGCACAGCCATCGGGTTCACTGTCTCACTCACTGGCTCACCTCCACACCTGGTAGAGTGCAGTCTCCGACAGTGAACACATTGTCAGAAACTGTACCGAAGCCTTCGAATTCGACTTCATTAGGCATACTTGAACGCTTGACGATGTAATTTGTTACATCAGCTAACTTTCCTACGTGAGCACCACCAATAAGCATACAGCGAGTACCTTCGCCAAACTTGATGTGTTCCAGTACTTGTTGTTCTGGTAGTGAAATCTTCAATGAATCTCCAGTCTTGTGCTCTGATGCATCATCAACCAGTATGTTACGTCCATCGTGAAGGTGAACTTGCGTCTTTCCTCCCTTGATAGTAGACTTGCCTTCGATACGACAAACCTTCCAAGTTGCTTCTTCTGGAGAAATTGGGCGGTAACGTAGGCGACCGTTTGTGTCTAGGACACAACGGTAGTTATCTTCACCAAGAGTTAGTACATCCATGATACCAACGCCACGGCGGGTATCCTTTACGATGCGCCCATCTACCTTAACTAGACCATTGTGAAGAATTGTTCTAACTTCACGGGTAGATCTTGCTAGACCAATTACGTCTCTGATTACAATATTAAGCGGCATACATCTCTCTAGACTGTGAGCACTTGCACGAGGGCGAGTGACCCAAATTGTTGTCTTTCGAGGAAGAGGCCAACTGCGAGGTATGGCCAAACGCTTCAAGTGACTGCTACTTCCCATTTTATTCAACTCCTATCTGCGGTCAAGTGTTGCATTCGCAACTTGTCCGTCTCGTCAAGCTTAGTGACGACGACGTTAGAGGCATGGACCGGTACAGCCTCTTCTCTGTTGTCTGACTTGGTCGCTGTTGCTCCCTCGATAGAGATGCGACCAGTGTTAGAATCTACACTTAGGACCTTTCCAGATAGCGGGTCAGCATTGCGCTTTCCACCAACTCTCTTTCCGCCATGAGCGTAATCACCACGAACAACACGAACTGTGTCGCCTACGCGAATTGTAACTGATCTAAGACCTGCTAGGCGGTCATCTGGCTTGTCTAGTTGCAAGCGTGCACGTACGCGCTTGCGCTTGACATGAAGTGGAGCGTTGGCTTGTGCCTTGCGCTGCTTCCCTGGTTTGCTACTTTTTACCATCCTTTACACCTCATACAATTTGCTTTGCAGTTGCTGCAATACGAGGCCAGCGTTCTGCTGCCTCACGTGAAACTGGTCCTTTGATATCGGAACCTTGAACATCGCCTTTTTCGTTAGTGATAACACAAGCGTTGTCTTCGAATTGTACCCAAGTCCCATCTACTCTACGGAACGGACGGCGCTGGCGGATAACTACAGCGTTGTACATTTGACGACGGGTTTCTGGAGTACCACGCTTGATTGAGACCTTGATCAAATCGCCTACACCAGCTGCTGGATAACGACGCATTGTTCCACCTAGTTTACGGACGTTGATTACCTGTGCAATCTTTGCACCTGTGTTATCCGCAACTTGCAGTCTAGCCATTGTAGGCAGACCACGGGTTTGCTTACCTGCAATTCCACGCATCAAGCTTCACCCCCGTTGTTTTCAATAACACAAAATGATACTGTCTTGGAAAGCGGACGGCATTCCATAATCTTCACTTTGTCACCAACTTCTACCCCACCGATACAGTTTGGCAGATGAGCAGAAAGTGCACTAGTGCGCTTCTCGTATCTCTCATACTTCTGCATGTAACGAACATTGTCACGTTCAACAACAATTGTTCCTTGCATTCCTACATTCGCTACTGTTCCTTCAAGTACCTGACCGCGTAGGCGCAGGGACCCGTAGAACGGGCAGTTCTCATCTCCATCCCACTCACCGGTAGGGGGCTTCACATCAACTCCGATGTCTCGCATCGTAATCACTCACTCCTTTTGTTACGGTATATTCTATCTTCAGAACGCTGCCGTACCAGCTTTCCGTCGATGATGACATCACTGTCACCGATTTTGAATTCAATAGAATTCTTGCCAAAAATTACCTCTCGGTCATTCTCAAGCACTGTGATGGTCTCTCTGGTCTCGTCTACTACAAGACCGGTACGGCCAATCAAGGCCGCATCTGGAGAAGATGTGACAACAATGCCACGTCCAATCCAAGGTTGATTCAGAGGAGCGCTAACCATCTTATCGCACCTCCACATTGAATCCGTTGTTCTTCAGAACAGCCGCTGCTTTCTTCTTGTGATCTCCTTGAAGTTCAATCACACGTCCCTTCACAGTTCCACCTGCAGCGCATCTGTTCTTGAGCAGTTTAGCAAGTTGGTTGATGTCGATAGCAGAATCATCAATTCCTTCGACCTTGGTAACAATCTTGCCGTAGCGGCGACGGTCGGTGCTGATTGTGGCCTTCTGCTGCTCTTTTGCAATCTCCTGACAGATGCATAATTCATCTGGGAGCCCACATACATTACAGATTGCAGCCATTCTCATTCACCTCCTTTNTCGTATTAATCAAATTATATCANTGGGATGCCATTTTGGTCTTTATTCGTGCGATTGAACGTCGTACAGCCTTGAATGCACCCATGTTAGACGGGGTNCCACCAAGTGCTTGTTCAGCACGAAGTTGNAGAAGTTCTTCTTGCAACTCTTCCAGTCTGTCCGCAAGTGCATCAGNACTCATGGANGCNATTTCTCTGTTTGAAACGTGAGTCACTCAGATCCCTCCTCGGCTTCTTGCTCTTCAGCTGCTTCTTCTGCATTCATGCGAAGTTGCTCTTCTGAGTAAATTGAAATCTCGTGAGGTAGTTTTGTGCCCTTGCGCATGATTGCTACAGTTACACCGATTGTTCCAAGTTTCTTGATACATACTGAGTAACCTACATCCATGTGCTCCAGTGCAGTCTCTCCACAGTACTTTACGTGTCCACGGATGAACTTCTGTGTTCTGTTTCTGCTACCTGTCAACTTGCCTGCAAGTGTGATGATAACTCCACGTGCGCCTGCTTCCATGATGTTNAGTGCTGCAGANTGGCCTGCACGGCGGTAATACCAACCGCGCTCCATTGCGCTAGCGATCTTTTCAGCCATAACCTGAGCATTTAGCGCAGGGTTTTCTACTTCGTCGACCTTTANTTTTGGATTTTCGATACTGAAACGCTCGTTCAGTTGGTTTTGCAAATCGTTGATGATTTTTCCTTTCCTACCGATTACCATACCTGGTCTTTCAGCCTTTACAAGAACTTCAGTTCCAGCAGGAGTCCTCTTAATTTCAAGTCCGCCGAAACCAGCTTTCTTTGTGTTGTTCATCAAGAACTCCTTGACCAAGTGACGCTCGACGTTACGGTCGATGATTTGTCTTAGTGTACTCTTATTGCTACTCATGATATTCACCTCAGAAGTCGTCCTCCAATTCGTCTTCAACTCCGCTGAAGTCTTCTAGAAATAGTTCGAGATTAACTCGGTAGTGGTTCTTTGGAGATGCTCTTCCACGTGCACGTGGAGTCCAACCTCTCTTGATTGTTCCACGGTGTGCTGCACAGTGGGTGATGACCATCTCTTCAGGATCGATGTCNTCGTACTGGTGGCGAGCGTTTTCCATGCAACTCTCTAGGAGTTTAATCATGATTCTGCTAGCCTTGACTGGATAACGACCTGGTCCTACGCCGCCCTTGCGGTGTCCTACCATAGATGGTCCTGAGCGCTTGCGCTTCTTGTTACCAGAACCTAGTCTGAAAGGAACAGCTGCTGCCTTCTTTCTGATATCAGGCCTGTCGCTGTCAATTTTCAATACATTGTTTAGGAAAGTGATTGCTTCTCCAGCAGTTTGGTGCTTAATAGCACGTGCAATTTCGAAGCAGTGCTTGACGTGTACATCAACTTCAACAGCACGAGCAGTAGCAAGACGGCTTCCTTGAAGCAACTGTGTGTAGCCCTTCTGAGGAAGTTCCTTGCGCTTTGAGCGACGATCCATTTCTGATTTTCTCCAACCCATCATTTTCACCTCACTTCAATGCCACGTGTGAAGAAGAGCGGGTCGCACCAACACCCGGTCCAGAGTGGGTAACACTCTTTCGGGTTAGTGCGAACTCTCCTAGATAGTGGCCTATCATCTCTGGCTTGACATCGATTTCGACGAAGTTCTGTCCATTGTGAACAGCAATTCGCTTGCCAACGAATTCAGGCAGGATTGGGACATCACGGCGGTGCGTGCGAATAGTGCGACCGGTTGAGCGGCGCACACGGCTGATGAAATGCTCATTTTCAGGTGATAGACCACGAGCGAGAGATCTTCTAGCACGGCTACTTAGCAAAGTAACTACTGAAGGAGCACTAGGATCATTCTCAGGAGCAAATAATGGCATTGCTTTGAGTTCCTCAACTTCGTATCCTCTGTAGGTAAATTCTTTCTTCTTNCGTCCTGTTACTGTTGTGCGCTTCTTACGAGCCTTTCTTCTGCTCGCCTTTGGTGTCATGAATGACTTCTTCTTCTTCGCCATATTATCTCACCTCAAATTTTCTTGCCGCGACCTCGACCTGTGCGGCTTGGTGCAATGTTACCGACCTTAGCACCCGGTGGGGTGCCACGGGCAACAGAGCTAGGTCCGTGAACAGCCTGATGGTTACCTCCACCATGTGGGTGGTCAACTGGATTCATTGCAACACCACTGACGTGCGGGTACAACTTTCCACGAGCCTTTGCCTTGTAGTGTGCTGCACCAGCAGTTCTTAGTGGCATTTCTCCACGACCGTGTCCTGCTAGAACACCAATAGTTGCTCTGCAGTTTCCGGACATGTCCTTTGAAACACCTGAAGGAAGTCTNACACGGACCTTGCCGTTGTCTAGGTGTGCTTCGACAGTTGCAGAGTTACCTGCTGTACGTGCAACCTTTCCTCCATCGCCAGGGCGAAGTTCGAGGTTGTTNACCGCAGTTCCTTCTGGAATGTTCGAAATTGATGTGATGTTACCAGGCCTTAGGGCGACATTATCGCCAATTGCAACAGTTGAACCTATTGAGAGCCCCTCGGTCGCAACCACCAAGTTGGTTTGTCCGTCTGGTAGTTTGACACGTGCTAGTGGAGCGGTGTGCACTGGGCTGTGTACCAACTCAGTAACCTCACCGACTACATCTTTTACACGTGGCATATTGTTTGAACCNGGGAATCTGTGGCTCGCCACGCGGTAACGTGGTGAACTTCCCTTTCGCTGTGAACGTGTTCTCTTACCCATATTATCACCTCATCAGAATGCGCCAAGTCGCATTGCAGCCTCATCTGCGTAGTAGCCTTCAGCAAGTTTGACACTTGCTAGCTTGCCGTTCTTAGTGTTGCGAACGTTGACCTTTGCAACTTCAGCATCGAATAATGCTTCAACCGCAGCAGCGATATCGGCTTTAGTAGCACTTCGGCGTACAATGAATTCAAGACGGTTACCGGAAGTTCTAGCCTCCATAGCCTTCTCTGTAATCCATGGTAGCATAATTACATCATACGGATTTACCATTCATCACACCTCCTCAATTCAGTGCCTCCACTGCTGCCTTTGTAAAGACAGTTAGACGACCCAAGTCTCCACCAGGAGCAAGGTGCTCTGCGGAGAGGTCCTTAGCGGCGACGACATCAACGCCTGGCAGATTTCTAGCAGCTTTTGCTAAACCATCCTTGTTTGCAACAACTAGTAACACACTCTTTGGCGTCTTGTGGACTCTGCCACGCATTGTTGCTTTTCCTGCACGAATCTTACGGCCATCACGAGCACGGCGAAGATCATCTCCAAGCCCTAATGCCTCGAAGATTGCGTTGACTTTACGAGTTCCACNNTTTAGGTTGAATGACTCGATGTCAATCTTTTCACCGTTTTCGGAATAATCGCCAAGAACGATTGGCAAGGATGAAATTTCTTCAGCGAATCGGTGTCCACGGTTGGATACCATTTCGATGTTAGTAGTTGCAGTTAAAGCAGAGTTGCGAGCTAGTCTGCGCTCATTGCGGTTTAACTTACGAGACCAGTCTTTCTCGACCTTTGGGCCATGAGCACGGCGACCGCCAAGNGTGTGNGGGTTCTGAGCTGCACGACGCTGCCCTGTTCTTCTCATGATTCTTGAGACACCACGACCCTTACCCCACCATTCGACAGAGTGCTTCATACCACTCATTGGCTTGCGCTTACCTTCGTGTGCGTTGGAACCGTATGCTTGACGGCGGTTTGCACGAGCGCTTGCCACTGCAAGTTTAACCAAATCTGATCTAATTTCGGAACTGAATGAATCCGGAAGTGAAACCTTCTTACCCAATTCAACATCGATATCGTATACTTCTTGCAGACGTCCTGCATCGAGTTCNTCTTGCTCGATGTTGTTGATGATATTNTGTACTGCTACCTTCATCTTCAGACCCCCTGCTTGCTAGATGTACTAACATAAGTTATCTCGTAAGGATGAGCAGGCTTGTCAGATCCACGTGTAGCATCACGGAATCTAACTAGGCGCTTTGCAGGACCTGGAAGACTACCCTTTACCAATACATAATCTGAGTTGACTTCACCGTAGTGTAGGAATCCTCCAGATGGAGTAATTGCCTTGTCTTCTGCAGAAGCGATTGAAAGAATTCTCTTGTTGTATTCAGTGCGCTGGTGATATCCAGTCTGACCACCTTGACGGATTGTCTTACGTACATATCCTGTTCCGAAGTCACCCATGTTTCCATGTTGTCGGCGCTTCTTGGAGTTCTTGTGAGATTGTAGTTTTCCTCCNAATCTCTTGATTACACCTTGCCAACCGTATCCCTTGGTTACACCGACTGCATCTACGAAGACACCTTCTTCGAATACATCACCGATGGATAACTCTTGACCGAGGTTTTCCTTAGCCCATTCTAGTTTAGCAGCTGAATCGCCACCAACTAGTCCAAGTTCCATTACTTCAGGAGTCTTGGAAGGGGTTCCTGTGATTGAATGTGGTTGAGTTGCTGCAATGATTCTTACCTCAACGAGGTCTGCTTCACCTAGAGCCGCTAGGTGCTTGTCAGAATCATGAACTTTCATTGCATTGTTGTGCATTCGGCGGAACAACTGCGGGAATGCTTCAGAAATTTGTTCTGCATCTACCCATGCTTCACCTGCAGCCTGCTTGCCGTATGGTGTCATTTTGTATCCTCGAACACCAAGTACTCTCATCTTTGGTACTTCTACGACGGTAACAGGGACTCTAATCTCCTGTCCAGCGCTGTTCGACCTTGGGTTAAGATCACGAGCCATGATGTGGGTCATTCCAGCTTTCCAGCCGGCGAACCCTTGTACACGGACCTCGCTCGCATCGGTTTCTGGCCACGACTTAACATGTCCAAAATGGCGTGCGGACCGCTTTCGCGGGCTAAACGCCATACTACCACGTCTTGGGTGACTTCTCTTTGCCATATGTTCGGCCTCCTATGTTTGGTTACTCTGAATTGGCCCCCCGATAAGGGGCATACAGAGGCTGTCAAGGCTAGGGAGTTGCCGTGACACCGGCTTCCAGTCCACGATTGGGACCGGTAGTGATGGGATGCTGTGCATTGCCCACAGTGTCTGGCCACTCGCCTATCGAGCAAGTTGCCGACTTACCTCCCCTATATGAGTAGTTCGGTCAAGAACGGCGCATAGGGGCGCTGGGCNGCTATGTAATTTGACAGTCTTCAAGCATTGTGGTATTTGGATATTCTCAGACAACCCTCTAATGCAAATCCTCTTGACCCCCCGCCTCTCAATCTGCTGCTATGACGCCTGTGTTGTCTCACCCTCGTCTAAACGATGGAGTAGAGGCAAGAGCATACCAATTACTTGCTGCGAAGCAAGCGATTTCGGGCTCGACATTACTAGTAATGCCTACTGGGCTTGGAAAAACCGCTGTTCAATGGATGGCTATGGCTAATGCGTTGGAAGGAAAGGGGAAAATCGTCTTGGTAGCACCAACTACTGGATTGGTTGCGCAGCAAGCAAGGATGGCTAAAGATTTCATTAACATCGACCCTGAGAAGATTGTTACNCTAACAGGACAAGACAGGCCTGCAAAGCGAGAGAAGATTTGGGGCGATGCAAAAATTGTGATGGCTACGCCGCATGTAATTCGTAACGATGCCAGNAGCGGCCGAATATTACTTTCAAGCATTGACCTATTGATCGTTGACGAAGCACATCATGCAACAGGTTCCGATTCCATGGCGCAACTAGGAGACATGTATCTTGAAGCCTCATCAAATGCACTGGTATTAGCAGCAACAGCATCACCTGGAGTGAAAGCAAGCAAAGTTCTAGAGATCATTCAGAGGCTTGGTATAGAGAGACTACATGTCACAAAAAGGCATGATGATTTAGTTCAGCCTTACATCACATCAATGGACATTACTAAGCATGAATTAAACATCCCAGACAATCTTCATGACATCATTAGACCATTGAGAATACTTGAATCTGAGGAAGCTGAATTTTTGATTAGATCTGGATTCTTGATTCGCTCTGGCAGAATTACAACNGCAGCAATTGAAGAGGCGCATAGAAGGGCCAGCGCAGCAATAGGTAGAGGAGACGCGAGAGGGTATGATGCTGCAAAAAGAATTGGAGACCTACGCAGATTGCACAGACTACTGGATTTGCTAGACACCCAGGGGCTGAAGTGTGCGATCAAATACCTACAAAGAGCAAAATTCGAAAAGGACCGTAAAACCAAGAGATTCCTCTCCTTGCCACCTGTTGCAACTCTGCTCAGAGAAAGGAAGGAAGATGAGGAGCCACATCCTAAACCATCACTAGTTGTCAAACTAGTAAAAGAGGGCCTGCGAGGCGATGGAAAGGTNATCGTATTTACAGAATACAGAGATACCGTAGATAATTTGTTAGAGATACTATCAAACGATTCTGAAATTAAACCTGGTAAATTCGTAGGCCAAGCTAGTAAAGGTAGCCAACTTGGAATGAAACAAAAAGAACAAATCGCCCAATTACAGCGCTTCAAGGAAGGTGAAATCAATGTCTTGGTCGCAACGAGTGTTGGAGAAGAAGGATTAGATGTACCGGCCGCAGATAGCGTGATTTTGTATGAGCCTGTTCCGAGCGCAATCAGAGCAATTCAGAGAAGAGGGAGAACTGCGAGACAGAGAGACGGTGATGTACACATTCTGATAGCAAAAGGAACCCGTGACGAGTACGTACAACAGGCTTCGATAAAGCGAGAGCAAGCGATGTATAGAACTCTAGAATCATTACAAAAACAATCCCGACTACCAAAAAGAGCACCTCCTAAATCTGATGTTTTGGCAGATTTTAGAGTAAATGAAGAGGATGTCGATTCATTCATAGAATCTGAGGAAAAGAGACTGTTCAGGGAAAAACCCCAACCTGTGCCTGAGCAGATTGAACAAAAAAATGTAAAGAAAGAAACTTTACCTCCTGCTAATAGGCCACGGGCACAAAAATCCCTGACAGATTTCTCAGTTAATCAAGAGANTAAAGATGGCCCAAAATGGTGGAAACCTGTTCTTGATGGCACTATTTCACATTCAAGGGACGATGAATCNATGGCTTCGGCTGCAGCTCAAGCCGATGTTGTTGCGAATAGTTTGGAAAATGAAGTTCAAACAACTATTGTAGTAGATCATCGAGAAGCAAACTCGACATTGCCTGCAATGCTCAAGTTACATGGACACAANCTCAGTTTGGAAAGTCTTACTGTTGGGGACATTAGAATTTCTGACAGAGTATTGATCGAAAGAAAGACTGCGAGAGATTTAGTCGATTCGTTAATCGATGGTAGATTGATTCACCAGGCCCGACGATTACATGCCGCTGCCCCCAGACCTTTGCTTATTGTGGAATCTCTAGAAACAGACAGAGTACATCCTAATGCTGTNCACGGGGCGATGGCATGGGTCACTCTAGACTTGGGGTTGCCTGTACTGATGACTGGTTCGCCTGAACAAACTGCGAGATTCATTTCGGTTGCTGCTAAACGAGAAGCTAGAGTTCTAGATTTGCTAATTGCTCATGCCAGAAAAAGGACTAATGAAGCCGAAAAATCTGCGATTAAGGCGGCTTCAGCAGAAATAATGTCTATCATTGGCGGGCAAAACGAAGAAGGAGTACTTTCGAGGAAATGGAAAAATGAAGTCCTAGAAAAGAGAGTAAGGCTCATTGCAGAATTACCCGGAATTGGNACTACTACTGCCAAGCGAATAATGTCAGTTGCNAAGGATATTATGGGCNTGTGTACGCTGAGTGAGCAGGAACTAACTCAAATAGAAGGAGTCACTTCAATACAAGCNAAAGANTTGTACAAATTCTTGCACGGATAATCAAGAACCTATCAACAAAGCGCGNGTCTTCAACTGTGCAAATCTATCTGGGAAGTGTCCCAACGCAAATGCGATTATTTCAGTCAAATTAACCGCAGGAATATTCGTGTCTTTATTGGCAACTCTTCCAGCCTTGCCTTGATAAGAATCTAGATTGGCATGCGATTGAGTGCAAGCGCTAACAATAATTTGGGCGCCCGCTTTCTTTGCATCGTTCAGAACTCTAGCGGTCATTTTCATGACCGAGTCGCCCAGAGAAAGAAGAGATGGGTTTCCAACACTGGATGTCTTTGTTTTGTACTCAACGGGTCTACCACCTAGAGCAGTGATCAATCTCTCCATGTAGTTAGGATTCCAAGCATCATCTCCTCCNCATGCACCTTCACGCTGCATATGCGGCCCATAGTAGCATGCAACATCCATGTTTAATGGATTGATGACNGCATCTTCGACTTTGTCAAGACCAACTTCATCGACTAGCACATGCAGAAGATGATTAGTGGTGATGTCGTCAACTTTGGCAGTCATTCCGGAAGTCTTGGATAGAACTGTGTTTGCGTTTGCTAGAGCAATTGGATCGTTCCTGAAAGTTTCCAATGCCTCATGAAGAATACCTTGTGCAGAAGCACACGCAGTGATTATGTCATAGCCATTCTTTTCTGCTAGTGCGATATTTCTTGCATTCAGTGTAAGTTGGAGGTCTTTGTTACCTTGTTTGATAATGTTACCACCGTCGCTGTTGTAGCCAACAATTTCGAATAACTCGATTCCTAGAGTTTTGCACAGCGGTTGGATTGTATCTTCAACCTCGAAAGAGGATTGGCGGGCTACATTTCCAGGGTAATAAGAATACTTCACCATCAAAACACCTCAGAATCTGCCATCCAATTCATTGAATATCGCGACTACTTCATGGTGGTTTGCAACTTTACCGTTGAACATATTTGGAATCTTACCAATACCTGCTGGAGGCACTAACATACCTTGGAATCCACGCATTATCGGGCCACCATTTCTAGTAAATCCTAGCATCATACGTAGCGAAACGCCATTCATGATATTCGAACCGAGCCCAAGAGGACCAAGCACCGAGCGGTAAAGAGTGGTCTCGTTGACATTTCCAGACATCTTAACCGATCGAGAATAGTGCTTGACAAGTCTGCCGCTACGGCCAGTAAACTTGTATTCGGCCAACAGTCTTGCTCTTGCAGCGTACAATGAGTCAGCTGCTTGTGAACCATCTATACCATGTCGCTGAATTGAAGAAATATCGGCCTCATCCCANACTCCACCCTTTCTTTGCATCAGTTCAAACATCTGTTTGACATGACCGCTTCCTGAACGAGGATCTTGGCTTCTTACCCACCTTTGTAGAGCAATTCCTGGCCCCGAATATTCTTCATCAACATCGTATGTGTCTGACATTGCGTTGACTAGTTGTAGAGAACCAACATCTGCTAATGTATGTAAGTTGGTTGCATCGGCAGAAGACATCGTACCCATGGCTGCTCCAGAAATTAATCTCTCACCTTGACGGGGGTCTGCTTCCATCCATGGTTTAGATTTAGCACGGACTGAATCATAGCGATCATAGGAAACCATCAGGTCCTTCACGATATCATATCCAGGAACTGGCTCAATAGTTAGCGTACCGCCATCGGTAACCACATCGCATATTCTAGTAGTATCGGCAGGTAGGATCCTACCGTTCGCTTTAATCCCGGTTAGCGGGTCTTGACCGGCAACTGAACCNCTTCTGAATGTCAGGGAACCATCAATTTCACGCTTGATTGCTACTAATGCNTCTTCGAGAGAAGCATGGCCNGGAAGCGCCACTGCAACCGTATCATAGCCAGATTGCGCCATTAGTGGGTTGTAACGGAAGATACGCATTGTAATTGACAAATCTGCCTGTACGATTTGGCCAGGAGTGAAATCACCAACATCGGCTTCTTCTTCTTCACCTGCACCAAACGCAATCATTGCTTCAAGCAGTTCTTCATGGAAAGTCCCTGAAGAGTCAACACAAGCAATCTTCGAAAGTGCCATTGGCGCCCATTCCAACCATGGGGGTTCGAAGTCGACATCACAGAGTTTGATGTCTTCNATACAGGTCGCTCCTAGCGCCTTGAATTTTTCATCCCAGTCTAGTCCAGCCTTACAGAATTCATCATAGGAAGTATCACCAATTGCACAAACAGAGAAGTGAACATTTGACAGCGGAGGGTTACTCGCTACTGTTGCATTCCACAGAGCATCGGCGTTGTCTGGCATCTCACCCTCACCCCATGTAGAGGTGATAATGAGTATCCTCTTGTGAGATGCGAAGGTCGCTGGATCATATCCATCCATGTCGATAACGGTTGGTTCTAAGCCATAATTGGCAGCCATCTTTGCAGTCTTTTCTGCTAGACCAGCAGCATTCCCGGTTTGGGACCCAAAGAAGATTGCAAGACTTCTGTCTCCACTCATAATTTCTCCGAGTTCACCAGCATCCGCACTAACCACTCCGGTCGAAGCAGGGACNACTTCATCACTNGATTCNGAACTTGCCACAGCTTCTGTACTTGATGCGCCACCATCAATCGCCGCCATAGCGGGAATTACTGCGTCTGCCCATTTGGTCCACTCGGGTTCATAATCAACATCGCATAGCTGGATAGGATGCGCTCTAGTTGCTCCTAGTGAAGCAAATTTTTCATCCCAATCGATACCGGCNTTNCAGAATTCATCATANGAAGTATCACCAATTGCACAAACTGAAAAGCTAACACCTGACAAACTGGGATTAGATTCATTGGTTGCAATCCATAGGTCTTCTGCATTATCNGGCATATCGCCTTCGCCCCAAGTTGAGGTGATAATCAGAATGCGCTTGTAATTTGCAAAATTAGACGGATCGAANCCGTCCATGTCGATTACCTTGGGAACAAATCCCACTTTTTTTGCCATCTTGGCAGTATTACCTGCTAATTCCTCAGCATTACCTGTTTGGGAACCGAAGAAAATAGCCAATTCCGGATTGCCAACCACACCCGACATAGAATCACCTCTCAGACGTTTGCGCCACAGNGATTTAGCCTTTGAAGGTTCGTGCCTCTCCCTAAAGGGAGAGAAATTTTGATGTGAAAAAAAGTAACTTATGCAATCACATGTGGAAATCGTCCATTCCACCCATCATATCATCACCTGATACACCTTTGGANGAAATGACATCATCGATTCTGAGAATCATTATCGCGGTTTCAGTAGCGGATTGGATTGCTTGCTCAACAACTCTTTGAGGTTCCAAAACATTAGCTTCACGCATGTCCATAACTCCACCATCTTCAACGTTGATACCNGAGTACCCTTTACCATCAGCATGGGCCTTTCTCAATTCTATAATTGTGTTAACTGGGTCTAAACCNGCGTTCTCAGCGAGGGTTCTTGGGATAATCTCTAAAGCGCTTGCAAATGCTTCAATTGCCATTTGCTCTCTACCGCCAACAGACTCGGCGTAGGATCTTAATTCTCGTGAAAGTGCAGCGAGTACACTGCCACCNCCAGTCAANACTGCCCCATCTTCCCAAGCGACTGAAACGACACCAACTGCATCATCGAATGCTCGGCGAATTTCGTCTACTACGTGCTCTGTACCACCGCGCAGCAATACAGAAACAGACTTTGCTTCAGGGCACCCAGTAATGAAGGTCATATCAGACTCGCCGATTTTGCGCTCTTCTACTTTCGCAGCAGCGCCTAAATCTGCATCTGTCAAATCGTCAATATTTGTTACAACTCTGCCACCTGTTGCCTTTGAAAGTGCTTCCATGTCACTCTTCTTTGCNCTTCTAATTGCNAAGATTCCAGCCTTAGACATGTAGTGTTGAGCAAGGTCATCAATTCCCTTCTGGCAAATGATTACATTAGCTCCGCTAGCCTGGATTTTCTCAACAAGTCCTTTGATGTAATTCTCNTCTTCTTCNAGGAATGATGCAAGCATCGAGGGGTCTGTAATCTGGATTTTCGCATCGACTTCAGTTTTCTTGACTTCGATTGCACTGTTGATCAGTGCAACCTTTGCATCGGAAACAGAACGAGGCATCCCAGCGTGGACTCTTTCCTTGTCGAGAATAATTCCGTCAACCAATGTACTATCTTTGATAGAACCACCCTGGCGCTTTTCCACCTTGATGTCAGAAAGATCAACCATTCTTTCACCGTCTTCAATTGTGCCAACTGAATTTACTGCTCTAACACAAATGTCTGCCAAAAATGACTTGACTGCGCCGGCTGATTTGCCAGTTAATGAGGTCTTAGCCACTTCCATAAGAACTGAATCATCGTTATCAGTAGAGATTCCATGAGATTCAAGGCAGCCCACTGCTTTNTCTGCAGCAAGCCTAAATCCTTCACAGATAACTGTAGGGTGAACATTTTGTTCGATCAAATCTTCTGATCTTTTCAGTAATTCTCCTGACAAAACAACAGCAGAAGTAGTACCGTCATAGCAGTGCTGTTCTTGTGTTTTAGCAACTTCAATAATCATTTTTGCTGCAGGGTGCTCAATATCCATTTCTTTGAGAATCGTCGCACCATCATTGGTTATTACCACATCACCCATGCTATCTACTAGCATCTTGTCCATTCCTTTAGGACCAAGAGTGCTTCGAACAGCATCCGCTACAGCCTTTGCTGCTGCAATGTTGTTAGATTGGGCACTACGGCCTCTTGTTCTTTGTACTCCTTCCTTTAGAATGAAGATTGGTGCCTGTCCATTTCCATACATGTAACTACCTCGGCAACTTATCCCATGGGAAGCCTATCTTCAACCCATCGCAATTGAATATCAACGGTTTTTGTCGAGCCATTGCTGACCATAGTGGCTCCATTGTTCCATCGTCCAGCCTTCAGGAAGACCTTCTGCTGGTACAGGAGGTCCCGTTTGGACAGCAGGTTCTGGAGTAGGCGGAGATGTGCTCGGCACACTCATTTCCATTGAACCGACATTTGGAGCTGCTGCTACTGCACCGTAAGTTGCAGTCAAGTTGTCTTCGTATCCATCTCCAGTCCAATCTTGGTCTTCGTCCTCTTCCTCAGAGTTGAGAACTACCAAAAGGACACCTAACAAAGCAACGATAATCGCTCCACCTACTACCCAGATTCCGATACCTACCCAATCGATTGATCCTTCGTCGGAAGATGTTGCATCAGCATCAGATGTTGTTCTCTTCAGTGTCACTGGTAGTTCAAGAGATGCTGCATCTTCTACAGAATTAGAAATAGCCCAAACTGTGACTGTTGTTTCAATGAATTCTTCATCAAGGTTTTCAAGACTAGAACTTTGAACTACAAACTTGATAGAAACTTCACGGTTACCNTCAACTTCTAACCAGAAATCTCTGTCGTTTGCAGAGACTGATGCACTGTACCAGCGATTTGTTTCTCCTTGATCAAGGTCCATTGTTACCGATTGACCATCATTGTACTGATTCCTTACTGTTACAATGACCTCATATTCTCCTGCCTCGTCAATAATTGTGGATTCTGTAGAGATAATTCTCAACCAGTTCTGTGAGCCTACTCGGTAAGTGCACTTTCCGTTGCTTGAGACAGTAGGGTCGTTGACACTAGTAGCAATTACTTTGAGAATTAATTGACCGTTTGTACCCTCATCAAACCAGAATCTCACTGTCACGTTGTATGAGGTTCCCGGCTCAAGGATTGGAGTCAAGTCACCATCTACGAGTTGAACGAATTCTGCATTCATTCCTTCTGGAATCTCCATACTCATAGCGAATCTATCATCCTGATTTCCATCATTTCTTACTTCGAAACGCATCGATTGGGCATCGGAACCTGGAATGTATGATTGGTCTGCATCTTCATCAGAAACGAAGACTGCAGATGTATCAGTAACATCCACATTGATAGTTAACTGTTCGGAAATAGTTGGGTCATCGAGACTAGTTGCTGTTACTCTGGCAGTGTACAAACCTGGAGCAAGCCCTACTGGCATAGGTAGGTTTAGTGCAATGCTGGTTTCTCCGTCCCAAGCATCTAGGACCGGGGTTTCATCAGAAGAAAGGAATGCTTGTAGCTTCCAATTAGATTGTACCAAGTCTAGAGAATATGCTTCATCATCATTTCCAAGATTTAACAAATCGATGTAAACAACTCTCGTATTACCATTNGCNGGGGCAATAATTTCTGTATCTTCAGCGTACATTTCTACTTCTCTTAGAACAGGGATTTCGATTTTCTTAGAGATAACATCAGTTCCAAACAATGATTCGCCACATGAAGGGCAAACTGCTCGCAGTGAGAATGGAACTTCTCCGGGAGTTGCATAGCTAGGTGCTGTGACATTCAGTAGTAACTGTACTTCTTCTCCCTTAGCCAAAGGCATAGGCATCTGAACAATACTATGATTCAAGTCTGTGACATAGGAAACCCAACCTTCGCCTTGGAAATTAGAGGTAACGGTGTACCCTGCTTCTCTGTTTCCTGCGTTCTGTAATTTGAATGGTATTGAGGTNGTTTCACCAGGAAGAAGACTATCTGCAAGCAATGGAGCAGTCGAAGATAGATGTACGCCATACTGTTCAGTAATCGCAAGGTCTGCTGTTATNCGACCCATCTCTCCTAACTGAGTACCTCCTGCGTCTTCCCACCAAACTTGCCAAACTTGCTGCTGAACATCCGCTCCAGCAGGAACTGAAAGGTTGATCCAAATTTCAGTGGTGTTTCCTCCAGGTATTGCTGGCAGCATAACAGTCGTTCCGTGTTGGTTAGGGTTTTCACTGTCGATTCTAATCGCAGGCAGGCTTGGATTCATCCAAGAGGCATTGGAAACATTGGAATTAATTCTGACTTGTGCAGATTGGTAACCATTGTTCTTGACAGTACAGTACATCGGAATGATTGTGTTCGGCGGTGTTGTGTAACCGCCGGTTGGATTGTCACAATTGATGTCAAGTGTGAATTCGCTTACTTTCTCAACTGCGAACAGAACGAAATCATCTACGTGCATACCGCTAGATGCACCAGAACCATCCGATTGGAACAAAATACCGTAAGACCATGAATGGCCTCCAAGTTGGTCGGTTGGGTCCCATGAAATATTACTCCACTGTCCAGGAGCGGTACTGGGTGCATCTTCGACGAAATTGTGGGAGATTGTGCTNTCCGGTGCACCATTACCTCTCCACAGTTCAAGAGCGACGAAATCTCCTGCGCCCATTTGACCCCATGTTTGGACATGCATCTGTGCAGACATTAGACCCGCAGAGTTGAGTTGCATCTTACACATCCACTGGATGTATGCCTGAGATAATCCACCATCCAAAGATGCACCATATCCGCAGTTGCTATTGGTTCCTCTAAAAGCGAATACTAGACGGCTCCTTGATGCTGAAGGATAATCGGAACCGGAGTTGGAATGTCTCCAATTTGCCTCACCTACTGCAGATGCTGAATTATCTTCTTGCCAAATTCCAATTCCAGTTGCATCGCTTCCATCGATTGGATATTCTCCACCGTAAAATGTTGGAACAGAAGCTGTTGGAAGTTGCTGATCTCTTGGGTCTCCTTCCGCATCCATGTCATCTCTTGATAGAGCAACTGGTAGCGCCTTCTCCAGCATGTCATTTTCATTTCTGTCATCTGAAGGATTGAATACATGGGCTCTGATAATTATGCCACCAGACAATTCATTACTGGACACATCAAGGTAAGAATGAGCAACGTATGCTTCCCATTCGAAAGAATCTGTGAAGGACTGACTGCCCAGCAGAGGAGTNGTACTCCACGAGGTTGTGTTCATTACGAAACCAATTGGATGAACCATCTCTACAGTAACAGTTGCATTTGAACCTTGAAGTGATGCACCACCGCGCTTTATTTCAACTGAGATTTCCACAATGTCGCCTTTAGCNACGTACTGCATGACGCTACCATCAGGCTGTATCCATTGGCTTGAGGAAGTAGAGTTGATAGAAATTTCAGTCACAGAGAAATCATCGGTTGAACCACCNCGACCCATTGTTGCTTCAACATTTTGAACTGAAATTGACAACATAGACTGCATCAAAAGTAGGCTAACCAAAAACAATGGTAAGGACTTGCGCATATTCATCAACGAGCATGCGACTATCCCACCGCATATGAATGTGGCCTTCACATGTCCCCGTAGGGGACAGGTGCGAATTTCCGATTTAACTGATTTAATCGCCATTATTCAGAGTAAATCTAGGGCAACCTTTGAGAAAGCAAAGGGACGGGATAATTTCGTGAGTGAGTATTCTGACAAAGGGCCTTTAGCGGCTCGGCTCTGGTTAACGGGGTTAGTTTTCTGTCAGATTTTCCTTACCCCGATGGCTGCGTTCTCGATTACATACCTCATTGAGTTTGAAATGGCTTCCGAGAATTTCACTATGTCGTTTCAATCCGAAATGATTCCTTGGATTGTAGCAGCATCTCTAGCATACGGGATGATCGCACTATTACTTGCCTTGATTTTCGGAGGATTTACTCCAGTTTGGATTGTGGAAAAAGGTGGTTGGAAGGCTGCCTTGGGGCTTACTAGAGCCAAGAGAGATGCAGCGACTTTGAGAAATTCTCGAAGAAGTCATGCACACTCCCCGCATGCAAAATTGACGGTAATGGTAAGCGACAGAATACACAAGAGACATTCACTACTATCGACTCATGGTGGGCTTGTTTTACTTGCAATTCCATTTCAATTGATGTTGGTGGTAATACCTCTGGGATTTGTCATTTTCATACCAGATGAATGGATAAGAGCGAATCGACGATTAGAAGTCGCCTTGGCCTGCTACCTAATCGTGCTAATATTCGTTATGCGAGTATTTCCAAAATTCGCTAGAAAACACATCACCATTGCAGCATTTACCCGAAGATGGCTAATATCGATGACCAAGTTATCTTGGCTGGCACCAGTTCTAGTATTGTGGCTAATGGGGAGATTAGCCAGCGTCATAGTTCTTTCATGGGTTGGAGCTGATGTTTCGAACACATTGCACCTTGAGCAATCATTCATGGAAGATTTCCTGCAAATCGGTAGCGTACCTGAGGCTTCATTCCTAGATCTACTGACTGCACTTGCCGTCATGCCTTTGGCGGCATTCACAACACTAGCATGCTTAGGAGGTGGTTCTGGAACACCTCCTGAATGGATGCGTATAGGAGATGAAGTGGCAATAAAAACCGCTGAAGAAGAGGGGGATGGAGGTGCTATAGTTTCCATTGGCAGAACAGTTGGAACTGTAACTGGTGCAGCCGTAGGCATAGGAGTTGGAATTGCCGCAACTACTGCTGCAGGATTAGCATCCAAGGCTCAGTCTGCAGGTAGTTCAGCCGTTGCAGCAGCCAATGCTGCTCCTCAAGGAATCAGCAGTGGAATGGATGTAGTTAGCGCTACCGACGAGGCATTCTCTTTCGTTGATGAATCTGAAATTGTTACCGAAGCACCCCAATATATAGAAAATAATGAAGTTCAAGAGGAGCCTAGTGAATTCGAAGGTTTGGGCTCACTGTTTGATTGATTACTCTTCTTCGTCGCCAGCCATTATTGGTCTGCCATCAGTAAGCACTAGACGTATGAATCCCATAATCCAACCATCACTTCTTGGACGCCCCAAATCAGGCCTTGGCTCGTTTAGTAAAATTTTGCCACATGATTTACATCTTACCGAAGTCACTTCCCACACAGGTTGAGAAAAGGGACAACAAGAATCTTCAGAATCTGAAACATTGCGAACATGTTGAAGACGCATAGCCATTTGTTTNGTACAGGGAGCCTCTTCCCCCGCAAATAGTCCTGTTACTCTCGAGAGGACTAACCACCCTGAAACCGACCACAAACCGAATCCAAAAGGAGCAGAACCATGAGCAAGACTTACCCAACCAAATGTTAGCGGGATAATCGCAAATACCAGTGCTAGCCAATAGAAAAGTCGCATGTGTAGAACCCTTTGGATAAGGTGTGCATCCACATAAATTGGTTCTGGATGTGGAGGAAATTGTTCATTCCAAGATTTGACACGAGGGAAAGTTAAGAATGGTACTCTCGTTATCATGTAGGCCATTACTGCCCCACTGAAGAATTCAAAAGATTCAATCCACATTTCAATCGCCGCGTAGACGCTTTAGGACTGTTTCCGTCTTGTCCATTCCTAGTGATATATCATCACGAGAAATCGTATATGCAAACCTCAAATGTCCTTCTCCTGAAGGGCCAAATGCGCTTCCAGGGGAACACAGAACTCCNCCTTTCAGTAATTCNATAGCAACTTCTTCACTACTCATTCCGGGTACTTCCACCTTAGGGAATACGTAAAATGCACCTTCTGGAACATGGCATTGTACTCCTGGCATGGCATTTAATCGAGAACAAATTAGATCTCTTCTCGCCTTGAATTCAGCGCACATCTCATCNGGATAATCGTCAGCTTCATCAATTGCAGCGAGTACTGCATATTGCATTGCATCATTAGAACAGGCGGTAATGTAGTATTGCAACTTAATCATTTGATTCATAGCNTCTTTATTCGCAGACATTATGTAACCAATTCTCCAACCTGTCATCGCATATGTTTTNGAAAACGAATTGATNAGAATCACCCTTTCATTATCGCTACCNACAAAAGATACATGNTCGCTGTCAAATACGATTCTGTCATACACTTCATCTGTGATAATCCACAAGTCGTGACGTTGAGCGAAAGCTAACAATTCATCTCGCTGCTCGATAGTAATCGTAGCTCCAGTTGGGTTTGAGGGGAAATTGTATAGAATCGCAACTGTATCATCATCAACTAGACTTTCAAGGTGCTCGATTGTGGGAACAAATTCATTTTCAAACAGACATTCGTAAAATCTTGGCTTTCCACCCCAAAGCCCTACATCTGGCCCATATAGAGGGAAATATGGTTCAGGAAGAAGAACATTCTTGCCAGGGTCAACCAGTGATGCAAAAATATTGAGCAAAGCATTGGTCCCACTCATGGTCATACACACATTGCCTTCATCAAGTCCAGGGCACAGATTATGCCAAGATTCGGCTATTTTCATGCGAAGTGCGGGGAGTCCAGCTGTGGTAGTGTACTTGTTGTGTCCATCATTCATTGCTTTGTACATCGCATCGATTGCAATTTGCGGAGGTTGAAAATCAGGCTCTCCTAAACCGAATGAAATAACATCGTCACCAGCCATGTCGAACATCTTCCTAACGCCTGTAGGCTGGATGTCTAGGGCACGCTTGGAGAAACCACGCATGTATGGACGATAACGGACCTACATTTCAAGATGAGCCATCTTCCATGCCGTCTTCCACGAGTACAGCCTCTAATGGATCTCCATCATCAGGCGGAGGAACATCACTGGATTTCTCCGAAATTACTGCTAATTGAAGCGGTTCATCCTCACGCTGGCTGATAGCAACCCATACTCCGAAAATGATTACTGCGAAAGCTACTACCGCAATGAACATAGTACGACCAAAAGAATCACCACTTCCCATGGAGAGGACATTACCGCCTCCTAGTACTGTATCCCATGAGATCATAGATGATGCTCCGTCAGAATCGACTCCTCTAACAATAATCATGTTGTAGTCGCTTGGAAGTTTATTAGTATCAACAGTAAACTTGAATTCAAACGATTCGTATGTGCTCAATGCTCCTTCTACCGATTCG
>PAQE01000024.1 GCA_002709705.1 Methanobacteriota archaeon | reverse complement strand
TGCTAACAATCTTCATTCAGATTTCATCAGTGACTTTGCAGTCGCTGGAAACCAGCTACTCATCTCATCATTTGACGCTGGAATTGCACGCCGTGACCTGTCGAACAACTTCTGGCTAGCAACCTGGAATGATGGTAATTGGCTGTCCTCAAACGAGGTAGCAGGAATTACCGTCGTTAACAAGGAAGTCCAAATCTTGACCGCAGACACCGTTCATGTTTACAACACAAATTCTGGCACGTTTTCATCCTCTATTCCTCTAAGCAATTTGGGATTGATTAAGTCGGCATCGAATATCATGCTCTGGCCAGCAGTTGGCTCTAGAAGCCCAGTAAATGACACTGTGTTAGTAACTGATGGCAGTGCTGTTTTGGCAATGTTGGAGCCAGGAAATACNCCNNTGTACACTGGNGATTTNGTNATNGGAAGTGGNCCNAGTNCNGGNGACATGNGNGATGCNATGCNGTTCAATGGAGTNATNTATGTCGGNAGTGANNANTANNTNGATCGCTACTCNATNNGNCAATCNAGGTGGCTTTCAGCNATAGATACNGGNNNTNNANTNACACAAATNGTNAANGATGGAACNAATGTNTTGGTTGCNACNNAGGGAAGNGGNATNCATGTNATTGACNCCNCNGGNAATGTNATCGATACTTGGGATNCNANTGATGGNCTNCAGTCAAANGATGTNTCAGGACTAGATGTTGAAGGCGANTGGGTNGTAGTGATTCACCCCGNAGATGGNGCNACTGCNTTNAACAAATCNNCNCCNGGNTCTGCNGTTGCTCTNAATGAAGCAAACAGNGANNTAGANNCNNACAATCCTACTGGAATTGCAATNCACAANGGNGTTGCNTACATTGGAACNNCTGATGATGGATTNAACCGCTACATCATCGCTAACGATACATTCCTTGGTTCATGGGTCTCTACTGGAATCAATGATGTTGATTTCGCGCCAGTGGCAATTCTTGGTTCTAATCCTCAAGTTCTTCACATGGGATTACCGGGCTATGGTGTCGCAAGAAAGGATCTATCAACNGGTGAAATATTGATTCCACTGACACAGGGGACTGGCTCTCCAACCGCAGGCNCTACTGAAGTGTTGACTTCCAACCAAGTATATGCTCTAGAATCCTCCCCTGATAATTCGGTAATGTACATTGGAGATGGAAATGGAGCCCTAAGATGGGACGGAAATTCAGCATCTGCCCTTGGTAGAGGCGGTAGTTGGAATCTCCAACCTTCGCAATTCTTTGACTTCGCAATTGATGCTTCAGCTAGTGGAGGAAGCGTCTATGCAGGAACAAATATCGGCGTATGCAAGTATTCCGTAGCCACTCTAGCAATCGAGGATTGTGTTAACGCTCAAGACGGTATGCCAAACTGGGGTGTTAGCGCTGTAGGATTTAACAGCACTACAATTTTCGGAGGAACTACAAATGGCGTAGGCCTGATTGACAAATCATCTCTCAATGTCTATGACACTTGGGAAGCTGGTGAGGAAACCGATAACGCACTGGTAGAAGTTATCGGCAACATTGCATACATTGGCCTGAATGGAATAGGAGTTGCGAGATACGATATTGCAAACAATGACTGGCTTCCTACTTGGACTGAAAGCAACGTCTTGGACGGTGGAAATGGCGATGTTACCAGCCTAGTTGCTGATATCAGNCCTAACCTAATTTGGGTTGGAGGCGCTGATGGTTTCCAACTAATCAATGTTACAACTGGTTCAGAGGTCTATGATATTGAGAAGACTGGAAGTTTGTACAGCGGAAGCGGAGACCCTTACGATTTGGCAATTTACGGCGATACAATGTACTACAACCAAAGATACACTTCAGACAGTGTATTCAGAATTGATATCGTCAATTTCACAACAAAGCCGACTCTTGACGCAGGTGCTCAACTAAGCGAGAACGGAGGCGANGTATACGGGATGGAAATCATTGGTGATGTCTTGCATGTATCAGTTGCAAGCGGCCAGTGGTGGCAAACACAAGGCAGTGGAGGAATCGCNCTCTACAACCTNACAACCGANTCCTGGCANGCCGAACTCCTGCCTAGCGGTGCAGTTAACAGGGTTACCTCTCACATTTCTTCGAATGGTATCGAGTGGATCTCTTGGGGTGAAGAAAAACTGGAAGCTTTCTATGCTAATGGATCNAAACTTGGCGAATGGGATGATTTGGAATTCCCTATCCGTGAAATTGTTGAGTTCGACGGCGAAACCCTATTCGCCACTGAAGATGGTGTCGCGAGGTTCGATGAATCCTCTGAACAATGGTTATCCGAATGGACTGCTGGAAATGGATTGCCAAATTCTGCAGACGATGTCGTTTACGAGTTATGGACCAACGGTACTGACCTCGTGGTAGGTACTGCAAGAAACCAAGGATGGCAAGGAATTGATGGGGAAATCATGCACCTAGATGCCTCAGGAACTTGGACTTCTTGGGATGGTGGCTCTAATGGAATCCCCAACGGTTATCCAATTGGAATGGAGATGTGTGGTGGATTATTCCACGTTTCGATGACTGCAAATAATGGCGGCGTAGCAAGGTTTGACCTTGCTAACGGTAACATTGAATCCGCTTTCACCACCTCTACCAGACTTGATGATGGTAATGCAGCGGCGGTTGCATGTGACGATGCAAACAACATTCTGTACGTAGCATATCACGACGATGGAGAACCAATCTCAAGATATGACTACACCAACAGCCAGTGGTTAACCAGCCTCACTTCTTCATCCCACAACATTCCAAGCGACCCTGTTTGGTGGGGAGCTATGACTTTCGCTGCTGGGAAGTTAGTGATTGGATACGATATTGGCACTCAAGGTGACAATGTAATCGGTGGAGGCTTAGCAATACTATCTGCTAACGGCGCTACTGTAGGAACTGCAGGTATCGTTTCGACTGGCTCTCCTGTGTCATCAGTTGATTGGTTAGGCACACAGTGGTTAATTGGTCAAGCCGGAGGAACATCTGGATATTCGCACGTCGATACTATCGGACAAGCAGGACAAAACACAATTCATGCGCTTCCAAATCTGGTGAGTGGTCAAGTTACATCCATGGCTGGAAATCAAACTCACTTGTGGGTCGCATCCTCATCTTGGCAAAGCACGGGTTCTGGAGTTTTACAAGGACTAAGGCTAGCCAATGGTTCAGTTGAGTGGCAGAAAGGATGGACTATTCCAGCAAATGCTGCAGTAACAGACATCGAATTAGTTGGAACTGATTTGTACCTAGCAAGCAATAATCGTGGACTTAGATTACTGGACACTACGACTGGAACTTTACAACAATTGCCAACTGGAATTCATAATTTCCAAGATGGTTTGAAAGTCGTTGGCGATGACCTGTTCATTGGTTTGCAAGGCTCAGGCACTTCTTCTGCTGGTATTCAAATCTTCAATACTACATCTAATACCTACACTGCTGGACGTTTGTTAGCAGGACTTCCGTCTAACGTCATCAACTCGTTCCTTACTGTAACCGACACCAACAGTCTTGGACAGATTTCCTCTGAGATGATATATGTTGCAACAAATAATGGTGTAGCAAGGTGGAATGCAACAGGCGACAAGTGGGAAACAGCNTGGACTGCNCTTGACGGATTGCCNATTTCNTTCGTCGANGATATTATCGANTTTNATGGCGATATNTGGATGGCNACTCCTANCGGAATTTCNCACTANGATACAACNGNNATGNCGNTNACNAATTACGNNAANTCNNNNGGNCTAATGGGNACNTCTACNTGGGGNNTANTCGGNGCAACNACNACCTNTACNGANNCTNCNGGAGTNACNNNNACNCANAACAGTCTNTTCATTTCACANGATGGNANNGGCACNGATAGGCCCGGGATCACTCAGTTTGATGCAGGCAGTAAAACTGTAATCGATTTACATCAATTTGACCAATTACCGTCCAATTCCGTTAGTGCCGTTACTGCAGACATCTGGGGAGTGCACATAGCAACAAATACTGGACCTCTTATTCACTGGATAAGAAGTACTGGAGATTTCAACACAGGTGTAAACGTGTTCTCCATGGAAGATTGGCCAGTATACAGTATGCGCTCNGATGGNTCATACCTTATTGCAGTTGGAGAAAATGGTGCTACTGTAATACAAGCTGGTTTGAACGGNGGTTCGATTATNGGAAGATATTCTGCNAGTGAATCAAGTGGAGGAAGCGTGATTAGCAATTCTTACGTTACCGTTTCAACATCCAATGGATTGAAGGTTTGGGACCTAAATTCAGGAGATGAAACATCCTCAGTTACCATGCGAAAAGCGGACCCGTTGTCTGTAGGATTCCAAATGCAATTCCAAGACATTACCAATTACACTCACCCTGGAATGCAAGTTTCNATTATCGATGCTTCTAATTCTGTAACTCTTCCTGAGGATGGAGTTTCTGGAGCCCATGGGGTTCTNATGCAAACNGCCCCACTGACCTTTTCTTCTCCNGTAAGTGGAGCCGCAACTTGGGCGAAATTAGTGGATTTGAAGTGGAATGCGACAGTGAATCTTTCAAACGATCCAACATTCATTACAAGCATGCAATATGCAGTTGATAATGGCATTCTTCTAAATGGAACAAGACACATCACTCTCACTCTAACCTCTCCAACAAATGGTAGNGTATGGGTGAAATTAGCCTATGATTGGTATAGAACTGAAACTCCAGTACAAGGCCTCTCTCTATGGGATAGGCCGGACGATGGCGGTCAAACTCTGATGGCGAATTGGACACTTGTTCACGACGAAGACTTTGCAAGATATTTGGTCTATCTTAACGAAGGACCTTGGACAACACAACCTACTGTTGCAGACTTGCAACCTCGTGCTGCTGATGCTTCTGTAAGCCTCCATTCTAGATTGCAAACCGACATCTCNACTATTGATGGACAGCCCCTTCAAGACGGAGTTGAATATTGGGCTGTNGTTGTAGTTGAATACAACGATGGAAGATTTGGGACNCCNTCNNCTCAATTTGGACCCGCCACTCCTACCGACGAAGTTCCACAACCTCCTGCTTGGGCTACAGCTCTATCAGGCGATACTGTAGTAGCAGTGGATGGTGAGGTATTAGCAGAGTGGGCGCGCTGTCAAGCACTCGATTTACTGAGNACGAGAGTATATGCGTCTACAACAGAGATAAGTGATGCACTAGGAATGAGTGTTAATTCTGAATTCTTACCTCAAGTAGGCAACACTAGTATCATTGCACTAGAAGCTGGAAAGCCACACTGGTTGGCCTTCACTTGTGTTGATGAGGCTGGACAAGAAGACTTAGTNAATGCAACAGTGATTGGTCCAGTAGTTCCTACTGGAGGTATTGACGATGGCGTACCTCCTCCAAGATTGAATGGCGTTTGGGCTGAAGATGTACCGAATGATGACGGAGGNCGTGTGCAGATCGGCTGGGAAAATTCCGTAGCATCCGATTGTGCATTTGTTGTTGTGTACATGATGCCAGAAGACCCGAACAGTAGTACACTTCCAACCAATGTCGACGCCTTCCAAGAATCTGCAATCGTACCTGACTGTGAAACAAACATGACAATCATCGATTCAATTGGGGACGATTCACTAGTTGATGGACAGACATATTGGATTGGAGCAGTAGCATTCGATAAATGGCTAAACGGGGATACCGGAGATGTGACAATTCTCGAAGTCACGCCTTTCGTCAACAACATAGACGGCTCGAGCGAACCTGAAAGAATCAGCGAACTAAACGCCTGGGACCATCCTGAAGACGATGGTACTGCAATCGATATCTCATGGGCTCCATCCGAAGTCGATGATTTCGATTACTATGTGATTTGGGTCTCTGAGCACCCGCTTGACGACCTAACTGATTTCTGGCCAGTTGCTGGAATAGAGCCTGGAATTTGTGGCTGTATTGTAATGGATAAGCAATGGATTGATACTGAAAAGAGCCCGATTGAATTGGAACTTAATACAGCATTGTATGGNGGTAATGGTTTGGAAACCTCGCTGCCGAAACAAATCGTTCCAGATGTTGAACTATACGTTGCAGTTACAGTTCATGACATCAAAGGCAATGTCTACTTGGATAATCTAAACACTGCAGTGGTTACTCCTATTGACAACCTTGCAGATAATACTCCTCCAGACAGACTAGTGGACTTGAATCTCTATGATAGGCCCGGAGATGATGGTACCGCTGTAATGTTAGAATTCGAATTATCACAGGCTAGTGATGTTGCATACTATGAGGTATATGCAGCTGCATTCACCTTTACATCAGTTGGNCAAAGTGGTACGGTGAAAGACCCAATTGCAACTTTAGATAGGTCTCCTACNCTACCGCTTACAATTGAGGTATTAGCATTCGACACATTGGTTGTACCGAATACGCCTGTCACTGTAGCGGTGGTGCCGGTCGATTGGTCCGGTAATGCTCATCTTGACAACTTAGTTACTTCAACCGCTATTGCAATTGATGATGGAATTGATGATGTTGGAGCATACCTCCCCGATATCGAGGGCATCTCACTCAAGTGGGTTGAAGATTCGATTTTGGTTTCATGGGATCACACTACAGACCCCAATGTTCGCTCGTACATGATTTTCATATCCAATAGTGAATTCGATAACGTGGCAGACGCCACCAACGTCGGAATGAGTGATGTTTCCAGCGAGTTCTTGATAACTCCTGAAATCTACTCTTCACTGAACAATGAAAGTTCTTGGTGGGTGGGGATTTCTGCCAAGGATGATGTGAATTATCGCAAGGTCATCGAATCTCAAAAGATCAATGCCATCGACTCTGACGGGGGCTCCGGGGATGGTGATTCCGAAGGAGATAGTTCCGCTACAGACCTAGGTGAACTGTTTACCACAGACAACCTAATTATTGCAGGAATGGTACTNATCGCTCTACTTCTGTTAGTTCTGGTTCTGCGTGGGCGAGGAGGTCGCAAGCCGACTAGAAACAAAGAATGGGAATTGCAAGAAGCAACTTGGGGCATAGAAGCAAGAAGTGGCTGGGACGATGTTGGCAGCTTTGGTGGACAAGTTTCACCACCTGTTGCAGCACCTCCAGCAATTCAACCTGCCCAACAAGATGACATTTATGCTGCTGCTCAAAGGATTCAGCAACCTGCACAGCAACAGCAACCTCAGCGATGGTCGCAACCTGCACAGCAACAGCAACCACCGCAAGGAGGAATAGACACCTCCTTCTTGGATGACCTGTTGTGATTGCATGATGGTGGGGCCTAAGAGTGCGGTTTTCACCACCGTAAGAGCACGAGATGGACACTTATTTCATCTTGATTTTCACTTGGCTAGGTTGGCTAAGCATGCTGCTGTTTTGGGAATAACCATTCCTAATTTTGAGATTCCTGAAGACTTAGATGGTTTGATAAAAATTCAAATTGATGAAAATGGGGTTCAATTTCACACCAAACCGTTTTATCAAGAAATACACATGGATGCAGAAGGAATTACTGTGCCTGCTCCCAGGTGGACTCGTAAAGTTACTGGCACCAAACATGGNGATTGGGAGGCTTACCGTAATATTACAAAAGAGGCTTTCAAGAAAGGTGCAGACGTTGCNTTACTTGTCCACGATTTTTGCATNGTTGATGGCGATAGAGTCATGCCACTTGTATTGGATGAAGATGGAGTTGTATGGATTAGTGGGCCTGAATTCGGCGGTGTCGATTCGGTAACTTTTGATATCTGCAAGCCAAAAATTGAGGAAGCAGGATTTGTNATTAGCGAAGGGCGGTTGAATGANAGATTAGTCGCNCGAGCTAAGGAAATNGTACTGCTAGGAAGCGGCATGGGGGCNGCTAANTTATGCGTTTTNGATGANGTTGATANCGGTGATGGAAGCAGCAANCTNCAGAAGGTATGCATTGATGCTCTAGGNGAGGANTGGAGATGATTGACGATCTCCTTAATTCNCAAGGNGANGACCGAATCTTACTACTNTCCGGGGGNCCTAAATCNCATCTAGCNCAACGTAGTATGTTTGCTAAAGGAATGAAAAAACGGTTGGTTATTATCCAACCGTCAATAGAACCGCAAGTNAANCATTCTCCACTAAATGGTGAAACAATTCTCCAATTTAGGAAGAAGCCAATGGAAGGTAGTCTGCAAATTTTGAGTGAGAATGGTTGGAAAGTAACTAANATTCTCAATGCAAAGAATGTTGAAGAAATGTTGCGNTCTCTAATTCCTCANACTCCNNAGGGTTCGGTTTGGGCCGGAGCACTTTCTTATGATTTAGTNCAGTGGACTCAGCCACTTTCACTTCAACATCCTCCNNACGAAGGGGAGATTTTAGCAGTACTNTGGTTAGTTGACGAATGGATAGAAGGNGANGTAAGNNCTCCCGAAATTCCGAATGCAATTAGAATGNCTGGCGAGAAATCTTCCCANACTGACGAAGAACACGCACACATTGTTCAAAGAATCAAGCAATCAATAATNGCAGGCGAGATGTACCAACTCAATTTTGGTAGGACATGGAGTGGGCCTTTGGGAGAAGACCCTGCTCAAATTTTCCACAGACTAGCCACGAATAATCCTGCACCATTTAGCGGATATATCGAAGCCGCAGATCTGGGATTGGCCTTAGCTTCTTCNTCGCCTGAGATTTTACTTGACACNCGCGATGGTATTGTAATGACCGCACCTATCAAGGGTACAAGGCCTAGGGGTTCAGATGCAGACCAAGAATCTCTATTGAGAAGAGATTTAGTCCATGATGTGAAAGAGAGAGCNGAGCATAGAATGCTCGTTGATTTGGAGCGCAATGATTTGGGAATTGTCGCAAAACATGGAAGCGTTCACCAGTCGAGATTCGATGTGGAAGCATATGCAAATGTNCAGCATNTGGTTTCACAGGTCAAAGGNGTTCTAGATGACAACAAGGATGGAATNGACGCTCTTCAAGCATTATTTCCTGGAGGTAGTATTACTGGTTGTCCAAAGACAGTGGTTTGTGCTGCAATTGATGAACTTGAAAAGAAACCAAGATCCTTCTGGACCGGTTCAATGGGCTGGATAGATGTGCACACCGGCGATTCTACATGGAATATCATGATTCGAACACTGGAAGCGAAATTCACACCTGATGGTTGGCAAGGTAGCGTTATTGCAGGTGGTGGAATAACAATAGAGAGTAATCCTGAGGCAGAGGTCGCAGANGCTGTNTGGAAAGCAGCGGCTCTGCGTAGAGCATGTGGATGGTTAAATCCAGAAATTAAACCAATTCCAAAGGGAGATTTAGGGATTTACCCCTTGTATGTTGAGCAGCAACCATTTCAACCAAAGGAATTATTCAATTTGGAAATAGCGTTCATCGACAATCTAGACTCATTTTCTCACAATATAATTCATGCATTTCAAACTCTGGGATGTAAAGTAGAGNCCTTTGATGGTCGAGGAGAAATAGTAGATTTCAATCATGATGCTGTAGTAATAGGCCCTGGCCCTGGAAGGCCTGAGATATCACCATTGTCGATGCATGCTGCCTCTTTAGATATNCCAGTTTTAGGCATCTGTCTAGGTCACCAAGCAATTGGTTTGACAAGGGGNATGGANTTGGTGGAAAGCCCACTAGGGCCTGTGCATGGAGTACCTTCAACAATCGTTGCCGATGGTAATGGATTATTGTCTAAAGGTGAGCACGTTATGACTAGATACAATTCGTTAGTTCTTCATGGAGAGGGCAACATTTTGGTAACTGCGAATGACGAAACTGGCACGTTACCCATGGAAATTAGAGACGGCAATACATACGGATTACAGTTCCATCCTGAATCGATTGGGTCGAATGGGGGGATGGAAGTCTTATCTGAATTCTTGCGTAGGGTAGCGCATTGTTGAAGTGTAGATTATGAGTGGGAGTTAACATGCCGACCTGCCGACTTTGCTTCAGCGTATATCCTCGCGAGCAATTCATCCATGGAAATGGACCTAAGGCGCAAGTTTGTGTCCGTTGTGGAGTTGAAAAAGGCATGGTGAGCGAAGAAGAGGTTGCATCTCTTTACAGTAATTCCAACGCTAATGCTAGATTTTCTGCATTAGCTCGTCGATGGTCGCCTCTAATGTGGCTATCTGTGTTGTGGACTGCATGGATTGTTTTCCTAAATGATGTAGAGCCATGGAGTCTGTACACTCTAATCCTACTTGCATTATTCTCACTAGTTGTTCCACTGTACATGTTCTTCTTTTCTTCAAAGCACATGGCAGTTATGGCCAGACTTACTCCTGAATATGAAAGACCACCAGGCCACTGATTAGGTGATTTCAGTGTCAGACGGTGAGATTCAAGACGCTGAACTGGTCGAAGATGAAACCGTTATTCCGAATGCAAAGCCTGTTGCAATGATAGGCCCTTTGACCAGAGTTCAAGCAGTGGCAATGCTTCTAGTCCTGTTGTTATTATCCTCCACTGTATTGTATTCAATGATGGATAAAGAGGAAGAAGTCCGACAAGTAATTCCAGAAATTGAATTCGAAGATTCATCGGTTTTCGTTACTGACTCAACTGGCGCATCAATCGATGCCGACCCTATTGACATGACCTTTTTTGCTAGCAGTGTTGGAGAAGATGCTGCAGAGCCAAGTATTGGAATTACATCTACTGGATGCGTGTTCTTCATCGCATTTGAGAAAGTGATGAGGTCCTGTGACTATGGTGGAACTTGGGAAGCAAAGCAAGACCCTGTCATGTGTTCACCTACGACAAGTGACCCTTATGGATGGGTTGACCCGATAACCGACAGAGTGTTTGGTGTACAAATGATAGGATTAGAAACATCCTGGATTTGTTGGAGTGATGATGATGGAGAAACTTGGCTAGGAAATCCTCACGATTCTGGGACCACTCCATTAAACGATCACATCAAACTCGCTTCCGGACCTTGGACTAGCGCAGGTTACGGCGCAATAGGTCAAATAACTGGCAGCGCAATCTATGAAACAGCTGTTTACTATTGTTACAATAAACTCGCTGGCATCTTTTGTTTCACGAGTTTCGATGGTGGAGCAACATTCGACACAGGTGGCCTAATTATCGGATTAGCAACTACCAATGGTGGATTACATGGCGCAATTACTACTGCTCCTGATGGAACTGTTTACGTTACACCACGTGTTGCTACTCCAACAGTGATTGTGTCCAAGGATAATGGATTTACTTGGTTCGAAAGAACGATGGGGGAGGATGCAGGTACGCCCAATCCTAGAAAGAATTCTGAAGTTTCAACTGACACAGAGTCTAACGCATATCACCTATGGACTGGAGCGGATGAAGGAATCTATCTCGCAAGAAGTACAGATTCTGGAGAGAGTTGGGAGCAAGAAAGCCTCAGAGTAAGCCCTGCAGGAGTAATTTCTACTGCTTTCCCTCAGACCGATGCAGGAGACCCAGGAAGATTTGCTGTGACATATTTAGGAAGTGAAAATGCATCTTTGCTTGGCGAGCCAGATCTCGATGGAAACCCGTGGGATGGAAACGGCCACTATGCCCCGAACGGAGTTCACTACCACCTGTATGTTACATTCAGCCTTAATGCATTGGATGAGGAACCAGTATTCCACACTAGGCGACTAACAACAGACCCAGTCCAGGTTGGAGCCATTTGTTTGAACAGTGGAGATTGTAGAAGCGACCAAGGGGGCTCAAACAGAAACCTGCTGGACTTCAATGACTTACATATCGATTCTCAAGGAAGAGTTTTCATCGCTATTGCTGATGGTTGCACCGGAGTTTGTGCAAGCGATCCTGCAGAGCGCACCCCAGCAAATTCTAGAGATAAATTGGGTATGATGTTCATGCTAGATACCGGTCCAAGCTTGTATGTAGCAAACGGAATCTTACCNTCTATCAAACCTACTACAGGTGANGAAGAAATGAGCATCAATTACATCCCAATGGTCGAGTTAGAAATCGCACGAGAAGATTACTACTAAGTCTGAACAGAGGGTACCCTTTGTATATCTTTCAGGAGCTAGATTCCTTCGCATCTCTACAGACTTCGACGAAGTTTTCGAACATCTCTTTTCCGAACTCTGAATCGTTTACTTCTGGATGAAATTGCAATCCGAATCTNGTGCCTTCTTCATTTTCCATNCCTTGGACTTTACATGAATCGGAAGAAGCNGTGATGAAAAAACCGTCAGGGACNACATGAACTTCGTCGTTGTGGCTTTCCCAAACCGTTTGNGTTTCTGCAGTATTTGCAAAAATCACGCCTCCTCCGTTCACCAATTCGATACTCATCGCTCCGTATTCAGGCTCCGGAGATTCTCTTGCATCTCCTCCATAGTGCCTTGCCATGAATTGATGNCCAGCACAAATCCCTAGAATTGGAATATCTAATTCAAGGAATGCTGCACAATTTCCTAATTCTCCCGACAGCCCAATTCTTGCAGCGCCTCCTGACAAAATCAATCCATCAAGGTCTCTAAGGTCTTCAATTGGAGTAGTATTTTCGATGATTTGAGTATCTACGCCGAGATATCTCAGCATCCTCCATTCTCGATGCGTCCACTGGCCGCCATTATCGACAACATCGATGACCAGTTTCTTCTCTGCCATGCANTAACGTACCATGTTACGCCCATGAACATTGCTTGTGACAAAGGACACCTTCAAAGAGGAGAGGCCGGTCGCGCAGATGAGCGTGAACTCCATGGCTGACCTTACAGTAGACTACAAATGCGCAAATTGTGGTATGATTCAGAGCTTCACTCGTGATCGTGAAGGAAAGTGGCAACCTGCAATGACATGCAAGCATTGCGGAACTCGTATTTTCATTAAATTACGAAGAACTGGCCACAAAATCCTAGACGCAGAGTGAANTTATTTCACCGAGGGGTTGAAAGACCCATTCGCTAACATTCTNGCTGATGGCATCTTGGCTTGAGTCGTATGCGCCTCGTCGGTTTGACGAGTTGGCTATGAATGAGTCCATCAGAGAAAGCCTCGAGAGAGTTTCAGTTCAAGCCAATCCTCCGCACTTGATATTAGCTGGTCCAGCAGGAGTTGGTAAAACGGCAACCTGGAGACTTGTTGCCAGGCAAATTTTGGGACCTTCATGGCGTTCAACAACTCACGTATTACAAGCGAGAGATTTAGCAAAAAGCGCAGGGGCGATGAAAAAATTCGAGGAATTTCTGCGCCCCGAAGGCTCATCTTCATCAGATACTCTTGCCGGGCGGTCCTCACTTGACTCGTTTGATGCAAATCTAACCNTAGCTGCAGAGGGAGATGCGCCCCCTGCAGGNAAAGAAAATAGAGAACTCAATACTAACGAAACTCGTTATGTTTCTCGTTTAATTGTAATTGAAGACGCTGACCATTTAGGGCCGACAAGACAGCCATATCTTCGTCGGATGATGGAATCCACCTCCTCAACATCGCGCTTTATTTTTACAGCAAGATCTCCATCTCGAATTATTGATGCACTACGGTCCAGATCTAAACAGATTAGGATTCCTTCCGCATCAAANAAAATCATTACCGAACGCCTTGAAGAAATCGCCAAGAAAGAGGATTTGTCTCCTGTGCGAGGGATTCTTGGCGATATCGCCCATGTGTCTAGCGGCAATCTTCGTAGAGCGGTATTTTTGCTTGAATTACTTGCGAGAAGAAAAAATCTTCACGACAGGAAAAATTTGCAGAATGTAGTATCCGCAACAACGATTGTGGGAGTACAGAGAGTTTTCGAAGAAGCTCTTAGAGGGAGAGTTCACGATTGGCGTTGGGAAAAACAAGGGGGCCGAAATAAGCGAGTATTGAAAGGAGCACTCGGGGCTTTGGACGACTTGATGAACGAACATGCATTGGAAGCCGAAGATGTTGTGATGCATTTACACCGTTTGTTAACNACNGGTCGATTATTATTGGATGAAAACATGCTTTGTGAACTATTGGAAGCATTAGCAGATTGCGATGTGAAATTACAAACTTCAATGCATGGAAGGGTGCAATTAGAAGAATTCTTGCACCGAGTGAAGGAAATCGCTGCTACACAAACTGTNTGAGCGGACACGGCAGGATTCGAACCCGCGATCTGTGGCTTAGGAGGCCACCGCCTTATCCAGCTGGGCCACGTGTCCATGTCAAGGGGCGAGGAACCCTTTCAACAACCTATCGCCGAAAAAATCTTCCAAAAATGACATACCATTGTGTTTGATGCCATTGACATGGCTGAGGAATCCTCACTGAGAAAAGTGATTCCCGGCAAAGAATCTACACTGCCTAATCCGTATAGCAAGGATTTCGACCGAGGAGAAGATTCGCTTTCAGTTTCTCAGGCGGAATATAAAACGGCCGAGGAGCACCGATTAAAATTTGGAAGATTGGCTTGTCGCCCTTCGCTGCTGATAACTCGTAGAGCGGTTGGTTTGCTAATGGCATTAACCGCTCTTGCAGGAGTTGTCGCACCCTTCCATCCTCTCGCCAAACCAACATTGATGATTTTACTATGGATACCACTACTTGCAATTTCTATTGCACCATCATTTATTGCAGCCGAACGAGGGATGACTGCGCTAACTCTCCGGTCTTCTCTTTGGAAAGAGGAAGCGATAGTTGAAGGGGTTCGTAGAGATATGATGGCCGAACCTGGTATGGACAGGATAAAAGCCGGTTTGAATGATGTAAGATTGCATAATGCCACGGCAACAATCTTGGCTTCAATATCGATTTTCTTGTTAATTCTTGCAGCGGGCTTAGAACCGAACGGCTTGGCATATAACCTAGTTCTACTTATCACCCTGACGTCTAGTCTAGCACTTTCATTCCATGCGATTTTTACTACTGATTCAATTAGAAAATTAGGAGACGAATTGCCATATTTAGTCATGCACTCCCCAACCCACCACCCTATGAAATTGGATACAATTCTTGGAGATTTGATTTATGCACATCTTGATCCAGACCATTCTTTGCTATGGAATAAATGGGAGAGCGAACTTCCAGACTCATTACTGCCGGGCGTAGAAAACAAGCAGGCAAGAGAGAGGCTGCTCTATCTATTACACCTCAATAGTCGAGGCGATTTGAATGATGATGAAACGATGAATGAACTAAAGGAATTCATCAAACCCATGTCGATTGAAACTCTGCTCTTCGACGAGAAGGCCCCATTCAACTGGGTGAAGATTCAGAGGTTAATATCTCACGCAAGGGCATGGCAAGTCGAAGTGTTTGATTTACTTGATAGATTACAAAATGATTTGTTAGCAGGCTCAGCATCGATTACTGAGAACCCATGGCGAATGGATGTAGCTTTATCTCACCGTTGTAGCAATCGTACCGGGCACCTTTTCATCGCATTGAACAATCAAACAACACAGGACAGACACTTGCGTGTCCAAGTAATTGTTCCTGGCGGAATGCCCGAAAAACAGGAACACCGTTTCGAATTACTCTCTTGTCCTGGTCCTGAAGCATCGGTCAAGATAACTGATCCATTAGTCGAAGATGCGTTAGATTGGATGCCGAAATATTTGGAAAAAGGGATTATTTTGTGGATTGGCGTTGCATGGAATGAAAACGTAAAGGGTCGGAGAAATGTTCAGGTCATACTACGTGATGATGATGGCAATGTCATAGGATCGCGGATTATCAAAACCAATGTACTGACAGGTGAAAGTAATCTTTCAAGACAGCGCCTGAAGCGCATGCTAAAAGCCCGATTAAAAGGCGAAACCGCTCTTCCTGTAATCGAATTTTCAAACACCGCATAGTAGGAATCTATGCGCGTTACTTATGACATGACCCCTCCTCGCTTGCTTCATCAGAGGTGGAGTACATGGAAGCATGGGACATCATCGTAATCGGAGACGGGCCTGCAGCACTTAGGGCGTCGGCAAGCGCAGCAAAGGCTGGCGCATCAACCTTGATGATGTCTGCTGACAGTCTTGGAACTGGAAATAACTCCGCATCCGATGGCATAGCAGCATCTCTCAAAGAAGGTACGACCAAATCTCACAGGGATGACACTATTCGTGCTGGCGGATTCCTCTGTGACCAAGATATAGTTTCACACAGAGTTTCTCAAGCGATCCGTCAAGTGGATTTGTTGGAGCGTTGGGGAGTAATTTTCCGTAGAGATGCAGATGGAATCCCATTAGTTCGCAAGGCATCGGGCCACACCCTACCGCGATTAGCGGGAGCAGGAGATTCAATGGTGCGCGACACTCAACAAGTTCTAGAAGAGCAGTGTATGAAGCAAGGTGTAGTTCGCAGAGGCGACCAAGTTCCATTGGAATTGGTCCATTCAGGGGAAGAAGTTCATGGTGTCATCGCATTAGACATGACCACAGGTTCTCTCAATGCATTACAGGCAAAATGCGTAATTGTTGCGGACGGCGGATACGAAGGAATCTGGACGGGCAGCAAAGTAAGCCTTGGCTTGGACTTAGCAATGAAAGCAGGTCTTGCAGTTAGGGATTTAGAATTCGTTGCATGGGCGCCTCTAGCAGTAAGTGGAACCAAAGTAGTGCTGCCAATCGGTCTGCTAGCAGACGGAGCAACCCTTCATCATTCCAATGGAACTCCAATAGATATCGATTTGTTCGCTGATACGACAGCTTTAGCCACTGCGATAGGCTCAAATTCCGATGCAGTTTTAGATGCTAGAAATATGGGGGAATCCTCTGTTTGGTGGGCTCAAACCTTCGAGTTAGTTAACCAAAGACTTGGAATCAATATGAAGAAACAAACAGTTTCGATTCAACCAAGGGTTGCAACCACAATCGGTGGAATAGCCACCGATGAGCACGGGCGTGCTGTGACCGGACGCTGGTCCCGTTGGTTCACAGGGTTATACGCAGCAGGGGACTCAGCTTGTTCTGGGTTACATGGTGCCGGCTTGATTGCAGGCAATAGATTACTTGACTGCATGGCTGGAGGGGCTGCTGCCGGAGAACACGCTGCAAGCCATGCATCTAAGTCGTCACATTCTGGAAGAGCAGCACTTGAAATTGCACTTGGAGCTGCAGAAGCAGATCTAGATCTCGACATGGCTGGTGCTGAAGAAGGACCAGTACAGAGAGCAGGGCCATTATTTGCTAAATTGGGAGATATTATGCAAACAAGCATGAGCTATTCTAGAGATGCACAAGGGCTCGAGTCGGCGTTGGAATCATTGGGCGCATTGTCTGAATCTGCTGGAAAATTACATCTTGACGACTCTGGCAGACTATTCAATACCAATCTACTCGAAGCATTGAGATTGAAAGCAGGAATTAGATTGGCTATAGCAACTGTCCGAAGTGCTATTTCTAGAACTGAAAGTCGCGGAACACATCAAAGAGCCGACTTTACCGAGCAGGACGAAGAACAGTTACATCATACATTAATCGATGGTGATGGTAATCTTTCCACTTTAGCGATTCGAAAGGGAACTAGAGGAACTTGGGTCCTATCTCCTAGCGAATAAAACACCCTCAAAACTTTGAGGTGTGCGTACTTCGAATGTCCATGGCAGAGCCAACTCTTTTCGAGAAAATCCTCTCAGGAGAAATTCCTGGGAACTTTATTTGTCGAGGAGAGGGCTGGGCTTCATTTCTAGATGTCTTCCCACGGTCGCCGGGCCATACTCTAGTTGTATTGGAAAATCCCTCTCAGAGATTGGCAAATCTATCTGATGCTGATTTAATGAAACTGTTTTCTGGAGTGAAGCAAACCCAGACAAAACTATCCAATTACTTTGAAACTACAGACTTCACTGTCACAATCCATGATGGTCCTTTAGCAGGCCAAGAAATCCCTCATGTTCATGTTCATGTCATTCCGCGTAAACAAGGCGATGGTGGCAAGGCTCTTCCGGCTATGTTCCCTAATGCCAATCCTCCAAATCCGCCAGATTTCACCTCACTGGCAAATTTGTGCAAAGCGATTAGGGGGGCATCTGAATGAAGAAGGGTTTTGATGGCGCGAGAGACCATCATGGCGATTTGTTGCCTGAACTTTCCGCTTCAGCAACACGAATGAAGTATGACAAATTAATGGATGCTCCCCTTCCTACTTTTGATAAAAATTATCCAGGTTCACCGTTTTTTACCGAACTAGGATATTTCATGCTCAGACGAACAATGTACTCTCAATTCAGAACCTTTGAAACCTCAGGCATAGAGAACGTTCCTACTGATAGAGGTAGTATGTGTTCAGCATGGCACACTAATGGTCTGATGGACCCAATTTCAATCTTCTTAACACATCCAAAGAAATTCGTAGTCGGTGGCCGACATGATTTAGTCACACGGCCAATCTTAGGTTTCTGGGCCCGTAAATTTGCAGTTCAACCGGTAGTTCGCAAGGCAGAATTATTGCGTGGAGGATGTTCTGAAGAAGAAGCTAATTATCTCAATGGGCGCTCTCTCCTCAACCTAGCAACCGGAATCTCGCACGGATTTGGTTGTGCATTATTCCCTGAGGGAACCAGTCACTCAGAGAGCCATTTGATAAGACTCAAAACTGGACCATTTAGGACAGTATTGGCAGCAGCAGCCCATGCTAAGGCAACTGGAAGCAAAATACCTACATTAATTCCTATAGGGCTTCATTTCAGGACAAGACATCTATTCAGAACAGATTGCTGGGTTGAGTATGGAGAACCGATTGAATTGCCTCACGACCAACTTCCGGATGAATTGATTGAAACCATTGGTGCTGGAGATTGGATGGAGCCTCCTGCAGAAATTGTAACCGGGCTAAGAGATCAGTTGAAAGAAAAGTTGGAACCAATGACGCCAAATCGCGACACATATAGTGAGGTTCACAGAGATTCTGTGATTGCTCACGTTCAGAGACGTATTGAGAATAAACCCGACTTAACATGGAGAGAAGAAGTTCTAGAAGTTCGCAGGCTCAAGAGTGAACCAGCATCTGCCGAAGTACAGAAAATAGCTACAAAGATTGGAGACAATCTGGACAAATTCGGACTTGATGCACGGGATATCAATTCTAATTCTGATGGACTAAGAGGATTCTCTCCAGCTGGAGCAGTAGTGGATTTATTGAAATTCATACCATTCATGTTATTCCTACCAACTCTGATTCTTGGCATGGGTTGGCAAATCGCATTAGGGAGATTCCTTGGAGATCGTACCGATGAAGGTCTGGACGCCAGAACGTCCTACCATATGCTGTTTGGAATGTTCGGCTCGATGTTATGGTGGCCAATAATGGCGACAGTTCTTACCGTTTTCACAGTCTTCTATAATGCCGAATTTGAATATGATTTAGTCGGAATGTTTGGTAGTGAGATTTGGCAAGAGGGATTAGCAATTGTAGCATTGTGGGTTTCAGTGATAATTATATTCTGGATTTCAGCAATATCATTTGCTAATGGTTGGGATGCAGTCTCCGATTTTGCTAAGTGGATACGTAGGATGAAATACAACTCAACAGTAAGTGCAGATATCAAAAAATTACGTGACTTACTGAAGTGAACGGTTCAAGTTAGTGGAGTGTTTCGGAGTGGATATGTCGCCCGAGAAAGCAGAGAGCCTTGTCCGTTCATGGCTTGCCAGCGAGAGGATCGAAATCAGAGAACAGGACGACCCTCGGGCGCAAATGCACTTGCTAGTGAAGTACCCTCAAGGCAAGAATGGTCACATGTTCGCAGTCGTTATTCCGAAAGGTAGAGACTTACTTGCAATCTCATCCATGACAAGAGTGGACGAAGGGCAACAAGAAGCTATGCGAGGGTTAATGAAAACCGACGAAGAAGAGTGGAAAACTTGGATGCATGAATGCAGAATGCAATTGATAGCATCAGGAGTCGATTGGGGGATTCATCTTGGGCACTCTGGTAAAGAAAGACCAGGCCCACTTCAAGCATTCAATGTCAGCGAACCTCTTTGGTTTGACGGATTAACTAAGAACGAAATGATGCAAAATTTGCGGAGTTTATGGTTAGCAAAATTAGGAGTAATTCACGAAATAAAGTACACTTTTGGAGTAGGTACCGGGGCGCCTGGTCCTGTTGATGATTGGAAAAACAAGAAAGATTCCAAACAAAGGGTTGGCAGACCTTCTTCTCCTCAACCTACTGAAATCCAAGCGGATGAATCCATGTCATTCGGAGATGATTTTGACCCTACAGATTGGCTTTGATAAACACTCATTGCAAACTTTGCGCGTATGACCTGAGGGGGTCGCGGTTAAGTACCAGTAGTGATACGAAAAAGTGTCGTTAGGAAGGTTTCTGTATGGGACAAAAAATGAAGTCAATTAGCCTTGCAGCAATTATGCTGCTTTCAACACTATCTGGAATTATGATGGCAGCCCCAGCTGCAGCAACGCAAGTTGTCATTACTGAAGCGATTCAAGTCGTGGACAGTGGGGGCTCGTCTGACCGCATGTCAGCGGTTGCAGCCGACTCGGAAGGCAACGTGCATGTTGTTTGGAGTCGCTCCAATCAGCATCTGTATTACTCGATGATCTCACCACGTGGTGACACATTAATTGATGCAACACAAGTAACAGGAGCAGGTCTTCACAAAATCTACCACCCAGATATGGTAATTGATGAAGATGATCGCGTTCACATTGTCTGGGCAGATCATTCCGGACAGCACAAGATCATGTATACTGCATTACATCCATTCAATACTGCAATGGATGGATCGGTTTCTGACGACGGAACCTTAACTGCAATTGACGATTATATTGTTGCTCAGCACATCAACAATCGTGATTGGCCAGCAATAGATGTTGACTCTAAAGGAAACATACACATTGTTTGGCAAGATAACTATGATGAACTTGACATGTTCTTCCAGCAACCCCAGATTTACTACAAGATGCTTCAGCCAGACTATAGCGTTCAAAACGTGATAGTATTGTTTGATGATACACTCCTAACTCCAATCATTGGTCACAAGGGACATCCAGATATCGTTGTAGATGCTAATGATTACGTCCAAATCGCATGGGACGATACTCGTGGAGGTAAGGTAGAACTGGTATTCGTAGTCGATACATCAGGTTCTATGTATTCTGAGTGGGCTGACGTATGTACTGTAATCTACGGTGGAAACTTTGCATCTGGTGGAAATTTCAAGGGAATAAAGCCAATGCTAGAAGAAGGAAACATGACAGTTTACGAAACAATTTACGGACTAGGAAACACCTTGCCAGGAGCTGCTAGCTCAGGCAACTGCGCTCAGCACAACAAGAACTCAGGACCACGTAACACGCCTCTTGGATTAGTTGCTAACGATGATTCTGGTGGCTTGAGAACTCTACCCGGTACTGTTTACAACGGCGCAACCTATTCAGGCTATTCTGGTGAAGACTGGGGACCAGGTTCCAACTGGGCATGTTTGTCTTGGAAGGATACTGTTGGAAATGTTCCAGGAAACCCTCCAACCGCATCTGATCACCGTTGGAATCCTAATGCTACCAAGATTGTTCTACCTGTATCTGATGAAGGGCCAAAGGATGGCGACCCATCTCAGCAGGCTGACGATACAACTTCGATTAACGAAGCCCACGATAACTGTGTGAACGCCGGTGTAGTACCTGTAGGATTGTATGGACAATCCTACGGTGGCGCAAACAACATTGAATCACACATGCGCGACTTATCGCAGTGTCCAAATGGCGTCGTATCAACAGCAACACGTAACTGCCCAGGTAACTCAGTTCGTGCCACTGATGCGGGCGGGCAAACCTACGAGTTCCCATCCGGTACTGGTGGTGCAAGCCAGATGCAACTTCTAGTCGAGGCAATGGTTTACATCTCAACCAACAATTCTCGTGAAATTTTCATGACAGTTTTGGACCCGTACGGTAAGATGGACAACGATCCATCATGGGTTCCAGGAAACCCAGGACATACCACTCTTGGTAATGGATATGCAGAAGACTTGGGTCGTGGAAGTGAAGGCCACTTGGTTGTCGTCAATGACACACGTGTAACTATTGATGACGCATTCTCATTCCACCCTTCAATCGGCGTAGATATGCAAGGTAACACTCACATTGCGTGGATGGATGGACGTGATTATGGATTCGAAAAGAATGTACCATACGAAATCTACTACACCAAGTTAAGGCTACAGGGTGCAGGAGAATGGGACGGAGTTTCAGACGGGCTGTCAACTTACGCAATTAAGCGAATCGAAGACACTCCAATCTCTGAAGTTGAAGGATGGCAACAAATGCCACAAGGCAGCAGCCAGAACTCTGCTTATCCAGCACTTTTGACTGACCCCCAAAACAACATTCACATCGCTTGGCTTGACTTTGGAAATGCAAGCGCTGGAGAAGAAATTCTCTACACCCGTCTGAACTCCACAGAGAATACAGGTCCGGGCGAAACCGCGCTAGACCCGTGGAACTCAACTGCAGTAACATCGTGGTCATCATTCAAACTTGGGCCTAATCAGCTGTCTAAACCATCTCTTGGACAACCACCGGCGTTCGCTAACGACCTTGGTAGTGGCGCACACATTGCTTGGTCAGATACAAACAAGTGTTCTGATGAAAGCAACGGCGCACAGTGGACAATCTGTTACTCTCACGTCTTAACTGGCCAAGTCGATGTTGAATTCGATGAAGGAGAGACGTATTACCATGTTATTGAACCCGGAGAGCAGACGATTTACAATCTGACAATCAACAATACTACACCTGGGCCGAAGGACCTAGTTGCAGATACTTACAATTTGAATTTGTCAGGAATGCCAGAGAACTGGACTGCAAATCTGTATTTCTCTAACAACCACACTGCAATTTTCCCAGACACTCCAATATTCCTAGAAGGTGGAGAAATGGCTCGCATGTACTTGAGAGTTAGAGCACCATCGATTTACCAAGCACAGGAAGACCAATTGGCGGAAATCGTAGTTACAGCGATTTCAATGAAGGACCCTGCAATCAGATCTGAGCGTCTTACACTAACCCTGATGGATGTTGTTCACGGAATCGATTTGGACACAAGCCATCGTATGGCAGATGTAGAACAGGGACAAACCGCAATTTTCTCGATTACGATTACCAATACAGGCAACGTGCATGATACATTCGCGTTCTATGATCCAAATAGTCTCGAAGGACAGCAAGAATGGCTGTTACCATTCGGTTGGCAGGTTGCATTCCCAATGCAAGTTGCTTTGGACCCAGGGCAGTCTGTAACCAAGAACTTGGAAATTTCAGTTCCTACTAGCCAAGATCCGGGAACNTTCGTNATTTATGTGAAAGGCTGGTCTGAAGGAGAGCCGATTAAATCCTTAGAGAAAGGAACATTNGATGTTCTTGAATTATGGATAAANGTCTCGATTAGGTCGATAGGAAATATCGTATTCGAAATATATGACACAAGTGAAATTATTCTGCCAGGAACCTGCGCTGAGTACGATTTGAATGTCATCAAGAATTACGAGGCAGGGTATCTNGTATTCTCAACTCCAGGCGCTCCTGAAGCTAAGCCTGATGAAGTCGATATGAATACTTGGAGGCAAGACCATTGGACNGTAACANTGGANTTCTCTAACGCACCTGGNCCAAGAGACCCTTCGGACCCACATAGNCCGAGGTTATGGCCAGTTGGCACGACTTACACGGTAGGCGTGGCAGTTTGTGCACCGTATAATGCGAATGCAGGATTAGGCCCTGCAGTAACAGTCAAGGCTCACTTGGAAGGATATCCAAGAGTTGCAGACTCAGTTATTCTCTCAACCAATGTGATTCACGTATTCGATTTGGTTGCGGATGCTGAAACTACCGATTTCTCTGCAAACCCCGGTGATACATGGATTATTCCAACAACTGTCACCAATGCAGGAAATGGGCCTGATAGATATGACTTGAGGCTTGGACGTGTGTATGAAACAGGCAGTGGAATTGATGTGCTATGGGATATCGATATTCCGCGCTCCCTGTTGACAGAACTAACACGTGATACTTCACAAACTGTAGATATCACGATCAATGTACCTACACAAGTTCCAGCAGGTGACTACACAGTAGTTATCCAAGCATTCAGCGAGGAAGATTATCCGGATGATACTGGACATAGGACCAGACTACGTGACGAGATAATGTTCCAGATAACAGTGAACGAGTTCTATGACATGCAAATCAGTATGGACTCATCAGTCGATAATGCAGTCAAGACAAGTGCACCGGGCAGAATTGTTGAGTTCGTAGTCAACATCACCAATGCAGGAAATGTACCGGATACACCATCACTACACAATCATACTTCGTCCAAGGATGGATCAACTGGCAACGTGATTTGGAACACTTTGCCAGGAATGGGCGCTCTATCAGATTGGAGCGTTGATTGGAAGATGGTCAACTACGTTGGAAGCGATTTAGTCGTAGAAACGGAGTGCATTGAGACAACTTCGACAGCGGATGAATTCCCAGACGATGTATGTGTATACATGAAGGACATAAATGAATGGAGACTTCCAGAAATGGACCCATACACCACTCATACGATGATCGCAACAGTAAACATTGCAACAGGCGCTAAACTAGATACAAGATATATCGGATTGAAGGTTACTAGCGCAGCTGGAAACATGGAAAACGATGGTGACCATGACGACAGCCCAGAATGGGCAGGAGACATGTTAGATACTAACGAATTCATTCTAACCCTAAGGCTACGCGCACCTAACTTGGTAATCTCTGAAGTATCTGTTTCCGAGACTAGCAATGAAGTTGACAAGACAATCCCTGTGCGTGTCGTTCTACAGAATACTGGAAACGTTCACGCTACAAATATCGAAGTTGTATTGTGTGAATTCAGTGAAGCCGATGATGAAGTATTGAAGGACATCAGAAAGAATGGATGCCCAGAAGATTCTATTGTCATGCGCCAAACAGTTGGAGCGCTATTGGCGCCAGACGCAAGTCAAGATGCAAGAGAGATAGAGCTGTACTTACTTTACCCAGTTTCAGCAGGTTCTCATGATGTAGTTGTTGTGGTAGACCCAACAAACTCAATTGTAGAGGTTAGCGAATCTGACAACATTAGAGTTGTCAGCGATGAGCTATCAAGCGATTCTCCGTTCCTAGATGTAGCTGGAGAAATCATTAGCGATTGGGCAATACCATTTGGTGTTCTATTGCTAACATTCTCCCTATTCGGTGTACTCTATCTAGTAGGCAAGGGTCGTCGTGCTGACGTAAAGAACCGCATTGCAGAGCAAAGCAGTTTGATATCAGTTCTGAACGAAGACGATAACTGAGTGAGTTGAAGGCATTGGCCTCACTGATTTTCAGTGGGGTCAATGCCCAATGCTGCCCACCAAGGCAGTTCGATTGTTTGAGGCCCTGCTATGAATTGGCCACTTCTTTCAGCCAACTGTCTAACCATTCTCGCTCTAACTTCATCCATCAATTTTTCACTTTCTTCTGCACCTAGTTTTAATTCACGTGCGAATTCTTTGAAGTTGAATTTCGAACCTGGTGACTCCAAGATATTGTGAACCATTAACCGTTGTTCATAGGATTCAAAGTCTGTATCTACTGTCGTAGAAACTCTTTGTTTGATTTGTTGGTGTAAGGCAATCAAGGCATCTCTTTCCCGGTCTAGGTTCTCTATTGCCTCGGATATCGCTGATAGATGATGTGCACCTTCTCCCACGCCAATCATCTTTCTACCACTGACAACTTCCGCTATGTTGACCATATCGCCCTGCAATTTGTTTGATAGTTTCAGCGGCCCACCTGCGGGGAGAATCCTTTGATTGCATTGGAATAAATCAGGCCCCAAATCAATCCGGATCGAGATTGCCTGCTGTACAGAATAGATGTTTTTTGGAGGCCCACCTTTGTTGCTGGCAGCTTTCATTTTTACAACGAAACCGACATTTTCTAGCAATCTAAGGTGTTTCATAACCGCTTGTTGCGATATCCCAATCTGTTTAGCCAGTTGCAGCGGGTAGTGTGGTTCGCGAACCAATCGCTCAAGAATGGCTCTCCGTGCTTTGTTTTGTAGGATCCCAAGGGCCTCGTCGAGGTCTACCATGACTTCACAACCAATGGTTACCTAGCACCGGTTGCCTAAGAACCCGTCGCAATTGTGCTAAGATTCATCCCAGTTCTTCCAAGACTCGTCGGTTGGCGGATTTTCATGAGTGTAAGAACTGGCACGGTTAATCGAGCCACCAGTCTTTGCCTTTGTTGGTGCTTTGACTCTTGTATCTACGTCACTAAACGGGCTTGGAACATTAGTTTGTTCAGGCTCAGAATCTGGCATCTCCCCTCGGACTAATTTGTACAATTGATCGGTAGTAAGAATCTCTTGATTTGGATTCATTTCTTGCTCATATGGATTCATAGCATCTACAATTTGCTGTTGAGTTAGCATAACTTTGCTGTCTCTACTATTGTTTATTGAAACAAGAATCCAGCCTAGGGGGAGCATAATCGCTCCACTACAACATGTTGCGATAATCAACCATAGTCCAGCATCTCCAAACATCTCTAAGAGTGCATCTTCCGAATTTGTGAATAATAATGGTTTATCACATCCATCTGAATCTTCACATTCAATTGTAACTAAAACATCGGAGGTTTCCTCAATATTTAATTTCGAGATAAGTGAAAAATCAGCATCTGTACTTGCCGCCTGAAAATCGGTTCTACAATCGTCGGAAACCGTGTCAGTTGCAGCACCATTTTCCACATATTGGAATTTGACAGTATAATCATCTTCGTCACCTTCAACATTTACGACCCAGCAACCTGGCTCTAAAGTCAGAACAGTATTGGTCCCAGAATCGTATTCGACTTGATAGTCAGAAACTTCTCTAGGATCCATGTAATCTACTAAATCACCACCAACTACAGTGAATGCAACAACTCCAATTAAGCCGGCGACCACGCCTGCAATCATAATCCGCTTTGGCCAAGGGGAGTGCTCCTCTGCGGGTTGCATGGGCATCGCTAAACGGCTAGAGGCCTTCAACCAAGCGCCTTCATGCTAATCCCATTTCGCCTAATTTTTCTGGCAGGTAAGTATCTGTTACGAAATCTAAACCGTACTTAGCTAGAGACTGCTGTTCAGCCTTCTTTCCAATTTCAAGCATCATGTTGATCTGTTCTTGCCACCAACCATCCGCGAATCTCGGGTCGGATAATTCAGCATTCAACGCTTCAATATCCTTCTTCGATAGTTCATCAGACGGCAAATCGTAAGCTAGAATATCATCGGCAGTGATACCAAGATATGATGCTGAAGGGGTAGCCAAATATTCAGAAATATGCGCAGTCTTAATCGCTCCATATGCGATTGACGCGAAGATTCTGAATGACCACGGGTCACCGTCCAGGAAGACTATAACTGGTAAATCCCACTCTTCGTTCATACGCTTCATTATTCTACGAGTAGAGCGAGCAGACTGTCCTTTGAGGTGAATCAAACCACATTTGTATTCTTCATCAAATCCGTTTTCAACCAGCCTGTCAAACATACCACCAGTCTCAATCGCCATCAAGAAATTGACATCGTGTTCCTTCAATCTGATTTTCTCAGCTTCTACATTGTATGGAACGCCATAGCCAGAATCTCCAACGTCATCACGAGCGTTGATTGTCATCCATTGTCCCCTACGATTTAACTCCTCAATTGTAACGTCTCCAATCATTCGAGCACCGTCTTCTTCAGGCCTTAATTTGAAATCCTCTCTTAGGCAAGTAGTTACGACTTCGAGATCTTCTGCTAAATTGTTTGATTCGTTTTGACTGCCGAATTTTCCTAGGCCCCAACTTTCTGAGATGTAGTACATCTCTCTCAAGGTTGATGATTTACCAGCCTCGATCATCTCCTCAATGAACTCTACAACGTGTAAAGCTCTCAGCAGATTTTTTGCAGAACCAAGACTGGTTGCGTCACGAGTAGACCTTTTCTTTCCATACTTGTATACTCCAAGTTTTTTGTCAAATCCGATGTTATTCTTGGTTCTAACAGGAAGAGTCATCGTCGGGGGCTCGCCCTTCACAATCCTGTCATACATTTCCTCGACAACAAGGTGCAGTCGTGCCTTTGTCAATTCCGGGTCATTTACTCGTGCCATCAATTTTCACCTCCAAACAAAGTGGTTTGGCCAGAGTCTCCTTCGACCACCCCGGGTTCATATGCGACACCATCTTCATTATTTTCAGAAGTCTCTCCATTATCTCCAGAAGGGACATCGCTTTGATTGAGAATTTCTTCTTGCTTCCGTATTTCAACTAGCATTTTCTCGTCGAGTTTAGTAGCTCCGATAACATCTTGGCTGCCTCTGAAAAAGACCTCCGTTTCAGTCCAATCACCTTTCTCTAAATTGGAGAGAGAGTATTCGACAACCGCTTTTTCTCCCGGCTCAAGAGTTTCGATTTTCCAGCCCCAGATTCCCATGGCTTCCTTTCTTCCACCACGTTCATTTCCGACCATTTCGCCACCCGATTTTTCTGGCCAATTGACTAACAAGGAGTAACTTCGAGCTCTAGAAGTGTAATTGAATAGTGTAATCGAAACATCGACTTGTTTCGTTTCCTTATTCCATGTAGTAGATTCGTTACAAATTACAGCGCTCATAATTTTGGTAATCGAACCCGCAAGGTCAGGTATAGGGCGCTCTAAGATAGATGCTGATTTTTCTGCGATAGCTGGCAAAATATCGTTGATCAATTCGAACTTTTCTCGAGTCTTTGCCATTTTCTTTTTCTTCTCTAGATGCTTTCTAAGGCCTCTCCCCATCTCCAACATCGCTCTGCGAGTTTCTTCGAAAACGAACTCGTTGTCAGATAGAGCCTCTTTGGCTTCGGATGTGAATTGAACATTGGTGCTAGCGAGGTGGACTAGGATTGCCGCTGGGCCTTTAGGAACGCCCTTGCCTCCCGCTTGTTCTAATCCGTATTGTCTCCAATCAACACTCTCAATCGCTTTGGTTAGTAGGCATCCGCCCTGTTGGTACATCAGTGGAACACGGTTTGCAAATCTCAAAACCTCCACATGTTTGTCAGCAACCATTCCTTCTCCAAATATTAGTCCAACTTCTACTTGGAAGGGATTGCCGTGGCTTACGGTAGGAGCTCTTGTCATAGTAGCTACGAACTTGGAATCGATGGTTTTCGATAATCCCTTTTTGATTAACATCTCTTCAATTGGAGATAGACAATTAGTTGGTGGGCTAAGCAATTTTATCGCTTTTCCATTTACTTCCCTTTCTCCTTGGAATGCTTCTAGCAGGGCTCGCACATCGTCCGGTTTCAATGACTTGGGTTTCATTGTAATTTCCAATTCTGCAGCCTCGCACAATTCCTTGGCCGCACGCATGGATACGCCCGAGAAGTTTTGTCGCAGGAACACGGTCATTCGCGAATCGCTTGATTCTCGGCACATTCTTTGTAATTGGCCGAGTTCAATTCCGTGCGGGTGGGGCTTAATCGCATCAACCTTTGATGGTAATCTTTCAGTAACTCTTGGCCAATGGTAGGTTTCACCATCGGGGTCTGTGAATGTAATTTCGGCGTGTGGATTGACGATGCTTGTCATCCTAAGATATTGGAATACAGATTGCCTTCCTCGCTGGTATTTTGCTTTCATCCTGGTTGTAACTCTAAGCCCGTGCTCCTTCATCGTGAGGTCATCATTCTCCCAAATAATCCGAGTTTGTTCGCTCTTGACAGCTTTATTTTTACGAGTATCAAGACCAATATTGACGCTTACAGCTGTTGGGTCATTAGCGACCTTTGAGAGTACATGCGTTGGCTTTCCAGTAGTGAGTTGCGAATACATTACAACTCCTGTAATTCCAATTCCTTGCTGTCCACGGCTCTGTCTAATTGCATGGAATCTTGAACCGAATAAGAGTTGACCGAACACTTTCTCAATACTTTTCTGGGGAATACCTGGACCATTATCTTCGGTTTGTAATTCTAAGATGTCTTTTTTAGAATCGATTTTAGTAATCTTGACTTTGATGTCTGGTAAAATTCTTGCTTCTTCGCAAGCATCCAGTGAGTTATCCACAGCCTCTTTTACGGCAGTAATTATCGATCGCTGTAAGGAATCAAATCCGAGAAAGTGTTTGTTCTTTTCAAAGAATTCAGAAATCGCAATTTGTTTCTGATTTTTTGCCATTTTGTCTGCAATGCCTGCCACGCGTATCACCAACTTACAGGTCCTCCTCCGTCCTAATGACGTCGGGCCTCAAGCGACATAACCCCATCGCCCGAGGTTCTTGAATACTGGCGTTCATTCTGCCTCTTCAAGCGCAATGTGAGCCAGAGTAATTCTACGCAAATACACAATTATCCAAATTGTCAGAATAATTGACGCCCCTAATGCAGTCCAATAAGTCCAATCTCTGCCTTGATTCATAGCCACTGAAATGTCTGCAGCTTTAGATCCCCAATATGCATAAAGCGCGCCTGGCACAACCATTCCTGTGGACCCGAGCAAGTAGTCTCTCCATGTCACATCGGTTAATCCGAATCCATAATTCAATACAGGATAGGGAATAACAAGGCTTACTCTTGTAAGAAAGACGCATTTCAAACCATCCACACCAACCGCTTTTTTCATTGCCCGCAGTGTAGTTCTGCCTTCCATTTTCTTATCTACCCAGTTGTACAGATATTTTTTAGTCAACCAAAACGGTAGAACTGCGCCCAGACAAGCTCCGACAAATGCGATAATCCAGCCAACCCAAAATCCAAACAGTACACCTGAGACAAATTTGTGCAGACTTGCTGGAGCTGCAAGTAATGCTAATACGATATACAATAATAACCACGCCAGAATTCCAACCCATCCATTTTCTGGGAACCAAGTTGCCTTTTCGATAAGTGGCGCTAACAAGGTTTGGGTAAGATAAATCGTGAACGCAATTCCGCCAACTACACCTAAAACACTCAATGCGCCCATCAATCGTTTAGACATAGGATCACTTAGTCAAAAAATCCTTTTTTCCAAGCGGTAATTTCCCCTGTGAAGGCACTAGCCGCGACAGTCAATGGGCTTGCAAGGTACAATTTACCCGGCCCAGAACGTCCTTGGAAATTTCGATTGATCGCTGATACAGTGACTTGTTCTGAATTAATTGAAACACCAGGTCCTGCGCCAATACATGCACCACAACCAGGGTCAATTAGCTTCACTCCAACTTTCAAGAACAAGTCATGCCAACCTTTGCTCGCTGCCAAATCCTTTACCAGCCCACTTCCATATTGGATGTAGAACTCAACACCGTCTTTTACCCGCAAACCAGCATCATCTGCTGCTTGGCAAACTTCAGCGTAATATGCCATATCGTCCTCTTTACCCGCGGTACAGGAGCCTCCGTATGCAATATTGATAGGGACCTTTCCTATGTCAGAAATATTCGCTCCGTTTGTCGGGTCAGAAGGGATTCCTTTGTCGGGGTTACCTGGATGAGCAACCATAGGGACAATTTGTGAGAGGTCGATTGTGTGGACACCTCCATCGTATTTTGCACCTTCATCGGGCATAACCGAAAGTTTACGCATTCTTTCTCTATCCAATCCTTGCGCCTTTTCCATCCAATCATACAACGCATCATCAACTTCGCAAATTCCAGTTCTCCCACTACATTCTGTCGCCATGTTACAGAGAGTAGCCCTTTCATCAATTGATAGGGAGGAAAGGCCAGGGCCGCCAAATTCCATTGAGCGATTGAGAGTTAATTCTTTGCGAGCGTGGTCTGAAAGTATGAACAAAATAACATCTTTAGCTGTACAACCTTCGTTTAGTACTCCTGTTAATTCAAAGCGAATTGATTCTGGTACCTTTACAAATGTGAATCCTGAATATACCAAGCTAGCATATTCAGTAGCTCCAACTCCATATGTTAGCGCATTAGATGCTCCACCCATGCAAGTGTGTGAATCAGTTGCTTGTATGAAATCTCCAATTTCAATGAATTCTTCACGTGCAACCTGGTGACAAATTCCCGGCGAGACACCATCTACAGCAGAATAATCTCGCACACCAGTGTGCCTTTGGAACTTAACCTGTAAATCTCTCAATGTCTGAACTTTGTGCATGTGAGGTACAAATTTTGGATTATGAGCTGCATACAATAGGTGATCTTCGAATACTGCAAATTTGTTTGGATTAGGGAGCGAATAATCCGCGCCATATTCTTCGCTCAGGAATGTATGGACCTGAGCAGTGGTAAATTCATGGCTGTAACCGCCTTGAACTTGGGCAATCACAGGGTCGTGTGGCTTGACACACTGCCCTTCAACATGGCCAACTAAATTTCGAGAAATTATTTTCTCAGCCATTGTCATTGGAGAGTTCGGAGTGTCTAGAGGTGGTAGTGTAATTTGATTACTTGACAATTTTTCAGCAAACGGGAAAAGACCACCATTCTCTACAATCAATCTTGTAACGGGATCGTATTTGGAAGTAAATTCTTCAAGAGAAACGCTTTCACCGTTTTGTAATCTCTCCAGCATCTCATAATCGCCCATCAACTGTCCAAGGTTGATGTTATTTCTTTCATGTATAGGGGCGAATGATGAAGCAATGACGATTCTAATTCCAGCCCATCTTTCACACTGAGCAGCTGTTTCGCGAGAAGAACCAGTACCCTTTCTTTGGCCAGAAACAATTACTTCAAAACCGCCGTTAATCAGAGCGTTCTCACTGAAAACTCTCATTCCATCATGCATTAGGCCAGCGTAAGCATTCTTTGCAATTTCAGAAGGATCATGGTCGAAGCAAACCCAAGCGGGAGTCATTACGTCTGTATTGATATCATCGAGTAAATCTTCTGGAGAAATATCGCTCATCTTTAGATTCAGTCCATCATACAATTGTTGTTTGATTAGGTCCAAGTCTTTGGTGAGAAAAAGAACCCTTTTGCCAGGAGATAGGCTGATTTTTTCGGGTGGCCAATTTTCAGTCATCCTACTCCCCTAAATCCTTTCAAGGGGCAGGGGGGTATAACGGGTTCGGAGGTAACTTTTTGATAAGTCCACAAGGGGGTTATTCTCGCAGCGATTTACTAACTGTTTTTCGTAGTTTTAAAAATCGATAAGAATCACATCCGAGATAAATTTTGTATAATATTTGTTCATTAGCCTATTTTTTGTAAAACGATTAACTGCGCTGTATCA
>PAQE01000023.1 GCA_002709705.1 Methanobacteriota archaeon | reverse complement strand
GATCTGAGTTAGATAGGCGATTCTAATACCTGATGCGAATTCAATATCACCAACATCTTGTTTCTGTTCAGAAATTGTGTTGAGTAAAGTGGTCTTACCAGCACCATTGTGGCCGACGATACCGATTCGGTCACCTTCATTCACGATGATATTGATGTCCTGTAAAACCGTGACTGGACCGAATGCACGGTCGACACCCTCGACACGGATTAGTTCACGGGACATGAACCAAGCCGGCTGACGCTCGCTTATGGACTCACCGTTTGATAGCAATTCTGAAAAATGGAAAAAGGTCGCAAAAACGATGTTTTGACTAGTGAAATCAACCGAAGACAATATACCGTCATAGGTGCGGTGAAACCGGAGAGGATCATACTCTCCGGTGGAGATCCATGGGATGGAAACACGACATCCGTCGTGCCCCGGCCGTTCGCGACCGAGGTACTGAAGCCGACCTGCAAGAGCGTATTTTTGCCGGCAACCGAGTATGGGTTGTTGGAGATGTACATGGACACTTAGGCACCCTAAGGGCGTTGATGCATAGATTGAATCTTGCAGCAGAAGACAGAGTAGTTTTACTCGGTGATATGATTGACCGTGGACCTGATTCAGCAGGAGTGATCGAATACATTCGCGAACACCCACAAATCCATGCCATCAAAGGCAACCATGAACAGATGGCAATTCAATCTCTTCAAGCAACAAATATCGAACTAAACAAAGTCTGGATGGAAAAGGGGGGAGCATCGACCTGGGGCTCATACATCGTTGCTGCAAAGGGAGATTTACATCGAGCCAAATTGACCTTCGCAGAAGATTGTGCTTGGCTTGCTGACTTACCTAGTCACCTCATTTTGAATGATTGGAGGTTGGTACATGCAGGATATCATCCAAGAATGGAACTCGATGAACAAGATGAAAAGACTCTGCTATGGATACGAAGAGCGTTTTTCAAACACGATGAAGCAATCGATGAAGAGCGATGTATTCTGTTCGGTCATACTCCAACTACCAAATTCAAGCGCAGTGGGCAAATTGCACATTCTAAAATTTCACTCGATGATGGAAGGCCGTCTTGGATAGCAATGGATACCTGCGCCTACAATCGAGAGAACCCAGGAATAGCAGCCTACGACCTTACCACGGGCAAGGCCATAAAGCAAAGAACACTCAAGAGTGAACACTGGTGGTTGAAGACTGAAACGAGGGAAGCTCCGGTTGCAGATTTCTTCGGTTTAGCAGAACTTCGCCGTCGCGCTCGCAAAGTTGTAGCGGCGCGAGAAAAGGCGAGGCGACGTTTGGCAATGGCAGGAGTTTCTTGCAAGGTGAAAGGGCCAGTTTCTTTCCGTATTGTGAAGCGTAAATTACCACTTGTGGAAGATGCAATTCCTACATCCGGAATCCAATCTCAGGATTCCGTAATTTATCGCGTTTGAGGCACTGCGACGCAGTTAAGCAAAGGTACAAAGAGGGAGTAAGCCAATTGCTATCCATGGCGAAAGAAAGTGTTGACGAACGTCCATCTGCTGCTGAATCTCTGGTCAAGGCAACTGTAACGGTCCTTGACAGGGTAAATGTTCAGGCCCATTTCATGAGAGCGTCAATTGAATCTGCCGAGCGATTAGGGGCTCACAAGTTGACTTACCTGTCGTGATGTAACAGAAAGGTCATGTCTGCAAGCGCCTTGCGAGGTGCGTGGACTTAACCGCAATCTCTGCTGCAGCCGTGTTGTTTATCCTCGGTGCTACCTCTCCAGGTCCATCCTTAGCAGTTGTTTTGCGTAACACAATGATCGGCGGCAGAGGCAGAGGTCTAGCTTGTGCAGTAGGCCATGGAATCGGTTTCGGATTCTATGCAATTTCAGTTGTGTTTGGACTTGTTATAATTATGGAAAACAATCCAGACATATTCACATTAATGCAGATCATTGGCGGATTATTTCTTCTTTACTTAGGAATAGAAATGATGCGGGCTGAAGCCAAAGAAATCGAACACTCACAAGGTAAGAGGGAGGGATTCATTGAAGGGTTCTTCATCGCCTTCCTCAATCCTAAAATTGCCGTTTTCATGCTCGCAGTACTGTCTTCAGTACTAGACCCATCAATGTCAAGTGACACCAAATGGTTCATAGCAATCATGGGAGCCACAATCGATACGATTTGGTATGTGCTTGTAGCACTACTACTATCCAATTCCGCTATATTGACGAAGATTCAGAATAATCAGAAGATTCTGAATCAGGTAACTGGCCTACTGATGATTGGTTTAGCGGTTTGGACTGCTTACAGACTGTCCGGACTATGACAATCAATACTATTGAGGTCAAGCCATTCGATTGAGTCATGCCAGAGCTCCCAGAGGTCGAAACCGTTCGAACTGGGCTGGCTGCTTCATGGACTGGTAAACGCATTGATGGCGTAGACTTGCGCCGTGAAAATCTCAGATTCCCGTTTCCTGAAGGGCTTGCTGAGCGGCTAACTGGGCGCACAGTAACAGGAATCAGAAGGCGCGCAAAATACCTACTAATCGATTTAGACAATGGTGATGTTCTCCTTTCCCATTTGGGAATGAGCGGCAAATGGACTCTCGATGCCAGCGAGTGTGAAGGCAAGCATGACCACGTGGTTATTCTGTTCGATGATGGCAGCATGTCAGTTTACAATGACCCGAGGCGTTTCGGCGTACTAGACATATTCAGTGGAACATCTCACAAATTATTGGACCATCTCGGCCCCGAACCTCTCGAAGATTGGACTGCGGACGACTTGTATGGAAAATTGCAGAAAAGAAAGAGCGCAATCAAGATCTGTATCCTCGATCAAAAAGTGGTGGTTGGCGTTGGTAATATCTACGCCTGTGAAGCCCTAAATCGCAGCAAAATCTCACCTACACGCATGGCGAATAAAGTCAAGAAAAAGGAATGTGAATTGTTGGTTAAAGAAATCAAGAGCATTCTAGCTGAAGCAATCCAAGTCGGGGGTTCATCCTTGAGAGATTTTGCAGGAGTCGATGGAACTCTAGGCTATTTCATTCACCAATTCAAGGTCTATGACAAGGAAGGTGAAGAGTGTGAATGTGGTGGAACAATCGAGAGGTTAGTCCAAGGTGGACGCTCTACATTCTGGTGTAAATCCTGTCAAAAATAATCAGTAGTGCTCCAGCACTGTTCTGACATCTTCGACGAATAAATCAATTGGAAAATCGAAATCTGACCATACAACACGACCTTTCAACTCAGTATCGAGGATGTAGGTGGGAGAAGGATGAGCAACCGTGTAACCTTCGTCCGAATCATCCCCTTCCTCAACGGGGAACACTCCATAATTTTCGTACACCGGGTCGAGATATTCCTTAGCACCTGTAAGGTGAGGCCAGTCATATCCTCTATCTGCGGTCCAATTTCTCAATTCTGAAGGAGAGTCATGCCGCCAATCCACAGTTACTGAGACTATGCTTATTTTCTCGAGTTCTTCTTCTGTAAGAGCATCTTGCACCGATTTAATGTTCTGACTAGTAACTGGGCATGTATTATCACAGCGAGTAAACATGAATACCAGAATTACGACTTTGCCTTCTTGGTCATCAAGACTCCATAAAGGCCCCTCAGCATCTTCCAGGGTGAACCTGTAAGTCGCACTTCCTTCCAAATCACGACCGTTGAACTTGATCACTTCTTCTTCCTCATCAAACAAGCAACCCGGTAACATTAGCAACAAAGTCAAGAAAATCGCTTGAACTCTCATTGCGATGCCTCCCAGAGTAGTAGGCCATTAGCAATACCCAAGAGAATCATTGCCACAGATACTCGCCAATTCCTGCTCTCAATGAATGTGAAAACGCCGCCTGCAATGAATAATAGGCAGCCCACCAACATTAGCCACTGAGAAACTGACATCTTATTCACTCCAAATCAATGACTGTTCGGAGGTCTTCGACAAATAAATCGATTGGCCAATCATATTCTGTCCAAACGACTCTTCCGTCTAGGTTAGTATCCAGTATGTAGACTGGCTGCAGGTGTATGTCTTGGTAGGTTTCATCATCATACGGTGTTACATCATACTCTTCGTATGTGCTGTGAATTTCATCAGAGTTCCAATCGGTCAAATGTGGCCAATCAAGACCTTTTTCTTCAGCCCAATCGCCCAAAACTTCAGGTGAATCGTGGCGCCAATCTATTGTTACTGAAACGAATGACACTTTCTCCAATTCTTCTTCTGTCAATTCAGACTTTACAATTTTCAAATTGTTTGCAATTAGTAAGCAAACATCGTCACAGCGAGTATAGACAAAGGCTAGCACAACAACTTGCCCATCTAAATCACTCAGTGAAAAATCAGATTGATTCTGATCGCTTAGTGTGAATTTGTAAACATCCATTTTTCCTAAGTCTTTACCATTGAAATCTGGGCCTTCTTCATCAGAAAAACAACCGGGAAGAAGCAATAGTAGACAAGTAAGGAAAACTCGAATTTGCATGCACTACCACTCAGTATTCTCGCCAGCCATTGCCACAATCTTTGCAGGTTAGCATTCTAGTTTCTGGTTCATCAGAGGAACGTGTCTGTTCTAGGTAAGAGAACACCTCTACTCCGTCGCACTTAGGGCACATGTAATCTCCAACTGTTAGTACGCCTTTCATCTCGTCTGAGTCTTTGATGACCTCATAGACACGGGTCTCAGCTTTAGTGGAAGATGATGCTTTTGAGAGATCTACTTCTTTTCCGTCAGCGCCCCTAACTTTCACATTTGCAGGACCCTGATATCCGCACTTGTAATTTGTACAATTGATGTCACCCGATGGTGTAGGGAATGACAATGTACCGCATTCTGGACAGAACATAGGAAGATACTAACACATTCATTATATCAACATTTGTAATATATTTAGGGCAATTGTTTCATCAAGGGGGTTCTGCTGGACTACCATATGTGGCTATGGTTTGACTGGAGGGCAGCCGCAGTTGCCGACTCAAATTGCAACATTCTCGATTCCGAAGAGTGGGATGGCTGGCATGACACAAATGCAGTTTGCTCAAGGATGGATATGATTGCACATGAAGCATTAACTCCTGAAGCAGAAAGATTGCTAGAAAGATTCCCTGAAGCGAAACCTTTGATTCATGGCCATGAGGAATTACCAGATGCTGATTGGCCTATGCCAAGTAAAGAGGCCCTAGAATGCCTTGACAAAGCCGCTATATTACTTTCAAAGCGAGGCGTAGATGCTGCAGCAGGCGACCCCGACCGCCGCCTGGAACACATTCTGAAAGCATCAGACGAATTGCGTGCTTCATATGTCACAATCGAAGGACGATTGGTAGAATGGGTTGGTCTCTTCTTGCCAGAAGCACGATTTGAGCGTGACAGAAGTGCACTAGCTAAGAAGGTGACAGAATCCGATAACCTCTCCGTATTAGCAGAAACTCTGGGCATTGGAATGCCTCCTGAAGGCCCTACTGGTGCTGAATGGGATAGCCTGAAAGATTGGGCAACAAGTGTTAGAGAAATCAAAGGACGCTTAGATAGAATGGAGAATGTAGTACGAGAATTAGCAACTTCCCACCTGCCTTCATTATCAGCATTATTAGGACCAATTCTAGCTGCTCGATTGTGTGTAGAAGCGCATGGTAGAGCACGCCTTGCAAGATTGCCGGCAGGGACAATGCAAATCTTAGGGGCAGAGAAGGCATTTTTCAATCATCTGAAAACCGGTGCGCCATCTCCTAAACACGGCCACATTTTCATGCACCCATGGATCTCACGCTCACCTAGGTGGGTAAGAGGGAAAATTGCGAGAACAGTTGCCGCTAAAGCAAGTATTGCAGCAAGATGCGATGCATACGGTGGCGAAGTTTGGAGCCAGGATGCAGTAGATGCAGTGGCTGCTAGAGTCGAAGTTATCCGCAATGAAAATTCGAAACCGCGACAAGGGTGAGCATATGGGAAAGAAGCGCCGTCTTTCCTGGGCAGTCATGATTGATGGTCGCTCAATTTGGACTCTTAATGCAGTACCAAAGCTCTCTCAGTATGGTGAATCTCTACGCAAATTCAGAGGAGAAGAATATCGCAGGTGGGACCCGACTCGCTCTAAGTTGGGAGCGGGACTTTCTCGTTCTAGGCAAAGCCAATACGAACTTCTACCCAATGAAGGTGAGACCTGTCTGTACCTCGGAGCAGGTCATGGCACCTCAATTTCACATCTTCACGACCATGTTTGCGGTGCAAATAACGAGAAGGGGGGCAGGATAATTGCCGTCGACCTATCACCTCGCTGCTTGAGAGATTTGGTCCATNTATCAACTCTAAGACCTGGNCTCGTTCCNGTACTNGGCGATGCTAGGAAGCATGCTGCTTGGGGGATTATGATAGCCAACAAAGTCGATTGGTTATTGCAAGATGTATCCCAAGCTGGCCAAGCTGATATTTTCATCAAGGCTGTAAAGCGCTTCCTAAAACCTGGAGGNAAAGGGTTGCTCTCTCTGAAAGCNGCNTCTGAAAGGTTCAGTGANGGAGGAGAAAGACAAGTGTTNGGTCAGGTGCGTGAACAACTCGAAAGTGCNGGACTGACCATAGAAGAACAAATCGATCTTCACGGACTAGAGGACAATCACTGCCTCTACTTTGTTACTAACTAGACTTAGTAGTCGCCTTCGACTCTTGGAGCCAAGAAGTACTCGACGTGACCGGCACCATCTGCAAAGTCGAAAGTCAACTTCAATGGGAAATTTTCACCAAATCTCAAATTTACATTATCGATTTTCTGGAAAATCTTTGCTAGTGGAGTAAGGTAGGTCAAAGAGTACTGAGAGCGAGCTGGCTCTTTGCAATCAATTGCCATCAAATCATCAGCACTGAAATCGAGTTTAATCGAGTCGGTTGGACCCTTGACATCAACAGTAAATGTGGATTCAGAAAGTGAAAGATTGACTAAATCACCTGCTAGCCTTGATGCACGTAGTGCTTGAGAAAGTTCTGTACCGCTAATTGTAACTCCACATGGTAAATCCAGCGAAGGAACGTTTGGATGGTTCAGGGTAGAGTTGTCTAATGGGCGCAAATTCAACTCGATTCGACCAATCAAAATTTTTGCTTGTCCGGAATCTTCGCTATATGCAAGTTCAACCATATCGCCTGCGGCGCCTACTGAAATGAATTGGTTCATTTTTCTCATTTCAAGCCCAAGTTTTGTTTCATCGACTTCCCAAGTATCGAAAGCTGCGCTGTCTACATCCATCTTGATCATAGCGACATGCGAGGGGTCTACAACCCTAACCGCTAATCCATCTTCTCCAAAATCTAGTCTTGCCTCTTCTACGACGACTCCGAGTATTTCTACAATGGTCGACATGAGTTCCTGACGGGCTGTGACGTTCAACATGAGAGCACCCCAATGCAGTGTTTGCGACTTGGGAGGCTTATGAACCTTCTAATCAACAAACTGCAAAAACGCGCGGGTTTAGAGTGAAAATTTTTCCTCGCATATTGATGAGATGGTTTGATGAAGGGGTGATATGTGGACAAAATATGGCAGATGTTGCACCGCTGCTCAAAGAGGATGGAGAACCCTTCAAAGTTGCAGTGTTGATTCCAACAATCAACAACGCGGACGAATTAGAAATCGTCCTTGAAAGACTCTCAAAACAGACATATCCTGATTTTGAGGTTGTGATCTCAGATTCGAAGTCTAAGGACCACACTAAGGAAGTGTGCGAAAAGTACGGTGCAACTTGGATAGATGACCCCTCACGCAACCGTGCAAACGCATGTAATTACGCTTTAGAGCAAATGGACCATGACCTTGTTTTGTTCACCGACGACGACACAATACCTCCATTAGACTGGGTTGAAAAATTGGTCCGTTGGTTCGATGACCCCAAAGTAGGGGCTGTAGGCGGCCCAAACTTTGCACCTGACGAGGACCCATTCGGCGCCAAGTGTGCCGATGTTGCATTCTGTACCAAGTTTATGACTGCTGGAACTAGATATGGCGCTCAACCAAAAGGAAAGTTAGTCCCAATCACTCACAACCCGGGTGTTAACTGTGCGCACAGAATGGTTAACTTGAGAGAAGTTGGATTCTTCGAAGATGGATGCATCGGTGCAGAAGATGTCGTTTTGGATGCAAAAATCCAGAGAAAAGGGCACAAGCTGTTTATCGACCCTGAAAATGTGATGCCACATAGACGCCGCAGACCATTCAGACCATACATGAAGCAAATGCGAAATTATGGCTACACTAGGATGGTCGCAAACAAGCGCTGGCCAGAAATCGCAGAATGGTCGCACACCGCAATTGGATTCTTCCCGTGGATTGTAGTCGCTGCTGCAATCAGTGTGATTTTCGGAGCTGCGACTGGAGGTGCTGCTTCTGATACTTGGTTCACTCTGAGCGGCGAGTGGGATATTTCACGAATTGCATTCCACATTCCATTAGGACTAGCAGGGATATACATCGGTATTTCCTGGCTTGGGGCCGCAATCGGAACCAGCCCGCATCGAAGTATCGGAACTGTTTTCTTAGCGCCGTTATTCGTTTTCTTAGCCCATTGGGCATACGGTGCTGGAGTAAACAAAGCATGGAAAGAGATTCGAAGGACCGGCGGAAGTGCTGGAGTAGGCGAACAGATAGACGATAGAATCCGTACTGCTTGACTAATTTTATTCGGTTCAAGAATCAGGGCCTGCTATGGCGCAGACCTTTCGGGAGAGAGTTGATGCGCCAGATGATACGAATGACGCTAGAGAAATTTGGATGTTAATTCGTAGTTGGCTTACAATCATTAGAGTGATTATGGTGATTGCAATTATCATTATCGCTGAGATTTTTGAGGAAGTAACTTTGCTGAACTTCTCATTATCTGTGTGGGCTATCGTTGTAGGTTTCCCGCTATTCTTACTGGTATCAATGGTCATCATTCAAGGCGACAAGAGATTCGCTCCTGACTTAGAAGAAAAGAGAAGAAAGCGTGTGGAAGACAGGGCATAATCAGCGCTGCCCAGTCTGAATTTGCCACTGGCTAGCGTACACTCCGTTGTTGGCGATTAGATCTTCGTGTATACCTCGCTCAACTATCGCACCATCAACCATGGAGATAATTTCCTCTGCGTTACGAATAGTAGACAATCTATGAGCAACAGCGATCGTGGTTCTACTACCTCCGCTAGCGATAAGATTCTCTTGGATTCTCTTTTCTGTTTCCGCATCCAATGCACTAGATGCTTCATCCAAGACCAATAAGCTTGGATTCTTCAGCAGTGCCCTTGCAAGAGATACTCTTGCTCTTTGACCGCCAGACAGCATGGTACCTCTATCACCAACCATGGTATCTAATCCATCCTCGAAATCATTTACGAAATCAGCAGCACCTGCTAATTCTAGTGCTTTAATTATCTCTTCATCATTTGATTCACGGTTGTATGCAACGTTTTGCTTCAGAGTTCCGAAGAAAAGGAATGGTTCCTGACTTACGAATCCCATTCCCGCTCGAACAGAATCAAGCGTCAAATCCTGAACATCGATGCCATTGACAAGAACCCGTCCTTCTTGAGGCTCATAGTAACGCATCAATAACTTCAGAATGGTGGTTTTTCCTGCCCCTGTGTGGCCCATCACGCCTAAGAATTCACCTGCATTTGCCTTGAAAGAAATGCCTGTGAGGACCTTGGTAGAGGTCCCAGGATAAGTGAAGTGGACATTGTCGAATTCGACTGAAGTGATTGCACCATCTAATTCCTTGGCATCTTCCTTATCTGTGATCGTGGGCTCTAAATCGACTAAAGCAAAGACTCTCCTCGCACTTGCCTCGCCCTTCTGTAATTGATTGACAAGCATACCAAAGATGAACATAGGCATGGTCATTCTAGTTGAAATTAATAGGAAAGTTACCAGTTGTCCAGTGGTGATATCTCCCGACTTTGTGAGGTAGCCTCCAACAGTAACCAGTAAACCGAACGCTATTCCGGCGATTCCATACAAACCTGGTAAGAAGCGGTTTCTATCTCTGCTCGCACCTATTGCTTGGTCTCTGTAGGCAGTTGATTCTTCATCAACACGGTTTGCTTCCCATTCTTGAGCATTGTAGGCTTGAACAACGGAAATTCCAGAAATTACGTTTTCAAGAACTGCGGTGATGTCACCCGTAGACTCTCTTTGTTGACGATACTTCCTTTGAACACGAGTTGAGAACAAATACACGAGTGGAATGATCAGGAGTAGGGGTGCGAACAAAACTGCAGCCAACTTCCAACTCATCAGCACCAGAATCAAAAATGCTGTACCAAATGTCACAACAATTCGAATTATCGAGGTTGATGCATCACTGATCACGTCCTCTAACTGATTTACATCGGCAGAAAGCACACTCATCAACTGACCCGTTTGCCGTAAATCATAGTATGATGCTTCCATGTCGATAAGTGACTTTGTAGCATCTAGCCTTAGGTCATGTTGGACTTTGTAGCCCAAGGTTTGCCAACAATATTCGCTGATACCTTGAAACACGGCTAAGCTTGCAAAGCCGAGGAAAATGAGTAGTCCGTATCCTATGGCTAGGTTATCGGTAATCAATGGGAAAACAGTGTCATCGAGCAAATCTCGCATGCTACCGAATGTTCCCTCGGTTTCATTACCTGCATAGTAATCTACTGCGAAACCGATGAATACGAACGGAAGTAGATCTGCAAATCTGGCCATTCCGTTCGCTAAAATACCGGTCACAGCACGCTTTTTGTAGTTCAGGCCGTAAGGCACAATTCTCCAAATCTGTTTGCCTAAAATCTCGATTTTGGAAGAATTCAGCTCTTCGGGAGAGAGATGGTCATACTGTGTTTCCCTCGGATTCCCTGCTCCCATATTTCATCCGTCGCGCCTTGAGATTATGAAGGTGCGTTAAATCATAACATTCATGCCCTTCTCTGTACAACAGAGTAACATGCGTGCAATGACCCTTGTAGGCTTGCTGATTTTATCTTCATTCACTTCTGTCGCAGCTTGGCAACCTCAAAGCGGTCACGGAGAGAATATTGGACTGGCTAATGGCGACATTGAATCTATCCCTATTGAGGAAATTGCGGACCTCCCTAAACACGGATTTTGGATGTTGACGCGTGAATATCCTGTGCCCTCTAACTGGGTGCATGATTTGGCAGATGCTGGTATCGAATGCTGGTCATTCCTACCAGATTCAGCATTCCACTGTGAATTGGATGGGCACACTCCTTCCGAGTTAGCAAAACTGGAAGTCAACGGAATGATCAAAATGCCTCCTTCGGCAAAACTGCATCCTCATCTATTACCTTCGCTAAAGGGGGAGATGGATTCTTGGTTCATTACTGAAGGGATGGGCATCATCAATGTAGTTCTATCAGGAGACAGCCTGCCTGAAGGCATCTATGAGCGAAGTGACATTGAGGTTCATTCCCACAGTTGGAGGTGGGCAACCGTCGAGGTAAGAACCAGTGGCGTTCATTGGCTATCTGAGCAATCGGAAGTGGAATGGCTTGAACCAAGGTTCGAGAAGGTGATTCTGAACGATGTTGCAGACGAAATTGTCGGAGCTAATGTCCTTTGGAATGCTACACAAATGGCTGGAATCAACTCAGCCTGGAATGCATTAGATGGAACTGGAATCATCGTTGCAGTCTCTGATACAGGGCTTGACAATGGAGTGAACAATACCAATATGCATCCTGATTTCAAGGACCATATTGTAGGGATCCACGCTTATGGAATCCCATCCACCTCTCAGCACCTAGCTAACGCACCTTACAATGACGGTGCATCTGACCTAGACTCAGGACACGGAACCCACGTTGCTGGTTCTGTATTAGGAGATGGAACCCAATCATCTGGTGCGATTACAGGTATTGCACCTGAAGCAAGGCTCTACATGCAAGCAACCGAAGTATGGACTGACTGGACTACATTTGTAGAGAATAACTACGGTTACAGTGACGATTACACACTGATGGGTATTCCTGATGACTTGAGATACATGTTCGATGATGCTGCGGATAATGGCTCACACATCCACACAAACTCTTGGGGTTCTTCAGTCGCAGGCCAATATACAACCAGTTCTATGCAAACTGATTATTCAGCAAGAAACCACAGTGGAATGCTGATTCTATTCGCTGCGGGTAACTCTGGAACTGATGGTAATAGCAATGGAGAAATCGATGACGACAGCATGGGCTCACCTGCTACTAGCAAGAACGTGCTAACGGTTGGTGCATCTGAAAATGATCGTGGCACCCAAATCAGTTCCCAGTGGGGAAGTTGGTGGCCAGGTGATTATCCAACCAACCCAATCAATTCCGACAAGATTGCAAACAATAGCGAAGGAATGGCTGCATTCTCAAGCCGAGGTCCTGTTGATGATGGTCGATTGAAACCTGATGTTTCCGCTCCTGGAACATTCATTCTTTCAGCAAAAAGCAGGTCGACAACTAGCACTGGATGGATGGCGCACACCAATTCCGATTACACATACATGGGTGGAACCAGTATGGCTACACCAATCACTGCGGGAGCATCTGCACTGCTTTACCAACACCTTATGGACAATTTGAACCATACCAACCCTACTAGTGCGCTGGTCAAGGGAATCATTGCAGTAAGCGCTCACGACATGACTGGACAATATGGTTCATCAACCAATGGAGCTGGCGAAACTGCGCCAAACAATCACGAAGGATGGGGTCTACTAGACCTAGATAGAGCAGTGAACACATCATGGGTCGACAACGAGTCTGTTAACACTGGAGATTCCAGAAGTTGGAAGTTTACGGTCCCAAGTGGAGCACCAGACCTCAAGGTGATGGTTTCATGGACCGACCCTCCAAGCACACCTTCCGCGTCTACAAACCTAGTGAATGACATTGATTTCGCAGTTAAGGACCCAAGCGGNAATTGGGTTGAATACGGAAANAANCTAGACAATCTCATTGGAACAACGATTTCTTCACCTGCTGCAGGGCAGTGGGAAATTCATGTTAATGGAACAAATATTCCAACAGGACCACAACACTTCTCGATGGTTATTGATGCGCCATATACGATGATCAATCTATCAGCTGATGCTGATGGTGACGGGTACATTGACACACTCGATGACTGCCCAAATACCGCAGGTACATCGACACAGGACCAAACTGGTTGTCCTGATGGTGATGGTGACGGATGGTCGAATGTCGGTGACGCATTCCCTAACGAAGGCACGCAATGGGCAGATACTGACGGAGACAACTTCGGAGACAACCCAGGAGGCATCAACCCTGACTCATGCACTTCAGTGGTAGGAACTTCGAGTTCTGATAGATACGGCTGTCCGGATTCTGATTCTGATTCATGGTCCGATCCTGACGGTGGTTGGACTGTATTCCAAGGCGCAGACGCATGCGCCTCNACNTGGGGTAATTCCACNNTGGACAGAAATGGCTGTCNAGANGAGGATGGNGATGGNCANTCNGANNTNAACGATGCTTTGCTCAATGACGACACACAATGGCTAGACACCGATGGAGATGGCTACTATGACAATCCTAACCCTGCTACCAATTGGGACGACTGCCCTACAGTGTGGGGAGACTCAACCATCGACAGACAGGGTTGCGTAGATACAGATGGTGACGGCGTTTCAGATGACAATGACCCATGGCCAAACGATCCGTCGAAGTCCGTTGACACAGATGGCGATGGTTTTGCAGACAGTGAGGATGACTGTCCNAACTTTGCNGGTAACTCNACATGGATACTNGTNGGATGTCTTGATGCNGANGGNGATGGNAGAACCGTAGAATACGACGCATTCCCGAGTGACGGCACACAATGGAATGATACNGATGGNGATGGCTTTGGAGACAACCCCAGTGGAACATTAGCTGATGATTGCCCGAATACTTGGGGAGATTCATGGCAAAACGGCACACTAGGTTGTCCTGATGATGATGGCGATGGATGGTCAAACGGAGAAGATCGGTTTGTCAATGATTCNTCNCAGTGGCACGATGTTGATGGCGATGGTTATGGTGACAATATTGGAGGAACTAATCCGGACTCTTGTCCTACTNCACCAGGTAACTCAACTCAAGGCGGAGTCTTAGGATGTCCAGATTCTGATGGCGATGGATGGGCAGATTCGATTGATGACTTCCCTGATGATGATACGCAACATTCAGACCAAGATGGTGATGGTTTCGGCGATAATCCAACAGGAAATAACGCGGACGATTGTCCTCTAACNTATGGTAACTCAACTATTGATAGACTTGGATGTGTTGATACTGATGGCGACGGTTACTCCGACATCAACGACGATTTCCCACTAGATCCTACTCGATACCTAGATTCTGATGGCGATGGTTACGATGATGCTGAAGATGATTGTGTCTTTGTTGCAGGAACTTCAACAAATGGTAAGCTAGGTTGTTTTGATGCTGACCAAGACTCCTGGGCTGATTCTAAGGATTCATTCCCTACANACCCTACCCAGTGGAGTGATTTGGATAATGATGGTTATGGAGACAATCCAAATGGTACAACTCCGGATGCTTGTCCTACAGCATATGGTCTAAGCGATACTGACAGACTAGGGTGCCCAGATGGAGATAGTGATGGATGGTCTGACTCNAATGATGCATTCCCTACAGATAGTAGCGAATGGAAGGACAATGATTCTGATGGATTTGGTAACAATATCGACGACTGCCCAGATGTAAGCGGAACATCAGAATTCGGTGAAATAGGCTGTCTTGATAATGATGGAGACATGTGGTCTAATGGAGCAGATATACTTCCTTCTGATCCAAGCCAGTGGATTGATTCTGATGGCGACGGATATGGTGACAATTTAGAAGGAACCAATGGTGATAATTGTCCAAATGAAGCGGGTAATGCGATTTACGATTTGGTTGGCTGTCCTGATAATGACCAAGATGGTTGGTCNAATTCAGGNGATGCATTCCCCGAAAGACGTTCACAATATCAGGACACTGACGGCGACGGTTATGGAGATAACAATTCACCCGGCGCTGAACTTGCAGACCACTGGCCTGAAGACCCACTGAGAAATACGGCTGAGGTATTGCTCGAGTGTGACCCTTCAGAGTTTGAAATTGACTTGGCTTTAGACTCGAGCCTAACATTCGTCTGCTCAGTAACTAACCTAATTCAAAANGATCTAACTGTGCGAATGGAATGGAAATCACTCAATGCTATTGATGCAGGGGTGAGAGTACATGTTCTNGTAATTCCGGGTAACGGCACTCAAACCGTAGCTTTCTCTGGATATATGGTGGAAAANGGNGACATAAATTCGGTCATCGAAGCATCTGAGCCTGGTGCCACATCATCTATGGCATTNACATCAATCCAAATCAAAGCGATTAATTCCGACGATGGCGATTCCTTCGATGAAATCTTAGACAAAGCGAAGGATGTACCTCACATTCAGGAGATAGTTGCTGTCTGCTTGGCAATCCTTCTCGCTCTGTTCTTAGCGATGAATGCAAGACGTAATGCTCGTAAGAAGAAAGATGAGAGAAGGCGGCACCTGCAGCAAAGGATGGCTAGCACATTTGTCATGGATGAGCACGAACGCCCGGGAAGGTTCCCCCCTAATTGAGACCGAATTGGCTAAGAATAAGATGCCCTCGGATGGTCTAATACGCGGATATGGTGAAGTGGTTATCACCTGAGGTTTCCAACCTCATGTCGTGGGTTCGATTCCCGCTATCCGCACTCTAAATCCATCATTAGCACTGCTAGTTCGCCGAAGCCTGTCTACTACAATCCAGACTTATTGCTTGAAATTTTTNTTCATTTCTCTACCGATGATCAATCTTTGAATCTGACTAGTGCCACCAAATATCTGGTAGATTTTTGCACCACGCATTCTCCTAGCAGCAGGGAACTCTTCCGAATATCCGTACCCGCCGAAGATTTGAACTGAATCAGTAGTTATCTCCATACCAACATCTGCAGCGTATCTCTTGGCATGAGCAGATTCTAAAGTCGCTCTTTCACCTTTGTCTAACATACTAGCAGCCTTGTGTGCCAATAAACGGGCTGCCTCAATCTTAGTGCTCATATCTGCTAGCATGAATGAGATTGATTGATGTTCAAAAATTGGCTTGCCAAAAGTCATTCGCTCGTTAGCATAAATCCAAGCTTCTTCCATAGCNCCTCTNGCATTACCTAACGCATGNGAGGCTAACATTGGACGTGATCTATCGAATGAAACCATTGCTTGAAGCCATCCATTACCTTCAACTCCACCAACGAGGTTTTCTTTTGGAACAACGACATTATCGAATGTAACAGAACGTGTGTCTGACGACCTTTGGCCCATTTTTTCCTCTTTTTTNCCGACTTCCAATCCTGCNGAATCCGCCTCAACAATAAATCCACTAAGGGATTTGTGTGATTGGTCATTACCAGTTCTAGCAAGCACGTAGAACCAGTTTGCGTGACCTGCACCACCTATCCACATTTTTGAACCATTGATGATGTAAGAATCTCCATCAAGCACTGCAGTTGTAGCAATCGCTTTAACATCCGAACCAGCACTAGGCTCAGTTACACAATACGCAGANATTTCACCATNNCACACTCTGCCTAAATATTCCTTTTTTTGCTCTTCTGTCCCACCGTAAATTAGCGGATGGCAAGCCAGCATCGTAACCCCTGTAATTGTAGCAAATCCGGGGTCTCCTCTACCTAATTCCTCATTGATGAGAACCTCATCGAGGAAGCTCAGACCCATACCTCCGTATTCCTGAGGTATAGTGCAATTGAGCAGTCCCAAATCCCGGGCATTATTTATTGAATCCTCAGGAAAAATGCCTTTGCGGTCCCATTCCTCTGCATTCGGAATCAATTCCTCATCAGCAAATTCTTTAGCAAGTGCGACTAACATTTCTTGTTCTTCACTAAGCTCAAAGTCTGGCATGATTTTCGTACTGATAATCGGTACTTAATGTGAGCGAAAAAAAGACTCACTGAAAGTCCTTGATTTACTTATATNAGAACAACCGAAATCTGGATGGGTGGGCGAAATATTTGGACACTGGATTATCCACTCTAATTTTTATGCTAGTTTCTCTCAGCCGCACCCATGCACTACTACTTTCCTGGTATGATAGCGGGAATTATTATTCTTCAGACCAGTATCGTTGCTCCAACGCTATTTAAGAAACTAAACATCGAGGATTTTGGAAGGGCCATTAGAGCGCTATGGCCCAAATTTTTCATCATGCTAGCGATATTAGGAGGTGCGAGTTTGGTGAGCCTATACTTTGAGAGCGACCCTACAATTCCACAATATGCAATATCTGGCTCGACCACGTTATTTGCATTGATTTGCTACGCAATTATACCCGCAACCAACCGAGCTACTGATGAGGGCGACCAGAAAAAATTCAACCTACTTCACAAAATTAGCGTTTACCTTACGGTAATAATGCTGCTTACCAACATCAGTTTCTTATTCATTTGAATTGGGAATCGTGCTTGAACATGGTAGACCCTTGATATGAACGGGTATACGAAGGAGAGCCCTCTGTATTTATCAATCGGGTTNTCATGGAATCGATATGACACAGGGTACGGAAAAATGCCCCAAATGTGGGATCCTTGATTGGAAATTACCCAGACACATTAGAACACGAGGAGTTACATCGGCGGTGACTGCTGATTTAAACATCATAACCTGTAACAAATGTGGATTCACTGAATTTTACGAATTAACTNAAGAAGAACTAGCACCAGTAAACAAAAAGGCCATTACGATNTTTGTTTTTGCTGCGGTAGTACCAACCTTGGTTGCAATTGGGGTTTGTATCTGGTTGATTTTAGGATGAGTGTAATTGGGCATTCCNAACCCCTTTGGATTTTATTTACCGATGTAAAGGGATTTAGTAGGCCTATACTGGCGCCACCAGAATAACACCCATCAATCGTAGTGCCTTGTCCAATTACCACCCGATTCGGGACGAGTGAACCATGCGCCTGAGCCCTTTGGGTNTTCTACCCACTCCCAGCCTTGTTCAACTACACCAACTGCATCTAAGGCAGGAGTGTCGTTGAATTCAGAAGCTATGGAATCAAATATTTCCTCTTCATTGAACTTATCTAACGCTTCAAATCCCGTCCCACCTGGTCGAGAAAGGATTGCTAACAACATCCCAGTTGTCATAATTAACAGTGAGCCTATTTGCGTGTTCTTGTACAAATTGCAATTGTCGCCTTCGTTAATTATACACTCAAGTCGTAAATCACCAGAGAAGGAAAAAATGGGGATTGAAAGAACTATCAAAAATAATCCTAAGGAGAAACGGAGGTCTCGCATACTTCGTTTCACATTATNACACATCTTTAGCATGTCGTTGCTAATTACATGTACCATATGTTGAAGTGGTTTGCAATATGCGCGAAGCGCATGAGTCGTCGAATATCTGCGCTGGTCCTGACCACACTGTTCGTCATAGCTCCTCTCGCAGGGTGCTTTGGAGATGAAGAGGTCAAGGAAATTGTACCCGCAGAGTCCTTCCAAATCGACTTCGTAGACCCTGAAGATGCGGTTATTCGCTCAGGAGAATGGCATGACTTTACCTTAAAGGGNGAAGGAAATGCTATTTCCACCGAAGCAGATGTTTTGATTTTCATNAACGGNACATATGTGAAGAGTCACAGTGTNATGGTTGAAGACAATACNGTGTATGGACAGATTCTCACAACGCCATATGTTACTGAAGTGAATATTACATTCATGAGCAATGATGGGCAAACCAAAGTGATCGAAGTAACAACAATCGAAGGTATGCCAATAGTGAATGGTGAAGAATGGTTTGAGCAAATTGATTTTATCACAAGCGTATGCTCTGACACCACAAAATGTGGCGGATATGTGAACCGCTGGATGGGTGCTGGAAATGGATTCTATGAGCGTGCGGCTGAATATTTCAAAGGTCAATTCGAAGGACTTGGCTATGAAACTCACCTCTTGAGAGTAACAGACCACGGTAACNTAGCTCANCCNGAAAGCCTGAANGTNATCGCTTGGAAACAAGGACGAAACGACAACTGCGTTCAAGGAATGGGTGGGCACATGGACATTGCACCACCTGGCGGCCCACCTGGAGGTGGCACTTACGAAGGAGCATACGACAATACTGCAGGAACCGTTGCTATGCTGCTTTATGCACGTGCNTTCGCAGACCTAACTTTCGATTGTGATACTTTCTTGGCCCTCTGGTCAAGTGAAGAAGAAGGGCTTCGTGGCTCCAATGCTTTCGCAAATAACCAATGTGATTATTGTCTGCCACACGACAAAGAGTTNGAGTTCTACATCAACATGGACATGATGGGNATGTCTTGGCCTGCACACAAGAACGGTGTAGGCGACCCATTCCCTTACCATGCATGGTCTGGACCTGATTTGGATCCAAATGTCCAAGACGTGCAGATTACAACCGTTCTAGAGCACGTTCACAGAAATGTACTGAAAGCGCCAATGGATTTGAGAATCGATGGTACCTATGGAGCTGGTTGTGACCAGCACTGGGAAGAGCATGCTGACTTAGTATTCGATGTACATGAGGATACATTTGGTCGCTCAGACCACGTTACATTCCGTGAATTGGGAGCTCAAACAATCTTCCACCTAGGAGCNTATGATGAAGACTATTCAGCTTACCACTCTCCAACTGACACCTTAGACAACATGATTGAGGAAGTTGGTGGNCAAGAAGAACTNGAGAAGAGTATGGAGTTCGTTATGTGGGCTGCAATGCTTGAGTTTGTCATCGCTGATCAAACTCCTGAAATTCGGAACATGAACGAGATGTGATAGAATGGTAGATGCAGCAGTAGG
>PAQE01000022.1 GCA_002709705.1 Methanobacteriota archaeon | reverse complement strand
CCTCCAACATGTCAGAACCAGATAAATCGAGCTTCACATTCTGCATTGCTTGGTCTACTTCATCGTGAATTCTCTTTTCTAACTCCTTTGCAGTAGGCCATAATTTGTCGCGAACATCGGCAATCGCTTCAGCATCGGCTTCGTTTGCCATTTCATCTAGTAACTCGCGTAATTGTGTCATTCTGATTTCATTGAAGTGTTTGTAAAAACCGTCTCCTTCCGGTAGTGTAGTTAGCAACTCCAAGGATTCTCTGTTATGTTCGAACCATCCGACACACTTCTCTGGTAGAATCATATCCACAGATGCAGATTCTGGAACCACTAACCACCCCTCAGGGGTTTGTGCAGGTCCATCTGCGCCAACCCAAGTTACGGATTTGAAAACCTTGTAATCCTTCCAAGTTTCTTGTTCTGATGGGGTTAAGACTCTACAGAATCTCTTCAATTCATCAATAGGATTCTTTGAAACCACCACTCGCTCATAATTGCTCTCAACTTCACTAGGAATGCGTAGTCCTTCGATGATGAAATCGCATTCCATCGCCTGTGATATGATTTCTCTTCTTGAGTTGATATCTCGAACCGGCATTAGATTACGAAGCCTTGAGCGAGTGGATGCGTTTACTGCGTGAGTTGCAATACTTGTGACGAGTTCTTTGTGTAGTCGGATGGATTCAGGTGTTGCTAGGAAATCCTCTATCCCGTTCAATGATCGTGCTAAGCTATCCGCACGCTTGAGTGAAACTCCTTCCACTTCTGCAATAATCTCTGTCTGCCCATCGGTGAGCAGTTGCAAGACCTTGTCCTCAGTACCAAAATGGTCAGTTAATTTCCGTGCTAAGCCAGCACCTACGCCAGGTAAAGACTTCAGAACCATGAACTAAATCGTTTGCCAAGGGGTTTTGAAGATAGGGGTCACTTACCTCTTTACTTTCCGATATACAGGGGATTTACTGAGTCGCTACCCATCATTGTGATGGCAGTTGCATTACAAATACATTACAATCTAGAAAACGATTGGCGTATTTGGTGAAGAGTGTCGTTCTTTACGGAAAGCACGTGGTAGAAGAGTGAGTGCTGGAAGTCCCACAATTAGGTGCAGAAGATTGAGCATTATGGCCGCCTCAAAGGTTCCTGAGCCAAAGGAGTACATTCCGTAGGCGACCAGAAACATTACGCCGCTGACCCTCCACCACTTGTCAGGATTATTGGTCGCCATCTTCAGCAAGGTGTGAAAAACAACCGTAGCTGCACAAAAGGCAACTGTGGCTACGAAACTAGCCAGCGTGAACAGCACGGGAGGAAACATGGTATTGGATTGCCTTTCCCAAGGTGCCCAGGGCGTATCCATACCCAAAATTAGAGTCAACACAGCCGAACCTCCTGTGGCCAACATGCCGATCAAGAGGAGCGTTTTGGTGGATGCTTTCAACGCCGTAAGGTGGGCGGTAATCATGGTATTTCGTAATCTCCGTAGTACATAGCGTCATGTTTCGTATCGAAACAGACAGCACTCTTAGTTGGCAGGCCCATAGACAGGCATCTCAATTTCAACAGCGAATAGTGGGTCTGGATCACTTGAGTCGTGATATGCAACTACGACTCCGCCATCGTTCAGTATCGCTAATGATGCGAAATCGAATCGGATATCGTTTCCAGCCCCGCTTGTAGAATCAAGGTCGCCAAGTCCAATGTAAGTCAGTGTATCTGGAGCCATAGATTCTGAATAATCTCTTACGTGGTATAGAATATCAACATCTGGCCCAGTTGAGGACTGGTATCTGACATTCAAAACGAATAGGTCTAGTGCACCGTTTGCTTGGAATTCCCATTCTTCAATTGCAGCCCAACTTTCATCAGAATAGTTCTGTGTTGCCCAGGTGGTGCCACCGTCATAGGAAAGATGGTGTGTGAATGTCGTGCCTGCTAGGCTGACACAATGCAGAGCACCTGTGGAATCTAGTTGGCAGTATTCGCTTGGGAACTGTACATCGTGCTTATTCCAGTTCAACGAAGTGTCCAAGAATGCTGAAGTTCCATCGCTGAAGTATTGTGGGAAGTAAAGACCTCCACTTGGAACAGGGAAAGATCTCATCTCTTTGTGAGGTTTGTTAACATCATAGTATTCTCCAATGTTTGAGAAGTTCAAATCGACATCTTCTGCTCCAGGGTTAGAATTCCGTCCAATGAATTGGAAATTATAGTAGTTCAATCCATCAACGCTGATTTGTCCACCTGCATTTTGAGTTTGGTGCCAGAAGTTGGACACCACCAAGCTCGCCCATTCTCCACTTCCGATGTTAGAAGAAATCGGTCCAACCACTTCCACTTGCCATGAACGGTCATAGAACGGTTCAGTCATCCTATTGTAACACCATGTCCATTCATCTTCGGATTCATCATACAGTATGGCATAGAATTTGTCCAATTTACCATCTGCTCCAACATAAGGGAACCAAGACATGGAAATAATATCACCATTTGTTGCTTGAACTATACTACCTTCTCCAAGACCTTCTTGTCCAGGATTTGTAGGAACCGGTGTTCGACATGTTTGGTCAGTAAATACTCCCGGAACATAAGTGTCCCATTCATGGCCACGGTCATGTGACCAAACTGGATATTCTCCTCCGATATTCAGAATGGTTCCATCAATTGTCGTTGCAAGGTAATGTTCACAACAATTTCCTCCGTAATCTTTGTTGAATACAGCCCAAGTCGTTTCTGTGCTTTCATTAAGGTTCAAATCGATGGTAGTAAATTGCCAAGGATCAATTGCTGGTTGAGTATCAATCATCTCGTAATTTGTCCAAATGGGTGCAATGTCTTCATCTGTATCAACTACGGTTTCTCCGCCACCGAAGCATCCCGCAAGCATAGTGCTCAGCGCAATTACAATTGCAAGTGACATTCTCTTCATCTTAAGACCTCGATACCTTGTACCAAATTGTAGAGCCGTCGACTTCGAAGGAATCTCCGTCACCCTCTCCAATGCTGAAACGTGCGCTACTTGCACGTGTTTCACTGATAATCCAAGCACTATCTTCTTCGAATAGTTCAGGAGCATCTTTCATCCATACTTGCAGAGAAATAGTGTCTTCAATTGCTAGATCCAAGTCCTTTCTAGCTGCTTGAATTCTACGAGTAATATCTCTTGCCAGTCCTTTCGACAATAGTTCAGGACTGTCGCTCATGTCAAGAACTAGAGATACAGATGAATCTGCAATTTGTACGGTTTGTGCTGCGAATCCTTCACGTTCAACTCGGCGTAATTCGATGTCCTCTTCGGCGATATCATATCCAGCAATCACTAGGTTACCTGCTTCGATACTAGCTAGCATTGCTTCGCTGTCACCATCTGCGATTCCTTGTAGAACAGCAGGCAAATCTTGGCGGCATTTTGCACCTAGCGACCTGCGGTTTGGAACGACTTCGATCTTTTGGAATCGGTCTAGGTCCTTCTCCAAGGAAATAATTTCTACATTCAATTCCTCTGCAAGAATTTCATGGAAGGATGACAAATCAGGTCCGCTAACAATCCAGCCTTCAGCACACGGAAGCCTCTGTCTTCGGTCTGCATCTACTCTGATTCTGCGTCCTGTTTCTGCGAGTTCTCTTACCAGAGCCATTGTCTCGATGATTTCAGAATCGACTTCTCCAGATTCAGGCCAATCAGCCATATGCACGGATTCTCCTTCCAGGTTCCTATGAATTGCATCTGACATGAACGGAGAGACTGGAGCCATTAGCCGTGAAACTGTCACTAACACCGTGTGCAATGTGTGTTGGCATGCCAACTTGTCATCGCTGTCAGCCTCATCCCAGAGACGTCTGCGTGAGCGACGCACATACCAATTTGAAACATCATTTACAACGAAATCTTCGATATCCCTGCATGCTTTGTGGAAATCCCATTCTTCGAATTGCTTGGTAGTTCCAGTAACAACTTCTGCAAGTCGTGACAGTACCCAATCGTCGAGTGGTGTGTTTTTGCCCCTAGGTGAAGTGGCAGGATCGAAACCATCCAGTGCAGCGTAATCTGAGTGGAATCTGTGAATATTCCACAGAGTTAGGAACATCTTTCCGTAGGTCTCACGCACTCCATTAGGGTCGAATTTCAGGGGATTCCAAGGCGCCCCTGCTGTTACCATGTACCAGCGTGTAGCATCTGCTCCTTCTCGGTTGAAGTGGTCCCATGGGTCGACAATGTTACCTTTAGACTTCGACATTTTCTTGCCTTCTGCATCTAAAATCAATCCTAAAGATAGACATCGCTTGTAACATATCGAATCGAAAACAGTGGTGCTGACCGCCAATAACGTGTAGAACCAACCTCTTGTTTGGTCTACTCCTTCACAGATGTAATCGATTGGGAAATTGTTCTCGAACTTTCCTTCTTCACCGAATGGGTGGTGCCATTGTGCGAATGAAGCACAACCAGAATCGAACCAGCAATCCATTACGAATGGCTCTCGCTTCATGTCGCCGTCACATTCTGGGCATGCAAGGATAGTATCATCGACATATGGGCGGTGCAGATCTTCTGCAACAGGACTTCCTTCTTTGGCCATGCTTGCCATCTCTTCGGTTGAACCAACACAATGCTGTTTTCCACATTCGCCACAAATCCAAACCGGTAGAGGAGTACCCCAGTACCTTTCTCTGCTGATAGCCCAGTCCTTGACGTTTCGAAGCCATTCACCGAATCTACCTTCACCAACCCAATCAGGTGCCCATTCAACTTGTGAGTTGAATTCCAGAAGCTTTTCTTTGACTGCAGTCATTTTTACGAACCATGAATCCATAGCATAGTAGAGCAAGGGGTGACCAGTTCTCCAGCAGTGAGGGTAATCGTGGAGATACATCTTTTCTCTGTATAATAGGCCTGCATTATGCATTAATTTGATGATAGTTTCGTCACAATCTTTGACATAACGTCCATCGAGTTCTGAGTGTGTTCCTTTCAAGAATGAACCATCCATGGCTACAGTATGTTGCGCAGGTAGGCCAACTTCCATTCCAAGGTTGTAGTCATCTTCACCATACATGACAGCGGTGTGGACAACACCAGTTCCATCAGTTGTGGTAACCCAGTCTGCTCCGATTACAGTCCATGCGGTGTCAGAACCATTTCTGTCGACTGCTCCGGGGAACAGAGGCTCGTATGAGCGACCAATCAAATCGCTGCCCGGGAAGGTTTCCACTTCCTCGCAGTGATGGCGAATGACTTCTTTGAATAGGTCCTTGGCTAGAATCAATTCTTCACCGATTTCCGCTCCGCCATGTCCTTCCCAGTTTTCTGGCGTAGCGGTTACTCTAACCCTGACGTACTCTACATCCGGGCCTACAGCTAATCCAACATTTCCTGGTAATGTCCAAGGGGTTGTGGTCCATGCTAGAATTGAAGCATTTGTGTCTTCCAGTTTGAATTTGACATAAACAGACGGCTCATCGACTTCTTTGTAGCCGAGAGCAACTTCGTGACTGGAATATGATGTTCCTGTTTGCGGGCAGTATGGTAGAACTTTGTATCCACGATATAGCAGGCCTTTATCGAACATCTGCTTGAGTGCCCACCAACATGATTCGATGAATTCGTTGTGTAGAGTGACATATGGCTCATCTAGGTCGCACCAATATGCCATCCTTTCAGTCATCTCTCTCCATGCAGCCTCATAGGTCCAAACCGATTCACGGCACTCTTTGTTGAATTCTTCCATTCCGAATGCTTCAATTGCTTCATTGCTCATCAAATCCAGACGCTTTTGAACCTCGATCTCAACTGGGAGTCCGTGAGTATCCCAGCCACCTTTTCTTTCAACGAAGTTCCCTTGCATGGTTTTCCATCTGCAAACTAGGTCTTTGTAGGTCCTTGCGACAACGTGATGAATTCCCGGTTTGCCGTTCGCAGTAGGCGGTCCTTCTAGGAAAATGAAAGGCTCTCCTTTAGCCCTATTTTCGACTGTAGCCTCAAACAATTTCTCATCTTGCCAAGTGGAAAGTAGTTCGGTTTCTAGTGCAACCGAATCTAATTCGCTGGTCGTCCGAGGAGTGGCCATGTTCAATCCGAGATGTCAACATGTCTTGAAACAGTCGTTTCCAAAATTCTAGAAAACATCAGAAAAATCCCACTTCGTAGAAGTGGTTGGCAGGGGTTGCTTTGAATTACATTGACTCCATCCAGTGTACGCATGGCATCCCCAAATAGAGGAGTTCTGGCGTTCGCGCTAAGTCTCCTATTCCTATTTTCAGGCCCGCTATCGCACTTTTCTTTACCAAACAACCTCGAAATTGAATTGGATGAAAGTAACGTATTTTCAAGCGGAGGTGCAGATTACACCGAAGTGTTGATTTCAGGACCCAATTCAGCGGGAGTGGGTCCAAATCTTGCCTTAGATGCAACTCACGCCCTACAAACAGTTTCGTTTTCAGTATCACCCGGAGATGATATCCGAGCATCCGGCTTCAATTGGTCTAATTGGGAACAAGCAGGATTTTCTAAACAAGGTCTAACTTTGGATGACGATGGAGCATTGGTTCTTGGATTCCAAGGAATTAACTGGGATTTTGAAAAGAACGCGAATGGGTGGACTTCATCGAGTTCAAGTTTTGGTCAGAGGAATACTGCGACAACATGTGGTATGAGTGGAGGCAGTGGAGCATCGTGGTGGACAAGAGGGGGCTCAGTTTCTGTCACTAGCCCACAAGTGAATCTAGCCGGTCACTCTGGACTGTCCTTGCAAGCATGGGTCAAGCAAGGAAACTACCAATGTGGTGAAGAACCGGATTCGAATGAGAATTTCTACCTGGAATACAAAAACTCGAACAACGGCTGGACACAAATCCAATATTTATCTGGTGCAACTTCTGGTGGTACTGTTACCAATGTGAACTACAATCTTCCCGCTAATGCATACCATCCCAGTTTCCAAGTTAGAGCACGGCAAAACGCAGGCTCAGGGACTTGTTGTGACTACTGGTTCTTCGATGACATCATCATTCCGGGAACTAGTGGCGCAAACTTGACAACTCGCTCGTTTGGTTGGTCTGCAAGTTCACACGAACAAATTGATGAGGGTAGATATTCACCTGTTTACATCGATGCAATTATTCCGCAGGATGCGCACCTAAATTGGACAGTTATCGATGCAGATACTAATGTCCCGATACCTGGTTTTACTAATCGAAGTGGTCACTGGATTGACCTTGCAGCTGTAGATTGGCAGAAGCACAAATCACTTCGATTAAATCTTGAGTTTGCATCAAATCCTCAGGGAGACTCTCCAAGGTTGTTCGGTATTTCTGGCGGAGGAAAATACCATGATGGTTTCAATTCAGACCCAGAAGACGTGGGTTGGGAATTGGATAATTCAAGTTGGAGTGATACTACATTCACCATTTCTGGAAATTCTAATTCGATAGTAGAATCTCCGGAATTAGATATCAACATGCCATTCTCTTCATACAAATTCCAATCAGCCCATCTAGGGGATGTCATAGCATTTGTTTCAATTGACCATGGGAACTGGACACAAGTCAATTCATCTTCACAAAGAATTGACCTCGACAAACCAGCATCGTTCATTCAAATCAAATATCAGGGCTTAGGCAATGGATGGTCTCTAGATAATATTCGATTGCAATTGTATCCTAGTAGTGCAATTATTTCTCCACGTATGGACATTGACCAAGACGGCAGAAATGAGTGGTCGGCATCCAGCGAAGGAGTGGGCACTTGGGGTAATCAGGATGTCTTTATCGATGGTAATTCTAGTTCTACATTCTCAGTTGGTTTCAATCCGACATCTTGGCAAAGTGTTCTAGTTCCACGAAATGCAAAGTCATTCGAAGTGTCTGCAGATAATGTGGACTCTGTAGGTCTGGGAATCCAAACCGTTGCACTTTGGGTGGGCAATACCATTGTCGCACAGACCGGTGGTGTCGGGCATGTTGATAGTTTGCGATTGTCACTAAATCAATCAGAAATTGAGTTTTTGAATTATGAAACAAGCACTACTCCGCCGGTAAAAATAGTCGCAGGAACCGAATTTGTCCATGCTAGAATAGAACTGATTTCCGATGCTGGAAGCCAGCGGCTCGGCGGGCTGAGTATAAGTTATGATGCAGGAGATACGGTTTCAGCCACTGCAATCGATGAACTGGTATTAGCAATGAATCGAGCACGCCTTGTGCCGAACAAAGCGGCTAATTTACCTCTAACATTCTTTGCAGATTCAGCATGTTCTCTCAAAGTTTCACTTATTTCTTCGACTTCTTCGGGCGACGTAACTATGGGTGCTCTTACTTGGAATAATGATTCACAGACTCTTACACCGTCTCAATATTGGCGTGAATTCAACACTAGAGCTCAGACTCATGATTCTTCGCCTCATCGATTGATAGTGAATATGTATTCAGACGATAAGTCTGCAATGTGGTTCTTGCCACTAATGGGTGGCAACATTATAGCTACTGGCGATCACGACCTGTTCATCTTTTCAGAAGCGCCGATTTCCCACAATGAATCTGGCGGAATCCATGATTTAATGACTGGATTTAGGACTGCGCAATCATTTGATGATCAAACTAATTTACGATTTGAATCACGTGTACAATTAGCTAATGGCGTAGTTTCAATGCCTGCAATTCATTATTGGAACAATGCAGCAATAGACAATGATATGATTCTTGAATCCATGAAAATATACACTGACAGAGGTATGATTTCTCCAAGTTTAAACTACTTGATGGCTGAAGACAATTTGACATTCAAGGTTGATGTTGGATTCGAGAATGGCAACTCTGACGAGAAACCATTCCCAGGGGAATATGAACTTACATTGACGCGAAATGGCGAATTGTTGGCTAATACTACGGGGTATGATGGAGATGAATGGATAGTCAACACAAGAACTCCATTCACTAGTGGAAACCTAACTTACGAAGTGAGCGTTGTTCCTTTAGCAGGAGGAGGAGTTGGAGAAACAATAGTCCTCAACAGGACCTTTGAGATAGATCCACTTGCACCTGTCGTCACGCATTCAAATATACGATATTTCGATCACCTACAAACTTCCTCAAGTCAACAATTGATTATCAATATCTCTGACCAACCGGTGTTACCAGAAGATGTAACTCTGATGCTTTGGATGGAATGGGCAAATGATTACAACGGGGATGGCTGGCCAAGTGAAGGTGAATACATCGCTAGAACACTGTCTAATCCTACAGATTTAGACCAGAATTTCGGTCTCTATCAGGCGGTTATTGACGACACAGCAGCCTTCCCTGGAGAGAAGGTTGCTGGTTATGTAATCGGAACAGACCCTTCAGGTCATAATTTACTAGGCGGCGGTTCTGAATCTGCAGACAACCATTTGTTCATGTATCAGATAATGAATGATGGAACTCCTTTGATCGATTCAGATGGATTTGAATGGGTTGAAGGCAGAAGGGCTTGGCTACATCCTGGGCAGACGTATGGGCTCAATGTTTCATTCACAGAATTGAATGGTATTTCCGATATTGATGTAATTGAAGTCTCGTTGGCAGATAATATTCCTAGCGACAAATTGACACTGAAGTGGAACTCAGATACGAGGCAATGCCACAGTGAATCCGCTCACATAATTATCGCATCATGTAAGGTAAACGACCTAGATGGGCTTGCACCGGGGCCATATGACCAAGATTTGGTTCTTTATCTGGAGATTGAACCTCAATGGACTTTGCCTGATTTAGGAGAAACTCGAAGAGAGCCTTCAGTAATTATTCATGATAGAGCAGGAAACCAAGACATAGCTACTTTCCCGCAGAATAGATGGAGGTTCTCTGCAGAAATGATGGTGTCAGACAATCTTTCACTTTGGGTTGAAAGTGGTTCATTGAATGACGATGGTGCTCGTGTTGCTCCAGGTTCTACTCTTGAGTTATCTGGTAGTGTGTTATTCGCACAAAGTATGGAAATGCCGCAATTCGATTGCCCTATTGAAGTCCGTTTGAACGGTGTAAAGTCACCCACAGTAGCAATCGATGGATTGTTCACTGCATCTCTAAATGCGCCTGTTTCATCTGGACAACATGCTATGACTTGGAGCGTGGATTGTATGCCTGAACAAGGCGTTGACATGACGAGTCCTACCGAGGCAGTAATGTGGATTTTAGTGGACGCTGTTGGCCCACAAGTAGTAGAGTTCTCATCTCCAAGAGAATCTTCTATACTGGAGATTGAAGAGCACTTTGTAAGAGTCATAATTTCAGAAAACTATGGGATCGATACAGATTCAGTTGAATTATTTTGGTGGGTTACAAGCAAAGGACAGAATGATGCCATAATCTCCGGCTCCACGCCTTTAACTCTAGAGGGAAGTGAAAGCGCAGGCTTGCGTCTTGAGTTTTCAGGCACCATTGATATTTCTGGAATGGATACCGAATTTTTGCAGGAGCAAGCCGTATTGAAGATGAGATTTGAGGGCAGAGATATTGCTGGGAATCAGTTTGAGAGAGATGGAAACAGCGAAGCCTTCCCTGCAGGCGTTTGGAATTTGGTCCACTATACTCCTGATTTCTCATTAGAACAAAGTGGAATCGAGTTATCAAAATCTAACTTGGAAGTTGATGAGCCGACAATTGTCCAAGTCCATGTACGCAACGATGGTATGCTTGGAGGTGACGCCGAAGTGCTTGTTGAGGTCGTAGATTTGACTGGTGAGCGTACTCAATTGAGTAAATCATCACTGTTCGTAGAAGCGCAATCAGTCTCAACATTGGTGGTAGATTGGCGACCTGATGCTCCAGGAATGCAAAGAATAGAAGTTACACTAAGCGAGACAACTGATAAATCAGAGTTTATCGACGTCAAACCAACTAAGGAAAGAGGATTCCTTGAGGATGCAATCGGCGCAACAAATCCATGGATACTAGGTACGACGATGACAATGATCTGTATTGGATTATTGTTCGTGCTATCTTGGATGCGTGTCGCTACTGCAAAGCAAGGAGAATCCGACCTAGAATGGGAATTGGACGAAGAGTTCGACGAAGATTGAGTCAATTGTGTCAAAGAGGGATAATATGACTTCAAAAATCGCTTTATTGCAGGCAAACCCCCTTGTTGGGGATATTGCCGGCAATGCTGAGATGATATGTGATCTAGCCACGATTGCCGCAGATGAAGGAGCCAGTTTTGCAGTAACTACTGAATTGGCGATTAGTGGATATCCGCCAAGAGATTTGTTGCTCCAGTCTGATTTCGTAGACGAATGTCACCAAGTAGCTAGCAAGTTAGAAACAGTCATTCCGGTTTTAGTTGGCACTCCCGTCCCTCCAAATGCCGATCGTTCACTACCGGGGAATGGAGTGGTTAGAGCTGGTGATTCAGTCAGAGAAGTCACTCGCAAACAATTGCTGCCTACTTACGATGTATTCGATGAAGCGAGATATTTCGAAGCAGATGAAAGGCCAGGTATTGCTAGAACCATAGCGGGTCTGGATATCGGAGTTACAATTTGTGAGGATGCATGGCAACATTGTGGAGCAACTCCAAATGATTATGACAGTGATCCAATCGCCCAAATCGTAGAATGGGGACGCCAAGGTGTTGTTTTAGATGCAACAGTAAATCTCTCAGCATCTCCTTATCATGCCAACAAATCTGGAATTAGAATAGCAGTTGCACGAAGTGCAGCATCCTCTCTAAATCACCCCTTCTTACTAGCGAATCAAGTTGGTGGGAATGACGATTTGTTGTTTGATGGGCGCTCTGTCATCGCTTGGCCAGATGGTACTGTAGTTGTGGCTCCTGCTTGGTCCATAGGGGTTTTACTATCTGACTTGTCTAATCCCGAAGGGTGCACATGGATAGGCGATGGTGAAGTTACGATTCTCAAACCCGGTGAAGAATTAAAAGAGGACGAGAATGATTTGCTTGATGCAATAACAATTGGATTAGCCGATTACTGCAGAAAGAGCGGTATTTCTAAGATTGTACTAGGCTTGTCGGGAGGAATAGATTCTGCTTTAGCAGCATGTGTGGCAAGTGCAGCTGTTGGCGCTCAGAATGTTACAGGAATTTCTATGCCATCCAAGCATTCAAGCCAGCATAGTATCGATGATGCAAAGGCTACTGCCGAAGCACTGGGTCTGAATTTTATCATTGAACCGATAACAGAATTACACGCAGCATCAGATTCAGCTCTCACGGATATTCTGGATGGTGGACACCCAGTTGCAGGTGAAAATCTGCAAGCAAGACTTCGTGGATTAATTGTGATGGCATACGCTAATGCTCACGGAGCAATGGCAATTGCTACAGGAAACAAATCAGAACTTGGTCAAGGATATTGCACCTTGTATGGAGATATGGCAGGGGGGTATGCTCCATTGGGCGATTTGTACAAAATGGAAGTCTATGCCCTTGCTAAACAGTTCAACAAGCGAATGGGGATTGATGTGGTAACCGAATCAACTCTGACTAAACCACCTAGTGCTGAACTTGCTCCTGACCAGAAAGACGAGGATAGCCTTCCCCCTTATCCAGTACTCGATGAGATACTTCGTTTACATATTGAAGATGGCTTTGATGCGACTGAAATCGCTGCAGAAGGCTATGATAGCAAAACAGTCAAGGAAGTATTGACTAGACTAGCAAAGAATGAACACAAACGTTGGCAAATGCCGCCAGCACCTCGTGTTTCTAAGAGGGCGTTCGGGCAAGGATGGCGTCAACCCCTTGCGGCTCGCCACGATTGGCGTCAATGAATGATTATCCATTCTTCGCTCATTTCTCCATGTGCCCATGCAAATAGTTCGAGTCCAAGGATAGAATCATCAGCAATGAAGAAGACGAAATCATTTCCAACCCACAATTGTCCATGAACTCCGGATTCTAGGTTGCCAGAATCATGGTCCCAAAGAATCTCTAAACCAGTATCTGTAATCCGTGCTAATTGCCCTCCCTGGTGGGGATCATCAATCAGTAGAATGACTTCATCTCCGACTACAGCGAAGTTGTTAGGGCTCGAGGATTCCATCCCTGCTACATGGTCAAAATGTAACCAAGCATTCTCTCCATCGCTTACACACAACTCGTAACCGTTGGAAGGGATTCCACATTCGAACCACAGCAGTCCGTTGCTTACAATCCAGTCGGAATCTTGAGGGATTGATTGGATTGAGGTGTTTAACTCGGTGATTTGTAGTGAATTGGTGTCAAGTGATACGAGTCCATTTGAATCGAATACGATGCTATTCCCTATGTTTGTCGGACTGATAATTTGGCCGGGAATTCCGCTTAACTGAGTAGTGATACGCTCAACAGCAGAGGAATTAGCTCTGTGTAATTGCTTACCAAATGAGTCTGTCTCTGCGATAAACCAGTAGTAATCAGAATAGTAGGTTGCATCCGAGTGGATCTCTCCCGGCCAGTTATTTCCTAGCAACGAGAAACCGTTTGCTGTGTTGTAAATCAAGGTATTATTGGCGCTTGTCAAATTAGAAAATACACCGTCAATAATGGTGTCAGATTGTGAAAAAATAGTCATTCCAGTTTGGTGGTTGAGAACTAATTCATCCTGAATCGTGATAATTTCATCACCTTCTTGGATATGTGAAGAAAGGTTGGTTTCTTTCCATAATGTNTCTCCNTCACTAGACCATAACTGCCTACCTGTGCTATCATTTGCATCGAACCAAATTCTATTTTCATGAACTTCGAAACCAAGTATCGATCCTGGCAAAAAGTCGATGTTATCAGAGATTTGTTCGACAAATCCGTTTTCTATTTTGTATAGTAAGCAATTACCATCACGCGCAGCNGCGAATAAGAATAAATCANCATTAGTTGCACCTCCATTACATGCTGTGGAGAACGAATTGCCTGAATTTGGATTGATGTCGGTTAGACGGCCTCGTGTCAATTCTTCAAAACAGATTTTGATACTAGATTCGACAATTCCTGAGGTTGAGTTATTTCCCATTTCGATAATGGCNGCACGTTGACATGGCCCATATTCTCCAACGAGAGAATCGATAAATGCAGATGTACCAATTAGGCCGTCGCTTCCATTTACTCCATCGCTTCCATTGTAACCCCAATATCCCCTATTACCCATTGGACCAGGCGGTCCTTGTGTGCCATGGCATACATTTCGAATATCACTGACTTCGGCATCATCAAGAATTCCATTGCGGTCATAATCGGCACCGATTTGGATACTAAATCCACCATTTTCGCAACCATGNGTGCCATACAGGCTACCAATTCTAGATAGNGAAGNCTCGCCATCATTGCCAGATTTTAGTTCGTCTAAATTGCTGGAATTGTGCAATGCAATACTACTCAAAACCAGTGATATAATAATCGAAGATATACCTAGAAATTTCATTATTTTTTGTTTACGCTTGCCCTTTTCGTTCTTCATAGATGTGTCACATACTTTCTGGGATTAGAGTGTATTCCCTACAAAGTGTTCATGTGAGTGTTTCTCCAGCATCACTTCATNGAGTTACCCGAAAGGCTCGCATCGATGCTTTCGGGCGCAGAGGGACTCACTAGACAAAAGGCTGCTAGATTGGTGATAGATTTAGCTAGAACAGCAGGCGCTCAAGGTTTCATCAAGGTTAATCACAGTCATGTTTCAGGTGTTNCAGTAATTACTGGAGGGCATGGGCTGAGAAGATTCCTTGCTGATTTGGCAGGAGAAGGTTCAGTAGCGATTCCAACAACCTTGAACTCAGCAGGATGTGACAAGAGGAAGATGGAGGAGATGGATATTGATTATCCGGATTTTCTAGAAGAACAATTCGAAATCATCTCGGCGTACGAGAAATTAGGAATCGATTCCACCTTGTCTTGTACTCCTTATGATAGAGGAGTAGAAGGTGAAACAGGAATTGCTTCTTGGGCGGAGTCTAATGCTGTAGCATTCTCAAATTCATGGACAGGTTTAGTCACAAATCGCGANTCGGGCTTATCGGCACTAGCTACTGCCCTGACTGGTTATGCTCCAAAATGGGGCCTGCATTTAGAGGAAAACCGGGTGCCAAACATCGTTGTAGATGTCGAGTGTGAATTATCCTCATTGGCAGATTGGTCAATCCTTGGCGATTGGATCGGCAAGCAGGTAAGACCAGGGTGGAATGTGCCATTCGGCCCTATGCCATTGATTCGAGGATTGCCTTCCTACATCAGTTTCGCATCAAAGAAAGCATTGACTGCAGCAGCTGCGAATTATGGTTGTGCNATGCTTTGGGCAGAAGGCCATACGGAAAGCCCTGCTTTGACTGGAACTGAAGAATCGCTCATTTTTACCGANCANGATTTAGCTACAAGNTANGAAGAACTTGCGCCTAAAGGCCAAGTCGACCTTGTTGTAATCGGTTGCCCTCAAGCNAGTCTTGAAGAGATTCGAATTACGGCAGCAGCAGTGCGATCACACTGTGAGATGGGGCAGTTAATCCCAGATGGTCGGTTATGGGTTTTCACTTCTAGTCATAATTACGAACTCGCTGAAGCCGATGGCTCCATTGCCATTCTGGAAGAAGCAGGAACAGTAATTTTGCAAGATACCTGCCCTGAAGTAACCCCCTACAATCGCAAACGCTACAACCATTTGATGACAAATTCACTCAAGGCAGAGCATTATCTGACTAGTGGTCTAAACAAGATGCCAACTTCTGTTGGGACGATCCAGGATTGCGTAGGTCATGCCTTCAATCCAAGTTTGAGTGAAGGTGATGTCATTCAATTACAACCCAAGGCACAGCCTCAGCATGCCTCTGCGAAAACACATCAATCTGGNGAAGCATCAATCACAGGTGGAGGGCTTAATTCTCAAGGTGAATGGGAGGTTGAAGGAATAGCAATGGTAACCGATGTTCCAATTACATACCTTGGTTATGTCAACAGAGACAGTGGCGTAATTGAGGAAGTTGGCCATCCGTTAGATGGCCGGGCTATTGAGGACAAGATTCTGATTTATCCTAAGGGTTCAGGCTCGACAGTAGCCCCTTACGTTTTGATGGGTCTAATCTACACTGGTAAGGGTCCACGAGCCATTGTCAATCGAGATGTTTGCTCACTGACTTTGCCTGCTTGCAGCCTTCTTGATTTACCGTATTCGCATGGATTCGATGATGACCCTTGTCTGGTGGTTAACGATGGTGACAAAATTAGGGTCAGCAAAGTTGGCGACAAGGTAACTCTCCATGTATTGGAGCGAGCAGGTGAGTGAATGCGAGTTCTCGTTACAGGAGGAGCAGGTTTCCTCGGCTCCCATTTAGTCGATGCTTTGGTCGAGCGTGGTGATGAAGTAGTAGTCTTAGATGATTTGTCGAGAGGAGAAAAATCACAAATTAATCCTAATGCAGGATTTGTTCAAGGTGATGTGCGCTNATTTTCTGATTGGGAAAAAGCATGTAATGGATTCAACCCTGAAGTTATTCATCATTTAGCTGCTATCAACGGTACNCGCAGATTCCACAAAGAAGCGGATCTAGTAGTTGATGTCAATGTAAATGGGACTAGAATGTCTCTGAAGGCAGCGAAAAAATACAAATCAAGACTCATTTTCTATTCATCACCAGAGGCATTCGGTGAGCAGGAAAACATGCCATTGNGAAATGAATCNACGAGTGTATTTACTCCAGCACACCTNCATCAGCGNCACTCNTATGGTACGTCAAAACACATTGGAGAGTTGTTATGCCAATTCGAAATTAGGAACGGATTAGATGTGCGAATTGTGCGTCCATGTAATGTGTATGGGCCTCGACTTCGTGGTGATGATAACGGTCAAGTTGTTTCCATGATGATGGAATCCAATCCAATAGTTGTACACGGCGATGGGCAGCAAACAAGAAGCCTCACTTGGATTCATGATGTGATAGAGGGGATANTGAAAGTCAACGATACAAGTAACCTNTCTGGCAAGGCATTCAATCTTGGTACAACTGATGAAATCAGTATGCTAGATTTGGCAACAATCATCGCAAATCTAAGAGGTGTTGAAATCGTCCACGGTGAATCTAACCACGGAGATAGCAAGAGACGATTGCCGGACATATCAATGAATGAAGAAATCGGCTGGATGGCCAAGACTTCACTGCAAGATGGCTTGTCTCAACTTCTGTGATGAGTTGCGGTATGTGACCAGTCGATAGGACTAGGAGTTAATCTGTCCATTCCATGCTGGCATAGTAAGGATAGCCCTTCTTCAGGAGGTAAGTATGAGGGAACAATCATGCTCTCTACTCTCAAAGTTAGTAGCCTAGCAACTGCGCCNTCAGGCAATGGATTGTCTTCTATCAATCTACATTTCATTACCACTACTGCTAGTGGATGAACCGGCCCGTCGCCTTCAATCAGTTCCCATTCACTACCGTCTACAGGTTTACTNGCAAGGTCGACNTCTTCTGCAGCTTTGNNAGTTGGCGCAAGAAATTGTAATTCACATTCCTTGGTCTCTATGAGGTTAAGGTAAGTGTCTCTTTGTTTGCCGTCTCTGTTTTGAGACAGGGACATTATGATGAGAGGTGGCGAATTGGAAACAACCGATATACTCGTCATCGGAGCAATATTTTCTCTTTCTTTATTTCTTGTGGAAACCATTGCAAGTGGTCGCGGGGATGCACTAGCAGTTAGCCACTTAGCGCGTGTAGCATGGTCTAGTTCGTCCATTTCAATTTCCATTTCTGCATTGGAGTATTTGCGCTCAAACCAATGATCCAAATCTCCCTTTTCTATTTCTTCAAGTGCGTATTGGGTATAGTTTCGATACGCTTTCCATTCAGCGATTATATTGGAATCATCGCCTCTCTCTTCCTTTCTCTTCATCGAAGCATCAGCGTATTCGATGCANCTTCTAAGGAAATCACACACAGATCTTTTACTCACTTGATTCCCTCATTGATTCGTATTGCTCTAAAGTCATTAGAAATTTTGCAGGATTGCCTGCCCACACTTGCTTACTTGGTACATCCTTTGTTACTACNGAACCCGCTCCAATTACACAACCTGTGTATAGCCTGACTCCNGCAACTAANGTGGCATTAGCTCCTATTACCACTTTGTCTTCAACCACAACAGGAGACCATTTACCTCCAGAAGGCGGGTGTCGGTCGTTTGTTAGTGTAGCATTGGGGCCAATGAAGACTTCATCTCCAATTTTGCAATCATCTGCGATGTAAACAGAGCCCTGGATTTTGCATCTTNCACCGATAGTAACATTCCNACCAATATGGGATAGTGCNCCAATATTGGTGCCTATGCCTATGGAATCACTAGCAATCATGCAAGGCTGCCAGGCTGTTGCACCACTTGGCAGTTCGACCTTTTGNCCGCTAAGGTCACTCATCTATTCCCAACTCTCGCATGAGCATTGAAACATGCCCCTTGGCTTTCACATTGTAGCGAGCGAATATTAGATTGCCATCTTCACCAATTACGAAAGTTGATCTTGCGCAACCCATGTATTCCTTGCCGTAATTTTTCTTCATTCGCCATGTGCCGAATGCTTCGTGAATAGAACCATCTTCATCCATTAGTAGCGGGAAGTTTAGTTCTTGCTTGTTGATGAAATTCTCGTGGCTTTTGACAGAATCTTTGGATACTCCGAAGACCTTGTANCCGTGTGAGGATAATCTTGCCATATCGTCTCTAAAATCACACGCTTGTACGGTACATCCCGGTGTGGAATCTCGAGGGTAAAAGTAGAGAATCACCTTGTTACCTGCCGAGATTAATTCTGATAGATTATGTTGCTCTCCTTTGGAATCTAGTGCGTCAAATAGCGGCGATTTGTCTCCTGTTTCAAGTGTTATTGCTTCTGCCATGACACTTCCAGAAGGTGATAGCAAATCAAGGCTTTCATTGTGTGATTTTTAATCAAAAACCCTCNCTTGCCTCATTTTATGCAATCTGAATAATATTGCATTCAANCCGCATCAAATCACATACTGCGGGCGATTGTCTTATAATCCGCCCGGTTCTAACACACAGCCATGGCAGCCGGACGTATGTCAAGGAGATGTCGCAAGTTCATGCGGCAGATTCACAAAGCTGCCACTAGATATGCCTTGCAGGAAATCGCTTCTAACATTCAAAGCGACCTTGATAGGAGGAATCTTTCCTATGAAGAGGCACTTAATCTCGGAAACATCTTACAAGACAGAGCAGATACTTTGCCAGGTGATGAGATTGTTTACGCAGTTTCAGACCGTGACTCGTACAGAAGGACTCTAGAGTTATACCTCAAGGACGGAGTATTAACTCAAGCTGAGCAACTTCTTCTGTGGGAAGAGCGAAGAAGGCTGGGTATCGGTGATCAAGTTCACAATCAATTGATGGAGCAATTGCTGGCAGTTTGGACTCGCCAAGGCAAGTCGGTACAGATTCACGCATTTAGAGGAGGTATGACCGATGTCCAATCGTAAGGCTGCATTCTCGATTCTACTTCTCCTCTTGATACAGGTTACAGTTCCAGTTATCCCTGCAGATGCAACCTCAGGTAGGACTTCACCCGATTTCAATGTCTCAGTAATGACATTTTCATCAGGAGGTTCTATCGATGACGCTGGACAAATCAAACTCGCACCTGGTGATCACATACTCCGAGTAGTTGTAACCAATATCGGTGCAGGTGCAGGCTCCGCAGTACTGAATATCGTACACCAACCTTCCGCATCGTCTGGCGAGACTCCAGTAACATCCATAGATTTGGGAACCATTGGGGCAGCATCATCTTCTAATCCGGTCTTGATTAACTGGACAGCATCGTCAGGGGATGGACAGACTCTCTTTGCAAGAGTTGTTTCGGTTGCAGATACAGACACCTCAAACAACGAGCGTGAGATTAATTTCGATGTCACAATGTATCATGAAGGAACAGTATTGGGTCACAATGTACCTGGTCCAACTCCTGGATTTACTGATTTGAGGCTAAATCACTCTGTGCATTCTTACACTGCTACTGTCAGAAATGATGGAGTGATGGATTTGTCTGCTGTCTATGAATTGAACTTCACCGATAATTCGAATCCAAGTAACCAAGTCTCTTATTGGTCAAACACTCAAATCTTAGCACCTGGAAGTTTGCTATATCCTTCTAGTGGTTCGCCACTTTCAGTATCATTCGATGCAAACTCGATGATGGGCTCTTGGACTATGGCCTCTAAGATATACTTCAACGGAACTATGTGGACAAACATGATTGTTGCCGATGTAATTGTTGTTACGTTTTCAGATTACATAGTGGATTTGTCAACTCCGGGAGATAGGGCGATTGAACCGGGTGCAACTACTACCCTCACTTGGATAGTATCTAATATCGGAGATACGGATTCTTTGACAATTGAATTGGGTTCAGACCTAGGATGGCATGATAATGGNCAGAATGGCAACGTCATCAGCATCAACGCTGGTGAATCTACATCAATAGTAGTACCAGTAACAGTGCCGGTTAATGCAGTAAAGCCTACTCTTGAGAATGTTTACCTGAACCTGACAAGCAATTCTGCGTCTCCATACACTGCCCGAAGTGTCGCCCACGTCATGGTTGGCGACCAATACCAAGCGGAAGTTATAGCACCTAGCGGACCAGTCACAGTGACACCTGCTCAGACCTCATCTCTTCTGTTCACCATAAGGAATAGCGGTAATGTTCCTGCAGCGTTCGATATCACAACTGGTTTATCCGCTGCTGCTGACAACTGGCAGATTCAAGCATCTGCAACTAGAACTGATGTGATTCCGGTCGGAGCGAATGTTTCTGTATCAGTACAAGTCACACCTGCGCCGATATCTTCTCCACTTGATCCTGGGGAAAGGAATGCAGCGGGAGANAGCCTCTACGCATGGCTATCGGCAACNCCNGTGGATGGCGGTATCCCTGCAATCAACTCGACACAATTAGTCATCAGGGCGGTAATCGCAGTAGACCCCGGGCCAGAAACTGACCAAATTGTTCTAACTCAACAGGATTTAATCGAAGCAAACGGCACCGGGGGGATTGACAGAATTCTATCCCTTTCTGTCGAAGTTCGTCACAACCTTGGCGGCACGGTAACGGGAGGTGTTGACGCTAACATCACTACCTCTACCGCTCTTTTTACTCCAGTAAATTCTGGAGGCAATAACGAAGCTGCAAGATGGATTACCAACGTAACCCCTAACTCTGTTTCAGGTTTGGAAGTCGGAGAAATTTTCCAATCATGGTTGGCAATCGATGGCCCGGCCGACGAGCTTCCACTTGCCGGAGAGTTAGTTGTCCCAGTTACAGCAACTCCAATCTTGTCTGCAAGTCAACAAGCGAATGGAGTACTAGCAAGTAGTGTTACAAGAAATATCACGATAGTTATTCCAAGTGTTATTGATGGCGAAATCATTACTGAAGGCCCTCTAGATGCAGATGTAGGTAATCTAACNAATTTCACAATCAAGTTGGCAAATACGGGCAATGACCTCTCTTCATACAGGCTAGTTATCGAAGATGACCTCCCTGAACTTTGGTCTGCAAGCATTGAAACATCCGATCAAAACAACCCATCAATTGTTGCTAATCTGTCCCCATCAATGGCTGACCATCCTATAACTGGAAANGCACACATCTCCAATGTGACTCTCAAAGTCACTACAGACCCACAAGCACCTGCAGACACATTGCAACCTCTAACTGTCAGAGTGGAAGACAGAGATACTGGAGAAATACTGTCACTAAACACATTACTGATTAGGGTTGAAGAGTCTATCAACTTTGAACTTCAACCTACCAACCATACAGTGGAGTTGTCGCCCTATGAAAATCCGCTAACAAGGGTCTACATCAACAATACGGGGAATGTCGCTACGACTTTCCTAGTATGGCTGGACAACTCTCAATCAAATGACGTTGACTTTTCATTAGAATCGCCAACTGAAGTTATAGTTGCTCCAGGATATTCGGATTCTGTCAAGATTAGATTAACCCCTGATGTCGAAGCAAGTGCTGATGAATTGCACATGACAACTCTATGGGTCGAAGCAATTGGTGGAATGAATTTGTCAGCTAGCATTGTTGCAAATATGTCCGCTGACCACCACCTAAGCATCGAGGTGCAGGACATAATCTCGGTCACTCCTGGTGTCAATCAAACGATTGATGTCGTATTCGAAAATACAGGTAATCTACAAGAATTCCTTAACGTCACTGCGGTTATTGAGGGGGGTTGGGACTCGAGTTGGGTTGAAAACCAAATGGTACTACCAATCAATGGCAGCCTAGAGAATGACTTGAATGTAGTAGTCCCGGCATTAGGTGGCAATTTCTTACTCGCAGATGGTGACACTCACAATCTTACGATTTCTCTATATCATTCAAATAATGGAGGCTTCCTCTCTTCTAGGACAATTACATTAGTTGTGGCTCCATTATTCCTCGTAGAATTCGAGGACTGGCCATCTGAGGTGAATTACCATAGGCAATGGGTCAGAGATTGGAAAGTAACTATCACCAATGTTGGAAACAAAGATGTCACAGCAGATTTACAATACGATGTTCTGCGTCCAGGGCTAGAGATCAACTCTCTAGCATGGGAAGTTTCTCAACCCGCACCAACCTCTATGTTCTTACCTGTAGGGCAGTCTAGGGAACTTTCTTTCTCGGTTGAAGCTAAAGAATTCGAGCCTGACCTCTATTTGGAAGCATTGCTGCGCCTAACACTAACTCCTGATGATCCTGAAGTCAACGGTTCAGCAATAGCGGAAACCGCATTAAAAATGTCGAGAATGTTCGCATACAAGGATTACCAACTCAGCCTGCCTCCTGAAGATAACTCTAATCTTACCGAGGACATAATTTGGTCACACATTCCTGGACTTGCGGGGGAGGCTCCTGTAGAATACATGATTGAGTTGTGCGACGCACAAAGAAGAGTTAATTTGACTCAGTTGAACTTGGATGCTGATGATTTCGAGTGGTCATTTGCCCTTAAGGTAGGTGGCGAGAATCAGGAATTAAATCTAGAACATGATTGCGATGGCCTTTCACACTCTGTAATCTCTCTACCTATGAGAGAAGCATGGGAAACCAACGAGCCATTGGTTGTGGTTATAGATACTCCAAATATACCGAATATCTTGAAGAACGATGGCTATGATTTGACATTCAGGCTGTATCATCCTAGCGAGCACAATGGCTTTACAGAATATACACAAGAGACATTCTCATTTTACTTTGCAACCAAGGCATCTCTGAACATTACCAATTTCAATTTCGATGACGACGAAATGCAAGAAGGCTCAATTTCAACAATTTCAGCAACTGTGGGCAACATCGGTACCTCGATTGCAATTGGGGTAACCTCAACTCTGACATGTGAAGGAGTTGAAGTTCTTGACCCTGTAAAAGACCACGGATTAATGGTGGCAAGAGAAACCCGCGATGTGCAGTGGGAAGTTGAAAGCGACCACCTTGATTGGTGGGCACAATCTACTGAAGTTTCATGTGAATTGCAAGTTAATGGAATTGCGTGGAACGGAACTCCTCTGACCCCTAGTACCGTAACCCGAGATACTACAGTCAACTCATGGTCGCCAGGAGTAGCGATTTCATTTGTCGCAGTTCTGGTATTGTTAGGTGCATCTGTTGGTCTACTGCGATTGGTCGGACAAAATGACAAATTCCGTCTTGCAGCTACCTATTCAGGAGTTCTTGCACTTGGATTTGCCTTCCACTTGATGGGTCTAATTTCGAGCGATTGGGGTGGACCTGTGATTCTGTTCGTCGCAGCGTTGTGGGTGTGGATAATGACATGGAAGTCCACTGTAGAGTTCCAACTAATTCACGAAGATTATCAGCGTGCTAGAAAGGGTATCAGCACCCTTTACAGCGATCACTTTGACGTTCTATCTAATTCAAAGCGCCAACTGTCAATAATTCTTGCAATGCCGATTCTGGGCATGATTGGCGTAATCTTAGGAATCCCTCCACAAATGAATCCAGATTCAACAAACATGTTCTCGTTAATTTCCTACTTGATTATTGTAATCGTTGGAGTAACCTTCCTGATTTGGTATGCAAACAGAATGTATGGTTCACTATACGGCAGATTGACCGAAGTCGAAGTACAGGCAAGCCGTATTGAGAGAGATTTGGGCGACCCTGCACGCTTGCTAACCGAACTGGCAAGCGATGGTTTGGATATCAGTTCAATTATATCTCAGCCAAGGTCTACAGCTGCAGCTGCCCTAGGGGATGCTCCAGAATCATCTGTAATTGATTGGGATGAGGATGTAGGTGTACTGATGGGGGATGAAGAACTCGACTCTGAATCTATCGATACAATGGATATGCCTGAGGATTTGAGTCCTTTGGAGGAAACTTCTGAAGAAGAAACTCAGGACATTATGGAAGGCATCGATGTTGAAGATTTGTTCACNGATGAGGAGGTGGAGACAGATGGCTGAAACNGAAGAATATGATGTNGGNGCATCCGACCTCGAAGACGCNCGCAGGGTGATTCGTGATTCACAGACTAGTGCGGATAGATTGATTCGCGCNAGCCGTGAATTAGAACACATAGTGTATGGAGTTTCAAGAGACGACTCATCATTAGCAGCCACAGAGTACGATATTACCGAAGCGAGAACAAGTCTTGAGCAGCATCAACTAATGCGTGCTAGTCGCTCTGTCAGGCGTGCTGAAAAAGCACTTACTTCATTGGAAGAAGATGTGGTTGACCTAAGAAGGAACATTGCAATGCTGAATCGTCTACTCAAAGAAAAGACTCTCACAGAAGCAGAGATTGAGATTATTCTACGTCGTTTGAGGAATGCTACTGGTGCTGCTGAAGTCGGTGAAGTCGGCTATGCTGCCGAAGAAGTTGAACAATTGATTGGCGACTTGGTAGTAGATTCTGCAGTCGCACTCAATCCATTCTTGTTCAGAAACTTCTGGATGGGCGTCGACACACGATGGCCAGCTGGTGGAGAAACCGGTGTAATGATTGTCAGAATCTGTAATGACGGCACACGCCCGATCCCAGAAATGCGCCTAGCACCACCAGTGCCAGAAGACTGGCAATGTGTTCCAGAATCGATTGATTTGCCGATCATGAGACCAGGCGATGTCATCCTTGTCCGATTCGAAGTTAAGCCGGGATTGCGCTTTGGATTAGATGAAATCCCACTTTCCCGTAAGTTAGCAATTCAGACAGGGTATGAAGTAGAAGCAGGACAAGTAAGAGTAACAATGCGTGTACAGAACCGCAGCATGGAAACCATCCGTGACCTATTGTTACAACCATGGATGCCTCCTGGCTACAAATCAGATACTCTCCCTCTGGTTGAGAAACTCTCTCCAGATGAAACCGGAGTGGTAACTATGCCACTCGTAATAGACATGGGCGATGGAGGTGAATCCACCGCCTGATCATTTTCCACCCTGCGGCGGTTGAGCCGATAGGGAGGATGTAGAGATACAAAAAAGAAAAAAGAGGTGAAAACCAATGCAGAAGAAAAATATGAACGAAGAAAGCAACGATTGGGGATCAATCGGTATTGGTGCAATGATTGTATTCATTGCACTTATTCTGGTTGCCGCGGTCGCGAGCGCAGTTATCATCCAGACGGGTGAGAAGTTGCAGCAAAACGCACAACAATCGGGAAGCGACACACAACAGGAAATTTCGGGTAAAATCTCGATAATTACTGTCTGGGTCGGTGACCAAGGAACAGCTGGTGCTGAAGAGATCACAATGGTCTTTGAACTAGCACCAGGATCAGAGCCAATTGCAGACACTGCAGTCCACTGGGCTGTAATTTGTGATGACGGCGCTGGAACACCTTCAGTTGTAGACGGCGATTTGTCAGCAGCAACAGAACTAGACGGTGCAACAGCAGTAGCACAATTTGACCCAGGAGAAACCTACATGATCGACTTAGTTGTTGGTGGCGGTGCTGGTGCAACATGTGCTCCTGCGCTAAATGAAGAGCACGCAATGGTAATCTCCGCTAACGGCGGCGGTTCAACCTATGAGACTCTATACTATCAGAGCACAACCCAAGGAGATCAAGTTGTTTGAGGTGATTATGAATGAAGAAGAATAACGAAATTAAGAATGATGAAATCGGTTCAATTGGTATCGGTGCAATGATTGTATTCATAGCACTAATTCTTGTGGCAGCAGTCGCTTCCGCAGTTATCATCCAAACCGGTGAGAAATTACAGCAAAACGCACAGCAGACAGGTTCCGATACTCAGCAAGAGATTTCAGGAAAGATTTCTGTCAACTCAATATTTGTGTATGATGATGCAGCATCTTACCTAATGTACTTCGAGACCGCTCCAGGTTCTGAAGTTCTAGATGAAGCAACTACAGATTTCCAAATGACTTGTGAAACTGCAGGTGGAGCATACCAGTATGTTTCTGGAACATTTGCAGCAGCTACCGAAGTAGATGATGTCGGCGGTGCCGCAGTTGCTAGCAACCTACAGCCAGGTACAACCTATGCGCTTGTAATGAACGCAGCGCCTGGTGACGATTGTTCAGCAACCTCCGTAGGTATCAACTCTGAAATCACACTTTGGATACACGTTGAAGGCGGAGGCTCTACTTACGAGACTCTGTACATCACAGATACTACCAGAGGATCACTAGTTATCTGATTCGAACTGGACCCCAAACAGTTACTTTTCGAAGTACTGGGGTTCAATGAGAATTAGGAGGTACTGAAATGGCATGGCCATTCGGTAGCAGTGAAAAGTCTGGGGAAGGCCCTAGCGACCTCTCTGAGGAACGCTTGCGCGTTATGTCAAACATAGCGATTGAGCAAGTTCCAATGCCTGAGCAAGGCGAATTAACAGAAGACGACGCTTGGACAATTTCCCCTGGGCCTACAAGGGCTAGACTCAACAGTTCCGGATCTATTCCGGGTGCAGCAGCAGCAGCTCCAGCACAAGCACAAGCAAATGTCGATACATCAGGTCTCGAGCGACTGATTTCCAGTCGCATCGATTTGGTTGAAGATATTCTCAACCGAGTCGAGAATAGACTTGAAGACGGCGTTGTTGCCCGTGCTAGTGATGCAGGTTCTGAAGATGTAATGTCTGGTGAAGTCGAACTTGGTGAAGGCGATACAATCGTCACAGCCTCGGGAGAAGTCATCACAGCATCAGGCTCAGAACGTCTGAAAACTGATGATGCAGCACCTCTACTGGAATTGTATGAGGCTCAAGCCTTGGCATCCAATCCATTCCTAATCGCTCCGGCGCATTTAGGCGATGGTGCAGATGGAACAGTCGGTGCGCCGACTGTAGCAGCATTATTGCTTGACAATCTGACTGGTATGGCAGCAGTCTCCTTCACTCAGAAGGCGATGAGTTCTGGCATGCTAAGTGCAGATGAAGGAAAGCAAGTTTTGGCAATCGTCCAGATGGCCGCTCCTGGTGATACAGAGAGCGCATTAGAGGACCATTTGCCACACAGAGAGTTGCTAACATTCTCTGCCCTAATCTCCAACTGGAGAAGGGCTAGAGCACTCAGAGGTGGAGAGTGAAATGGGTAGCGTAGCAGTTGGAGCGATGGTGGTAGGAACCTCATTGCTAGTAGTATTCGCATTAGCGATGGCTACTCTCGAAGCGCAAGTGGATGATTCCATAGCGCAAATCGAGGCATCTGCTGAACCCGTTGCACAATTTACCATTGAGAACGCCAATAACGTTGAGGGAGCTGTAGTGTCATACACAATAAACAACGGCGGGACCAACTATTCAGCTGGTCAAGTCGAAGTTAATGGCAGTACAGGCTCTTTCCTCGCGGACCTTGTGATCTCCGGAGGTACGGTTACAGGATTAAACATCCTTGACCACGGATCATCGTATCTCTACACCTCCTCGTACTTCTTGGAGGTCACAGGTCCTAACACTGGTACGAACCTGAACATCTCAGCCACGCTTGGAAATTTGGTTTATCTGAATTTGACCAACGATGGTAGCACCGATTTCTCCACAGATCTCGCATGGCTGTTTACAGATGGCGGTTCACCAATAAATCTCTCAGACGGACATGAAGGATATCAACCAACCATCATTTTCCCTGGAGAGACTTTCCAATTCCACTACGACAGCGGGGCACAGTCGACAGTTACTCGTCTAGCTGTTACAATTGACGGCCAAACTAAGGCAGCAAGAGTTCTTTGAGGTTTTACTATGGCAGATGGCGGTGCTAGTTCGATGATTTTACTCGTAACTTCTCTGTTGATTAGCGGTGCAGCATCGGTTGTTCTGTTAGACTCATGGGGGGACCTTGCAGCAGCTAACGGAACTAACGCAAAGGGTAAAGCGGCCGATGCGGAAACCGATGTTTCCTTTAGCGGAGATAGAGGCGATGTGCTACTGGACACATCTGGTGCTAACCAGGAAATCACCTTGTATTTCCAAAACACTGGCTCAAGAACACTCGACAAGAACTCATTTTCGATATTTGTTGACGGTGTGGCTTCCGGAGTTGTGGGCGCCACCACCCTATATCCTGCAAATGGGGTTTGGGCTTCAGATTACGTTATCGAAGTGACAGTATCTGATGCAAGTTTCAATTACGCCGACAATGATTTGGCAACTGTAACAATAATCGTTCAATCTACTGCGGGAGATGGAGTTAAAGGAACAGATTCTGAAACTGCGGAGGTGAGGCTGAGTGTTTGATGAACCGCCCAAGCCCGTAGAAGATGGATACGAATTCACCTTAGAGCAAGACAGCCTTGCTAATGCAATGGGTGCTCGCTTACCAAATAGAAGCCTATGGATGATTCAGGGCGAGGTAGGTAGTGGAAAATCACTAGTAAGTCAAAGGCTAATATTTGGATTGTTAGAGAATGGTTCCAAGATTCTAGTAGTTACTACCGAACTGACTACACGCGGTTGGATTGAGCAAATGGAATCCATTGGTTATCCAGTAACAGATTACATCGCATCAGGTATGCTGATGGTATTCTCGAGGTTTGGTGTCATCGCTGAGGCAAAAGAAGGAGTCGATTTGTTCGATGTCCTAGAATCAGATGCGATTGAAAAGGCAGATGTTGTTGTGGTTGACTCAGCATCTGCATTAATGCCTGAAGGACTTGAGCCTTCACAATATCTTACAACATTACAGAAGCTGCGAAAAGTTTGCAGCGAATCACGTTCACTATTGTTAACAGTCGATCCTACAGAAATGGATGAAAAGTTGCTACACAAATTACGCTCATCATGTGAAGTTCTGCTTGACATGAATGCAGGTTTCGTAGGTGGCGAAATCAAGAGAACGATTGTGGTTACAAGATTCCTTCGTGCTGCGGGCCCGGTTCAAGCAAGCGTTGGATGGCGTGTTGAGCCTTACATGGGCTTCATCGTGGATATTACGGCGGTGAGCTGATGGATGAGGAACTTAAATTTCAACGCGGAGATCTTGAGTCTGTCATGGCTGCTCACCCTCATGTATCCCAATGGGTACAGGATTTTGAAGCAAAATACGGTAGTAGACAGTACTACTATGGTCCATTAGACAGGGATGCTCGTAAAGTAGAGCCAATGAATCTGATCTATGTCACGAAAGAGCCAATCTTTGTGCATATGTATCGTCCTGTCGACGATGATGGTTCAGAGGGACAGACACTCTGGTTCGGTCTTGAGCCTCAACTGACAGACGAAGAAGAAAACATTCGAAGAACTCTGATTGAAGTTCTACTCCAAGAAGCACCGAGTGCCCCCACTTTCACTACAGATGATGAATTCGAAAACATTCTATCCGGAATGATTGATAGATACACAATCCTAGATTCCGAAGCAAGAGGATCTGTGCGCAGACAAGGCAGAGTGTGGGAAGTTCTGGGAATGGATGACAAGCGTATTGTCGTAACCAAGGAGCAAAGAGACAGACTTCGATACACGATTATTCGTGATTTAATTCGCAATGGTCCACTTGAACCACTTCTTTCTGATGAGATGCTGGAAGATATTCACTCAGTAGGATTGAAGCACGTTCATATGGATCACAAGGTATTCGGAATGGTAACCTCCAATATCCGTTTCCGAGAGAGAGATTTACTGGCAAGATACCTCAGAGCAATGTCTGAGCGTATTGGAAGACCAGTATCTGACAATAAACCGATTATTGATGGTGCACTTTTAGACGGCTCCCGTATCAATATCATATTCTCCGATGACGTGTCCATGTTAGGACCGTCATTTACCATCAGAAAGTTCGCTGAAGAGACAATTTCAGTAATTCAACTGATAAAATGGGGTACAATGAGTGCCCAACAAGCAGCATACATCTGGATTTGTCTCGAATATGGAATGTCTGTACTAGTGAGTGGAGAAACTGCATCGGGTAAGACAACCACTCTGAATGCGATTCTTCCTTTCATCGACCACAATGTCAAGATTTACTCCGCTGAAGATACTCCTGAAGTGAAAGTGAGACACAAGATTTGGCAGAGACTTGTTACTCGTGATTCCAAGAACGAGGAAAGCAGAGTCGAAATGTTCGACTTGCTCAAAGCGGCTTTGCGTTCACGTCCTCGTTACATTATCATTGGTGAAATTCGTGGTGTTGAGGGTGCAACTGCTTTCCAGGCTATGCAGACAGGTCACCCAGTTATAGCAACATTCCACGCATCATCAATCGTGAAGATGATTCAAAGATTCACTGGTGATCCAATCAATGTTCCAATCCGTTTCTTCGATAACTTGAACTTCGCAATTTTCCAAGAAGTTGTAGAAGCTCCTGGTGGAGGAATTGCAAGACGAATTACCGGTATTGACGAGGTCATAGGATACAACAAACATAGTGATGGTGTTCTTACCAGAGGTATGTTCGAATGGGACCCGGTAAAGGACAAGCATTACTTCCGTGGTATGTTCCAATCACACCTTCTCGAAAACAAAATTGCGGCACAGATGGGATTCGAAAACAAGAGAGATGTCTACGACGAATTAATGCGTCGTGCAGAAGCAATCGAAGTGATGGCAGAGAGGGATTTGACCCACTATGACGATGTTTTCGATCTGTTGAATTTGTACTACAACGGTGGATGGGAAGCATTCCGTGCTGCCGTAGACACCTGGGTCAGTATTACTGAGCGCTGAAAAGGAGATGATTAGATGGAGCGAATGGCGACATGGCAGATTGCTCTGCGTCGTCTTGAGATGCCAGTTCCTCGTTTTCTTTTAGCATTCGTTTTACCAGCAGCATTGGCAGGTTTAGTATCTGCAATTCTACTCATTTGGCTAACTGGCGGGTTTGCTGAGGGCGGATTATTCGCAGGATTTACAGGTATCTTCTTGCTAATTCTCCTACCTATTTTGACAGGAGGCGCGGCGATTTACTTCCCGATACTCGAAGTAAATCGTTCAGCGATAAAAATCGAGAAAGAAATGCACATGTTCATCACCAGAATGGGTATTTTATCGCTTGGTGAAGTTGGAGCAGACACTATTTTCGACATATTGCGTCAAATGAAAGATTATGGTGAATTGGCTCAAGAAGTTAAGCGAATTGAGACTCTTGTAGACAAATGGCACACCTCTTTACCAGAAGCAGCAAGAATTGTTGCGCAACAATCTCCTTCACCACTTTGGACCGATTTCCTCGACAGAATGGCGTTCTCCATAGAAGCAGGTCAGCCTATTGACGCGTTCATGCGTGCAGAACAAGAAACTGTAGCTGAACAGTACAATACTCTCTATGACACAAGGCTAGAGGGCGTTGACACTCTAAAGGAAATTTATGTCTCACTTGTATCCGCTGGATTATTCGGTTTGGTAGTTGCAGGTATTCACCTAGTATTGTTCGAAATTGGTAATGGAAGCAGTGCAACACCAATTGAACTAGCCACTAGAATCCGATGGCTATTGCTTGCAGGATTCCTGTTTGTAGTTATCCAGTTAGGAGCATTGTTTGCGTTTAGAGCCACTATACCCGACGATCAAACCTTCGCACGTGACGAATTCGAAACACCGTTCAGATTGCTGTTTAGACAAACTTGGTTAGGCGCAGGTTTGGTTAGCATCGCTTTGTTTGTAGTAACAATAATTGTAGTAATCGCCTATTGGGAAAGTCTGACTACAACTTGGGATAAGTATGGTCTAATCTTACTCGCATTGCCCCTGACACCATTACTGATTCCATCAATTTTGGTTCAACGAGAAGAAAGCAAGGTCCTTCGCAGGGACGAAGCCTATCCGGATTTTATTCGTGCTTTAGGTGGAACCGCTCAAGCACGTAGTGCAGAACCAAGTGCTACAATAAGGGCGCTTCGTGGAATCGATTTCGGAATGTTAGACGAGTCTATCGATAGATTGGAGAAGCGTCTCTCTACAAGAATTGACAGTGAGCGTGCGTGGGATTATTTCGCGGCTGATACTAATTCGGCCGTTATTTCCCGATACAATAGAATCTACATTGAAGGTTCACAGTCATCTGGTGAGCCTGCTGAAACTGCTGACATGGTTTCACGTTCAGTCACAAATCTACTCTCGTTGCGAAGAAGAAGAAGCCTTTCNGCCTCTACAATGTGGGGNGTAGCATTTGGTTTGCTAATCTCTTCCGTTGTGTCNTTGAATGTAACTATCTCAATTGTTCTACAACTTGGAGAAACCATCGCAGGTGTTGCCACAAGTATCTCAGAGACAACCGATATTGGTTCAATCTCTGATGCAGCTGGTGACTTTGTACTGCCAGTCATGGAGGACCCTACTGCAGTTGCTGACAACATTTTGATGTTCAAAATAATTGCATCCATTTTGATTCTAGTTCAAGTCTTAGCAGTGTCTCTAATCGCTACACGTCTTCGTGGTGGTGGCTTCACTAGCGCGGTTGGTCAGATGATCCAATTACTTTGGGTTGCGGCTCTGGCAAGCCTGATTTCATCGTTCATCTTAGATGGCGCATCAAGCATGTTCTCAACATGATGTGATAGAGAACTGATATTTTCAGCGAGAGCCCATCTCTTCNCNNATTCTCTTCTTGGTTGCTGCCCAAGAACAGATAGGACATTTTGTTAAATCGTGATTTCTTGCAGGGCAGAATTCTCTCCCGAAGAATATGATTTGCAAATGTAATTTATTCCACGATTTTTTGGGAAAAACGGCCTTCAGNTCTTTNTCTGTCTTGACTACATTAGTCCCGTTAGAAAGCCCCCATCGTGCCGCTAAGCGGTGAATGTGTGTGTCGATAGGGAATGCAGGAACTCCGAATGCCTGAGCCATAACCACTCCTGCTGTTTTGTGTCCAACTCCAGGTAGGCTCTCCAATCCTTCGAAAGTATCGGGAATTTCCCCTTCGTATGACTCAACCAATATCTTGGCTAATTTGGAAATATTCTTTGCTTTAGTTGGGGCAAGGCCAACTTCGCGAATCATCTCCTGAATATGGCTTACTTCCAGGGTTGCCATTCTCTCAGCATCGGGACCATGGCGNAACAATTCTGGTGTAACTTGATTCACCTTTTTGTCAGTAGTCTGGGCACTCATCAGCACTGCAATTAGCAATTGAAACGGATTCTCATGGTCTAGTGGNGCAGGAGTTTCNGGATAAAAATCCTCAAGAATATCTAAGATCAAATGAGCCTTTGCCGAGCGTTTCACAGTATCAACCTCGATAATTTACTCCATATTCTTCTCCATTAATCCATGCCCACATGAATCCTANGAATACTGAACCTAGCGGGATAATGTTACAGAAGAATACCACTGATGGCGAGAAATTATTCTCACTTGAACCAGTTGCAAGCCATCCCAAATATCCAATAATTGTACCCGGGAATATCGAAAGAATGCCAATTATAATCGCACGTAAAAATCTCATTTAATCACCCTANTAGCCTCGCNGTCATTTCATCTCCACTTAGTGAATTAAGAATGTCATTTCGTTCAAGCCAACCTTTTTTGGCAACCATAACACCATATTCGACNTCGCCTAATCCTTGGACTGAATGTGCATCCGGGTTGATTACTACTGGAACTCCTAGTTCCTTAGCACGCTTACACAACCGCCAATCCAAATCAAGCCTGTAAGGTGAAGCATTCAGTTCAACCGCCTTCAATNCACCTTCTTTGTTAGCTTCNGACATGTGCTCTAAGATAGTGTGTAGGTCGACTTCATACCCGTCTCTTCCTTGCAATATTCTGCCTGTTGGATGGCCTAATACTGTTGTAGCAGGATGTTCCAAACACTTCAGCAAGTCTTCAGTGTTCTGTGATTCGTCCCTACCTCGCCACCTTGTCATAGCATGCACGCTAGCAACCACATAGTCAATTTGAGATAATATGTCATCTGGATGGTCTAACTTTCCATCTTCCAATATATCGGACTCTACGCCGCTGAATAAACGGAAATCAACACCCTCATTCTCCCACTCAGCGTTGTATTTTTGAATCGTGTTATATTGAGCGATTAAGTCCTCTGCACTTGCGCCATTAGCTACCTGTAAAGTTGGTGAGTGATCAGCAATTCCCAGCCAATTCCAACCCATTCTTCTTGCAGCATCAGCCATTTGCTCTAGGCTTGCATCACCATCTGAAAGCGTTGTGTGGTTGTGTAATACTCCTTTGATGTCTGANAGTGAAATCAATTCTGGCAGTTCATCAGCGGCTGATGCTTCCATTTCACCTAGGTCCTCTCTCAATTCGGGAGCAACATATTGTAAGCCCAAGTGAGCATATATGTCCGCTTCTTCTACAGCAGGTAGTGAAGTAGCTGCGGCCTCAAGGCCGGTCAAATCAGTTTCTGGCATCAATCCAAACTCATTCAATTTTAGACCCTTATCTTGAGCAACTTGTCGCATTCTGATGTTATGTTCTTTCGAGCCGGTGAAGTATGCTAGGGTGTATGGGAACACATGTGAAGGTACCAATCTGACCTGTGCATCAATTGTGCCACCCGATTCTAATTGCTCGTATGACTCACCACCAATTGCGGCCAATACATTTGCATCTAGGTGACCTAGGCTGAAGCCACTATCGAAAATGGAAGTGTCCAGAATAACACTCACCTTAGAGTCACNAGCNCCTTTGACATCAGCAATCCCATTGAAGGATAGGATCTCATTTGTTACAGTTTCAACATCTTCTGGTTTTACTGCTGCGACTATATCTAAATCTCCGATAGTTTCTCTTCTTCTTCGGGCTGAACCTGCTAACTCTGCTCTTTCAACTCCGGGGAGTTGCTTAATCATTGAAAGGAATGTTTGTCCATAACTTAAGCCGATGTCCAGTCTTCTGCGAGCAGAGAATCTAGCGAGAAGTTCTATTCCATCGAGAATTTTTTGCTGACTTTTAGCACCGAAACCCTTCATTGGAGCAACTTCATTTTTCACGCAGACATCTTGCAAATCTGCAACCGACATGACTCCCAATTCATCATGAAGCATCTTGATTTTCTTAGGGCCAACTCCCGGTATTCCGAGCATCTCGATTAATCCATTCGGTGTGTTTTCATGAAGTTCAATCCAGTCATCAGGCCACACTCCTTCTCCAACAGCTTGTGAAATNGCTGAGCCAAGACCTTTGCCAATGCCTTTGAGATCGAAAATGTCACCACTAGCAACCAATTCTCCCAAATCTTGTGATAATGAACCGATTAACCGTGACGCATTCTGGTAGGAACGAGTTCGGAACATGTTCGCACCTGAAAGTTCCAGAAGCACTGCCATTTGGTGTAGTGCAATACTAATTTGGTTACGGCTGAAGTATGGCGGACCTACTGCTCGTGGCTTTGCTAGTGTCCAAGATCCGCCTGCCATGCTACATCCAATGCGTGTAGGTTCAAGAACTCCTGCCTTTTAGCGTAAGCATGGTCGAGATAGAAATTATCGAAGCTCTCGCCCAATCCATGTGTTTCTTATCGCTTACAGCGTTTATTTTCATAGCAACCTTTTCCAGAAACGAGAAAATGGAATTGATGGCTCAGAACTTCATTATGTTCTCGCTGCTTATCACTGCGGTAGTTCTGTGGTGGTTATCTTCAGCAGGTGGGGAATTATGGGGTTCAAATTATCTTCCAAAGCCGCTTTCAGTACTTTGTGTAGTAGTTGCAATTGCAGCCCGATTAAACATCAAGGGGCAGAATGTTTCGTTCGGTGCTAATCCTCATAGTATTGGNANGAAAGAAGAGGAATAATCAGATAATTTCGCCTTCGGATCTACTGGATTCATCAGCCATTTTTTGGTCGATGAAAGTACGCATGTATTCTGGTAATTCGCCGTTTACGAAGATAACATCGTTAACAGTATCCAATTTTTTCAAAGAATAGTAAATCTGCATTGCAGTCATTGGTGTGGATGAACAACCAACACAGCCTCCATCAAGAGAAAGCATCACATTTCCATCTGCAGTATCAATTACAGTTACGACACCATCGTGGGAATCTAATATCTCTTGTACAGGTCCAATTTCTCTTAGAACCTCTTCAGCGGTGATTGCCATTGCTGACAGGGTGTAGTTCATCATCTATCAACCATCGCATTCAAGAGTAATACAATACTGGGAAGCATATGGGATTATTTTCGAAAGCNGAAATCATGGAATTCAAAGTATCTGGAATGAGTTGCGGAGGNTGCGAAGGTAAAATCACCAAAGCATTGAACGAAATTTCTGGCGTCAAAAAGGTCACNGCCTCTGCTCCAGATGGCAAAGTAATTGTGAAGGTCAAAGGTGTNGAATCACANGAGATTTCGGACAAAATTACGAGTGTCGGCTTTGTAGTGGAATGAAGNAAAAACGACATACGCCGTAGTTTTTCATAGGGATGTCCTTATGAAGGGGAGGTAGGTCGGCGGCCAGCAGGTGTATTTTATGGACATCGAGATAATGGCAGCCGGAGCAGCATTGGTTGGACTAATNGTTGCTTTTGTNTTNTANAAGAANAACGANAGCATTGAAATTGAAGACAAGAAGGTNGCNGAGATCACTCANGANATNCAGGATGGCGCAATGGCNTTCCTNTNNGCNGAGTACAAGATNCTCTCAATNTTNGTNGTAATNGTTGCAGGATTACTATACTACGATACCGGCGATTACTACACTCCTGGAGCATTCCTTGCGGGTGCTGTCGCAAGCGTATTGGCAGGATTCTCAGGTATGAGAGCAGCAACTTCCGCTAACGGAAGAACTGCAATGGCTGCAAAGAGCGGTGGACAACCTGCTGCACTTGCTGTATCCTACAACGGTGGAGCAGTTATGGGATTATCAGTTGGTGGACTTGGTTTACTAGGTATCTCATTGATCGCTTACTGGCTAAGTTCTGGAGAAACATCTCACATAGAATCCGCTGCTGGATTCGGTATGGGTGCATCTTCAATCGCACTATTCGCTAGAGTCGGTGGCGGTATTTACACCAAGGCTGCTGATGTTGGTGCTGACCTAGTAGGTAAGGTAGAAGCAGGAATTCCTGAAGACGACCCAAGAAACCCTGGTGTTATCGCAGATAACGTTGGTGACAACGTCGGTGATGTAGCAGGAATGGGAGCGGATATCTTCGAGTCCTTCGTTGGTTCAATCATCGCTGCAATGATTATTGCAGATGGAGACGGTTTCGGCGGTACAAATTTCTCTGGAAGCGCCGAGGATTACATCCTACTACCAATCCTTCTAGGTTTGGTCGGATATGTTGCTTCACTAGTTGGCGTTTTCTCTATGGCTTTCATGAAGGGAATGAAAGACCCAGCTGCAGCATTAAGAAACACTACCTTCATCGCAGCAATTCTATTCTGGGCAGGCGGTTACCTTGCAATTGACATGCTCAACATGGATGTTGATTCTGATGTAATGCAGGCTGTGATTCTAGGAAGCGTGGTTGGAATTCTAATCGGTCTAGTAACCGAATATTACACTGGAATCGAACCAGTAATGGGAGTTCCAACAAGAGCAATTCCTCATATTGGCGAGATGTCCAAGACGGGGCCAGCAACAAACGCAATCGCTGGTTTGTCAGTTGGAATGATGTCAACAATGATTCCAATTTTGCTAATCGCAGCAGGTATCTTTGGAGCATTCAAGATTGGTGGCGATGAATTCGGATTATACAACATCGCAATCGCTGCAATGGGTATGCTAGGTACGGTCGGTGTTACAATGACTGTGGACGCATATGGGCCAGTTGCTGACAACGCGGGTGGTATCGCTGAGATGGGAGAACTAGGTTCTGAAGTACGTGAAATCACTGACGCTCTAGATTCAATTGGAAACACAACAGCAGCAGTTGGTAAAGGATTCGCAATCGGTTCCGCTGCTCTAACTTCTCTAGCACTATTCGCTGCATACAGTACTGCGGTCACATACGATGAGTTCACTCTAAGCCTTGCAGAACCATCTGTGGTAATGGGTCTTCTAATCGGTGGCGCACTACCATTCGTAGTCGCAGCAATGACAATGACCAGCGTTGGAAAGGCTGCTGGCGAAATGGTTGTTGAAATCCGCCGCCAATTCAAGGAGATCGACGGCCTTCTAGAAGGAAAGGAAGGAGTCAAGCCAGATTCCGCAACCTGTGTTGACATTTCAACCAAGGCTGCATTGAGAGAAATGGTAGCGCCAGGTCTTGTAGCAGTATTCGCTCCAGTTATTGTTGGATATGCATTAGGAGCCTCTGCTCTTGGTGGAATGCTTGCTGGTGCTCTAGTAACCGGTGTTCTACTAGCTCTATTCATGGCAAACGCTGGTGGAGCATGGGACAATGCAAAGAAGGCAATCGAGCAAGGTCACATTGAAGGCGCAAAGAAGGGCGATGATGCTCACGATGCTGCTGTTATCGGTGACACAATCGGTGATCCATTCAAGGACACAAGCGGTCCAGCTCTGAACATTCTAATCAAGTTGATGAGCATCGTTGCGGTTGTTATCGCAAGCGGATTGGATAGCGGTTTCTTGTTCTGAGCAGGAAACCCGCATGCTGAAAAATAAGACCGTTGTGGGTCGTAACATGCGTGCTTACTTGTTGTCGCTATTGATGATAACAGTCAGCCTTGCTGGTTGTATTAGCAACGAGGATAATACTACCTCTGGTATTGGTGATACCACAGAAGATGATTTGATTTTACCTGAATGGCAAATTGGCGACCAGTGGCTGTATACTTTCATCACTCCACAGTTTGGAGAGGACAGTACTCGCCTTGTAGTCGCAGATATTCGTGAGGATGATGATTTGTTCATGCTAGGAATCTCCTCGGAGGGTGAAGCCCAGAGGCACGCGGTAATCAATCACAATCCATTTTTGGGTAGAGTTACTATGGACGGTTTATCTGTTTACGAGAATGGCGAGCCTCAACCAGTTTTCAATTTCCCCTGGGAAGTTGGCAACACTTGGGAGTTCAGGCTCTTAGGTCAAGATTGGAGTGCGAATACTGATAATATCTACAATGGGGAAGTCACAGTATCTGCAAGTTCAAGTGAAGGTCACCAACTTAGCTACGTCTTTAGTGGCCGCCAGGGTTTCATCATGAGTCTTCTATGGACTGATAATGAGGGTGTTGTTAACTTACAAATGAGTCTCATCCAAAAGGATACAGGATATACAGGTGATGTCTTCTTCTACCGTGCTGGAGATTTACACGATAACTTGTATGAAGAAAATGATCAAGAAATTTATGATTCATTCTTTGATGATGGCTATTCTCCCAATGAAGCGTGGGATACTCTAGTTTGGTATCTCGACGTCGAAATCGACGACAAAGGAGGTTCTGGAACATTGACTATAAGCGACCAGCAAGATGGCACATCTCCGTTATCCAGAGCTTGGGGTAATGGAGCAACCGAAAAGGGCTCGTTTGGTACTATTCCATCTAAGACAGGCGAGCATAGAATCACTCTAACATTACAAGGTGAAACTTCATTTGTTCATCTCAAAGTCGCAGGTGCACTTGTCCGTTCTTGGACATTGTGAGGTTGCAACATGCCTACACTTGTCATGATGCATGGTATGACAGGTACTGCGGACATGATGCGTCCGTTCGCTGAGAAGATTTTGCCTGACGGATGGGATTTATTGGTCCCGCAGGCTGAGTTTAAACATCCCAACCGGGGCTTCACATGGTGGCGTTATGAAGGTGGAGATAATCCCGGACGTAGAATCCTAACTGCCAAAGAGCTTTCAGATGTTGATGCATCTTTACTCAAACTATCGAACCTTCTCCCAGATGATGACTTGGTATTAGGAGGATTTAGCCAGGGAGGTGCAATGGCACAGGAACTTCTTCAATTCGATCTCAAAGTATTGGGTCTAATTGCAATCGGTACTAGAGCCGTTAGGCCTTTGGAATTGAAAGATAGACTCAGGGAAATTCCTGCTAACAAATTAATGTGGATGCACGGAGAATCTGACCACAGAGTTTCACTCGATGCTGGCCTAGAGATACCAGAGATTTTCGAAGAATCTGGCTGGGATGTTACAAGAATTCAACATCATAAAGGTCACATGATTCCAATCGAGTTTCATTCCAATGTTAAGGAATGGTTAGATAATTTGTGTTGAAAAATCCAATTAAAAAATCAATTTTTCAATTGAAACTTCAAATCATGATTTTTAGAAATCTAGAGGGGCAGATTCCATAAGTTATGGCTGATTAGTCAAGTCATGCCTTCCGCAAAAGCTCCTGTAAGAATTGATCTCGCAGGAGGTTGGTCAGATGCTCCTCCTTTCTGTGAGCAAGTTGGTGGCGATGTTGTGAACATTGCAATCAATCATTATGCGCATGCAGATTTACAAATCGACGAGTCAGGTAAACTCAGCGTTTCCTATACCTGCGATGTTCCAATCGGAAGTGGCCTTGGAACAACTGGTGCTATCAATGTAGCATTACTAGCTGTAATCAAAGGCAAGGAAAACTCAGAAGAATTAGCATATCAATTCGAAAGGCTACTTGGAAATCATGGTGGTCGCCAAGATCAGTGGGCCGCTAGATACGGTGGAATCCAGCATTTGAAGTTCATAGGCAGTGATGTAGAGCGAGTCCACCTAGTCCCTCCACCATCATTCAATAGATGGATTGAGAAGCACCTAATTCTAGCAGATACCGGAATCAGACACACTTCTGGCGATTTGCACAGTAGTGTTTGGGCAAGATACGAAGAAGTCCTACCTCATTTGATGGATATTAGGCAGAGTGGAAGGGATATGGCTGCTGCAGTACAACGAGATGATAGGTTCAATGTTTGTGCAGCAATGAATGCTTACACAGAAGCGGTTGGGAACCTAGACTCAAGTTTGAATGAACCATATCAGATTCTCGCCGACATGCCTGAAGTACTTGCATGGAAAGGAATGGGTGCGGCTGCTGGAGGTTTTGTCGGCATAATATCTCGTAATCCTGAGGCAACAAAAGAAGCAATACCTTGGGATGTATTGGAGTGGCAAATAGATACAGATGGGTTAACTATCTCTGAATAAGCACAGGTTGAAATGAAACATCGGGAAGTGAGAATCATGAGCAGAGTAGTTGAAGATGCCCAAGCATCGGAAGCGGATTTTGTAGTCTACTCGACCACATTTTGCCCGTATTGCGTCGCAGTAAAGCGTTTATTCGACTCAAAAGGTTTGACTTATGATGAAATCAACTTCGACCACGAACCCGGTGCCAGAAACGATGTTGTGGCAGAAACAGGTCATCGAACAGTACCAGTTGTAATCGACAACAGAGGTGAAAATCCAATGTTCATTGGTGGATTTAATGAGACTCAGAAGTATCTACGTTAATTTGCATGCAGATAGTATGCCGCGTTGATGACGCCTGCAAATGATACCCAAGCAATGTATGGCCATACCAAAGTTGAACCGAGTTTGTTGACATCGTAAATCAAGTATGCATAACCTGTAGTGAATAAAACCATCACTACAATCAGTAACAAGGATTGCAGATATTTTGCATCATTGAAAACACTAGGCCACATTAGGTTTGCAATCATTTGAATAGCGAACAAAGGGATTACAATATTGCGATGGTTAATCTCATTTCGATTAACAATCGTGGTGTAGAAACTGATTGCCAACATGGTATACAGCACGGTCCAAATCGGACCAATAATCCACCCTGGAGGTTGGAAGAACGGTTCATATTCGGAATTAAATGTCAAAATCTAACCTCCTTAGAAACAGTATTCTGAAAATAGAGTGCTCGTGCCGGGATTTGAACCCGGGTCGCCGGAATGAAAACCCGAAATGATGGACCACTACACCACACAAGNGATATTCTCGNCCCAGAGTTGATTATTCATGAATGTTGGGGTCGACAGTTAATCCATTCCACCATCGAATTCCAAACCACCCTGCCACAATCATAAGGATCAATGCTGCACCAATTAGAATTTCTCTATCCAGCATCCACCAGATTGCATCGAGTGCTTTTTGGCCGTATATGCCGATTAGAAGCGCTTCAAGTCCGAATCTCAATCCTCTGCCGAAAACCCCTGCTATGATGAAGGGTTTGAGTTTCATCTCGCCCATTCCTGCTGCCCAGCCGAATACCTTGTATGGAATCGGAGAGAATGCCGCTATGAATGTACCAATTGTGCCATATCTCAAGCTCAGGGCCTCTATTTTTGCTAGATGTTTTTCAGCTTTGAATCTCGTAAANAGAGGTCTCCCCCATTTCTTTCCAATCCAATAGCCAACTATACTGCCTAATACGCTAGTGACTGTGATAACTAGCCATAGCCAAAAAACCAGTGCTGTGTCACCTTCAGCAGCCACAAGCATCGGTAAAAATAGCAAATCTGGAGGTACAGGTTGGATTATTGCCTCGGTAAATGACATGGCGGCTAGACTTATCCAGCCAAACCCGTCAAACCAATCGACAATCGCTTCCTTCCACGACATCCAACCCTTGGGGTGACAATCACACGAATGAACCCTTTCTTAATCGAAGTCTTGATTGCTACAAATCCTGACCCCTCGTAACATGCCGGTGCTTGATACGGCCGCATTGCTCCACTGGCCTGTGGAACGCCTCCAAGGAGGAATTGTTGCTCATAGTCAGTTAGAGGAGTTGAGAAAACTTTCTCCACAACGGGCAATGCTGCTTGAATCCATCGAAATGGAATGGATGTCAATGAGCACTGGTGATGCTGAAAACGCAGCATCTGCTACAGGGGATTTGCCAAGATTGAGCCCAGTTGACTTGGAAATTTTGGCCATTGCACTCGCTACTGGTCAAACATTGTACACTGACGATTATTCACTACAGAACGTTTGCAGGAATTTGAATCATCCTTTCGAAGCCGTATCAAACAAGCGTAGTCAGGAACAATGGTCCTGGGAGTTGCGGTGTATCGGTTGTAGGGCAACGAAAAAAGCGGATTCGCAAGACGAGAAAGAATGCGATGTCTGTGGNTCGATAATGAAAGTCAAGCGTGCGAGATGATTACTCTTCTTCGAGCAATCTCTCAACTTCTTCATCTGCGCCGAACATCGATGCAANAATTGCTGAGAACCATTCAAACATGAATCACTCTTCTGCAGTTGCAATTTCTTCAGCGACTTCATCTGCTGTCTTACCGGATGGATCAACTCCAGCAGCTTCTGCTTTTTGTGCCAAGTCGACAGTCTTAGTTTTCCCACCAGCCTCCAAATCGGCTTCAGTGTTGGCACTCGATGGTGCTCCTGTCACTTCATTCAGCCCTTTTTGGAATTCTCCTTTGGACTGTCCAGCGGCTCTTGCAAGTTTAGGTAGGCGTTCTGCTCCAAACAATAAGAAGAAGATTGCCAATAGAATCATGATTTCAAATGGTCCGAACCTCATGTCATTCCCTCTAGTACACGCCAGTAACTCCCGCTTTGTCAATCAATCGGCTGTTAACCGCCAGAAACGGGCGGAAGTAATGCAATTTCATCACCGTCACAAACGGGTTCATCTTCGGAAACTTTGTTGCCGTTAATACTTACCATAAGTCCTTGACTGAGCCACATTTCAATCCCTAATTCTTCCAGTACAAACCTTACAGAAGAGTTGGGCAAGATATCCACTAGGTGCTCTCTGCCACCCATTTCTTCAGCTATTGGGCCGAATGCGAGTACTTTGGCCTGCATGAACACGCTATCAAGCGGCATCTTATCAACCCGTGGCGCCGTGTCTTGCACAATGGCAGTCGCACTCTCTTGTCAGGGGCTTTGGAAGATATACGAAATGGGTGATGAGAAGGTGCAAGCTGTTCGCGGTATTGATTTAGAAATCAATAGTGGAGAGATGGTTGCAATTATGGGCCCATCTGGATGTGGAAAAACGACACTTCTCAACATATTGTCTGGAATCGACGACCCCTCTGCCGGGCAAGTAATGGTTTCAGGAAAGCCGTTGTTTGGGATTAGTGATGATGAAAGAACAGATCTTAGAGGAAGGGAGATGGGATTCATTTTCCAAAAGTTCCATCTTCTCGATGTGATGAACGCGGTTGAAAATGTGGAGATACCGTTGCTTCTATTGGGAATGAATCCTGACGAAGCCAGGACTAAGGCAAATGACGCCCTATCCAAAGTCGGCCTAAAAGATAGGTTTGACCACCGTCCAGCCGAATTATCGGGTGGTCAGCAGCAAAGAGTTTCGATAGCAAGAGCATTGGTTCACAACCCATCCGTGATATTTTGCGACGAACCCACAGGAAATCTTGATTCCACTACCAGTTCTCAGGTAATGGATTTGCTTGCAGAATTGAATGANTCAGGCTCTACTTTGGTTATTGTNACTCACGATAATGAAATCGCTAAACGCTGTTCTAGAATTATTCGCATNTTAGATGGCAGAATCTTATCTGAAGAGGAATAAAAATGCTCTTTGAGACCCTCGTCATTGTTGTACTGATCACTCCAATCAGTGCAACCTCTGCTTGGGTTCTCCGTAATGATGTTCAGAAATTTTGGCAAACAATACTTCTTTACATCGGCCCTATTATCGATGCTTGGTTTGTTTGGCTATTGCTTGATTGGTTAGAAATGGGCTTCTTTTCGATATGGGGCTGCACAATCTCTGCAGGGATAATTTCCAGTATGCTCTTACAGCCAATGTTTTCACCTAGAAGGCTCGCAGTATTTCGTCTATCTTGGCAACAAGTTAGACGAAGGCCACGTCAGGCAGCATTGATGATGGCAGGATTATTGGTTGCCTCCTCAATAATCACTTCGTCATTGGTGGTAGGAGATAGCCTAGATTCTACCTTGAGTAAAGAGGTCGAAGCCGTGTATGGCGATACAGATTTACTAATTTTTCAAAAAGATCGGCGAACAGGCTTTTCTTTTGATTTGGATAGCAACCTCACCAATGCGTTTGGTCAGGAATTGATGGATGCAAGAATTGCTGATGAATGGTCCCATGGTATTGATACGACCGCTACATTGTCTAGAAGCGATGGACTAGCTCTACCTTCCGCTGCTTGGTATGCATACGAAGGGTGGCAAGGTGTTGCAATTAACCAAGTTGCTGCTGATGAATTGAAGATGTCAAAGGGCGATGTTTTGGAGATTTCTTGGTTTTCTTATTCTGATGATGGCGAATTGGTTCGCAGTTCAGAAAATCTGACAATTTCTTCTGTAATTTCAATGGATGGCAGAGGTTCAATGAGTGGAACAAAATCTCCTGCTCTCTTTACTTCACTCGAATTATCACAGCAGCTACAATCTAAACAGTGGAAAGTGAATATGATGCGAGTATCTCTTGTTGATGGCAAATCCGCATCTGCAAGTAAAGGTGAAATCGAATCGGCTTTAGATGAGATTATTGATTACGAGTCCGCTGGATTTGAAATCAATACAGACCAAGACTCAATGTCGATTTCCAATTCTAATGGTTTAGGTCGACTGGACTCTTCATTCATGGAGTCATGGAATGAGAATAAGACTTCACTGCTTGGTGAAGGCACTAGTATGGAAGTTCTGCANATACCATTGGTCCAAATCGAACAAGGNGCGAAGGTAATGTCTCTTCCCGATGATAGAATCGAGGAAGTTCTGATTACTGAAGAAGGTGATTGGTATGTGTCAGGCGGTGCTGTTTCTTTCCAGAAAGAGCGCGGTGGNTCTAGCCACGGATGGGAAGTTCCTAACGGAGGTNTAATCAGAGATGTAACGCTTCTGAGTGACTCTTTGTTGGTTGCACATAGTGATGGATTAGTCGAGGTTCCGGATGATAGAGATAAGGACTTAACTTATCACATCGAAGGTAAGGAAGTTATGGTTGCGGCATTATTTGAGCAGGAGTTGCCTGAACTNCCCTCCACAATATTCTCAATGGATTANCTGCAAGTGTCAGGTGAAGATTGGCTCGCAGTTAGTCACATCACCGGAAANGAAGTNTACCACTATTCCAATTCTGAATGGATAGAGACTGAATTAACAGGAGAGTGGCTACATTACGATGGCGAAGTAATGGCTGGTTCGCCAACCACNGGTTGGACGACAATTTCTGGCACACAATCGCCGAATTGGCCTGCGGTTAAAGGCGGTCTTTTGATTGACAACAATTCGATTTACAGTTTCGATGGCGACGAAAATTACCTCGCAGATTTCGATCCTGTTTGTGATGAAAGAGTATTTTCCTACGATGGCGAAGTTATCTGCAGCACGGCATTTGGCGCAGTGGTAGACTCAGGAGAACTATCGCCGCGTCTTCCTTTGACTGTAGATATAGGTGGATTCGGAGTAATGCCACAGTTGTTGCTTGCAACCGATGGTCCACTTTCGCCTGCTGAAGGCGACGTTCTAATCTCTTCACGTCTATCTCTACTCAATTCCTCTGAAAATGTTCTATTCAACGGATTGATTCCATGGGCGTATGGCGATATTTCTCCAACAACCTTGGAGATAGAAGGAAACATGTCCTCAATCAACGCCCCTGGTTTTGATGAATTAGAATCAATAATCATCGGTTTTGTCAATTTGAGTGATGGAGAAATCCTAGCAGCATCTGATGAAGGCGAACGCAGTATATTAGTTGTAAATGGTGCAAATCAATCAGGTATAGAGATTTGGCTAGATTCAATTTCGGGTGTCGAATCAATGAATTTGAAGATAGTTGCAGCAAAGGAGGAAGCGCTTCAGACAGCAGAAGAAGGAGCAGGTGCGCTTTCAGCAATGTTCCTTGTATTCGGTGCTTTTACAATAGGGGCAGGAATTTTGCTGGTTCTTACTATCGTAATGATGCTTGCAGAGTCTCGAAGAGCAGATGAAGCAATCATGCGTGCAATTGGTTTGAAACGCTCTGATATGAGATCGCTGGCATTGATGGAAGGAATGATGACCTCTTTCGCAGCATCTGTTTTGGGAGGAATATTTGGTCTATTTTTGGCTTGGTTAGTTTCACTCGCCTTCAGTAGTGTTTTTGCCAGTGCAGGAGCCGATGGAATCGCCTATTCCTTCAGCATCGAGAGTATGTTGGTTGGGATGTCGTCTGGCTTCATTATAGCGATGGTAACATTGTGGGGAACAGCGTTTTGGACTAGCAAGCTGAACATTGTGCAGGCCTTGCGTGGCCTTTCTCCGATGCGTAAGCGAGGTATTCCTTGGTGGCTAATTTTGCTACTAATCGTCTTTGTCGGAACTGGTCTGTTAGCCGGTTTATCCATATTCACATTTGATTCATCCTCGCCCTTGAGGTTTGCATTGTGGCATGTTATGGCATCTTGCATAATAATCGGATTAATACCTGTATTCACATTCATCTTACCCCATATCAGGGGATGGTCGATTAGAAACTCAGGTCGCAATACCATGGCAGCAATTGGTATCAGTCTGGCACTTTGGGCTTTGAGTCCTGATTCTTGGGCTCCGGTTGATAGTGGAGTCAAACCAGATGAAATTACATTTGCAGTGATGGGTATTATTCAGGTATTTGCAGGTGTTCTCATACTTACAGGAGTTGCGCCTAGGCTTGCGTCCTGGGTTATTTCTAAATCGTTCTTAGCGAAGCGAATTGGTCCTGTTGCAAAGGTCTCCCTAGCACACCCTGCAGCTGCTCCATTACGCACTGCAGTCATAATGGGGATGTTTTCTCTGACTGTTTTCAGTGTGATTGTATTAGCAGGATACTCAGTTCAATTCGAAGAACATTCTTCGGGTTATGTTGAGGATGCTAGTGGCGAGTTCGAGATTTTGTTGTCATCCTCTAGACAAGTTCCGCTCGAATTGTCATCCGACCCTAACGAATGGAATTTGGAAACAACCGATCCTGGGGATATTGATGCGGTAGGAATCGTCAATCGTGCAGTTGTTTGGATTGATGATGATGAAGACCGTATTGGCTATATTTTGAGGGGCGTAGATTCAGGATTTATCGAACATGGGGCCATCCCGTTAGAGGACTGGGATAGAGCACTTGGAGAGACTCAGCAAGAGGCTTGGGAATCATTGAAAATCAATGAAAATGTAGTATTTGTGGATAGTTCATTTGCTCTCATCGACCCCAATACAGGAGAGTCAATTTCAGGAATGAATCTTCCAATTGGAAAATCAATTTTGCTAATTGATATATCTAACCCCGGAAATAGCCGTGAAGTTGTAGTCGGAGGCATACTTTCTCAGTCTAGCCAACTATTTTCCCAAGGGATTTGGATGGATGGGGAAATCGTTGATGAACAGTACGGGGGAGTAGTTACCAGAATCTATGTTTCACATGGCTCGGATATCTCATCAGCGGAGTTAGAAAAATCTCTGTCATCCGACCTTGCTCCCGATGGAGTATACACATCAATCATTGAGGACGAGATTCTTCTGATTCTAGGACTAATATTTGCAATTTTGACAATATTCCAAGCGTATCTGGCATTAGGCCTAGTTGTGGGTATCGCCGGTATTGGAGTAGTAACTTATCGTTCAGTTTCTGAGCGTTCAGGCCAAATCGGAATGCTCAGGGCTTTAGGATTCCGTAAAAAAATGGTAATGAGTGGAATGATAATTGAAGTTAGTTGGACCTCTCTTCTAGGAATGATCAACGGAGCTATTGTTGCGATCGCATTCCACTATGCACTATATCAGACCTTTTGGGAAGAGCAAGGTGCCGAACTAATTCTACCTTGGTTTGAAGTTATATCTATGGTACTTGGAGGTTGGATTCTAGTTTTGTTTGCTACATGGATTCCAGTATCTAGGGCCACTAAAGTTACACCATCGCAGGCACTTTCATCGATTGATTGACTAATTTAGTTATTATATTATTTTGAGGATAGAAAAAACAAACGTATTGTACCATTCAGAATGATACCCCTAATTACACGAAACTAATTTTTCCCTAAACGCTGTACTGAGTGCCATAAAAAGTGAAGTTATGGCGTGTTTCCGATTGACTTTTTGGATAATCTCCTTTGCCAACGCCTAAATACCGTATATGTCGTCGGAGGTGACACCGACCCTTTTGGAGGAGATGACAATGAGCAAGTTAACCCCCACGATTTTGGCTATCCTAATGCTAGCAAGCACCTCGCTTGTAGCAATGGATTGGTCTGAATTGGAAAACAACACAATAACTGAAGCTGATGGCCGATCCGGTCCTGATGCCAAAGTTACGAGCATACTATCGCCTAGAGCGACAACGACCGACAGCATAACTGGTGAACAGATACACACCTTGCAAGCAGGAGACACTGTAAACTTCGAAGTTTACATTGAGAATGTAGGAGACGCAGACATCGAAGAGATGGGTGTATCACTAACAGTGTACCTAGCAGAGAATGGCGTCAGAGGAATGATTGCTAAGGACTCAGCTGGTAATGACCTATCCTGGTACAACGGAGACGTCGTCTGTGACGACTCATTCGTTTGCCCGTGGTCTACTCTAGCATCAGGTGCCGCACTAGACTATGGTAAGTACACCTTTGCTTACCAAGGTGCTCCTGTTACCTGGAGCCCGGCTACTGGTGATTATGTCATCGTAGTCGAAACCAATGCAATTGGTGACGCAGACCCTGGAAATGATTACGCAGAAAACTTAGTTTCTGTAGTTGATTGGACAGATGTCATAGTCGACCTTGCATGGGATTCAGGAAAGGAGATTGAAGGTGGTGCTGGAGACAAGGCATTCACATTGACTGTAGAGACAGGGGGTTCTTCCTCATGGTCTGCACGTTCAATCGAATTGCAGTTAACTGTAGAAGGCACTCTGTCTTCTGCTACTAGTGGTACAGGTGCTGACATTATGGGCTCCACCACACATGCAGAATTCGGAACTTATGGAATGACTGAAACATTCCGCCATGAAACCGATGCAAACAATACTACCTCTGCTAACAGATATGTTATCGACTTCCAGACCCAATCAGAATGGTATGGAGTTGTAAGTCCTGATACTTCAGGAGACAGTGGAGAATACTCTGTCAGTGTAACACTCGTGAGTTACGTTGTTTACGGACAACTTCCTGACTGTGAAGAAACAACTACTGGAAACAGTTCTTCACAACAGAATGGATCTGAAGAAATGACTTACATCCACTTCTGTGAAGTTACAATGTACCAAGACGGCGATGCTGCAACAAGTGAGGACGAAATCGAAGGAAAGGTTGCAACCTTCCACGACATCGGAGTTTCTACTCTAGTAGTCAACCAAGGATATGTTGTTGATGAAAACGGCGACGCAATGGCTGCACCTACAATGCCTGGAATCACACAGGGTCCACTAAACCCTGCATGGTCCAGCGTACAAGCATCTGTCAGACACATGGGTAGCGACCTAATGGTAACTTACGATTGGGAAGTTACATTCGATATCGAGAACACTGTGACCGGAGTCACTGAAACTAAAGTTGCAGACAGCTGTACCTTTGGACAAGGACCTGCATACACTCACCTTCTATTGGGAGATGACCCAATGAATGGATCAGCATTCGAGGTTGGAGAAGCATGTGTCATGTTTGAGTTCACACCTGGTATCTACAACATTACTGCAACTGTTTCCATGGTCGGTGGAGACACTACTGATATGTCCGCAAGAAACAATGACGCTAGCATTTACGAGATATCTGCTCTAAACAACAGACCTTCTGTTTCTCTAACAGTACAGCAGGATGAAGGCTCAATAGTAATTGGTCCTGAAGGAATGATTACTCTAGAAGCAGATGCTGATGACGCTGATGATGACACTGGTCAGAATCTAAACTATGTTTGGACTCACCCAGGCATGATGGACATCAACGGAACAATGCAACCATCTCAGTGTAATGGTATGGGAATTGCACACTCAACATGCAACCTGATGGCATTTGACTCAGAATGGGCTGGAGTTCACACCTATTCAGTTACTGTAACCGACGAGCACGGCTCTTCCGCTATGGATTTCACAAACGTCTTCGTTTGGAACCAAGTAGTCGCTACCGCAACAACCGCTAGCGGAATCGGTATTGAATACAACCTAACCTATGATGGTGTCAACGATTTCACTATGTTGCATTGGGAAGACAACCCATCATCCTACACGCAGGATCTAACTGCGTTCGGATACGCTGGAGAATACTCCTCTGTTGCTGTAATTGATTACCAACCATCTACTACATACATGCCAGAAGATGTTGATTCTCAAGAAATTGTAATGACTTACGACACAGCATCTCTTGAGCCAACCAGTGTATTCTGGATTAGCAACGGAAACTGGGTACAACTTGATGCAACTATTACTTCCGCAGGAAGTGACGGTACTATCACAGTAGACCTAGGAGAGAACAGCCAAGTTCTTCCACAGGGTGAAATCGCTCTGATGGGTGGAGAGTTGCAAATTATCGAGGCGCCTGATGCTCACGCAACAGGTCTAACCGTAGTTGCTTCCAAGGGTGGTACAATCACCGCATCTTGGTCATACTCTGGTAACACCGTACCTGGCGCTGACTGGTTGGCAATGGAAATCTGCGATTCTGCAGATGTCTGTACTAACACACAAGAGAACACTACACTAGTGGCTCACTCTATGAACGGTCAAACAGACACTGTGCACGGTGAAACTTACACCTACACTTTGCAAGTCTGCAACGTTGGAGGATGCAACCCAACTATTGCAACCGCTTCAGCAACCGCTGACAAGATGGTTGACGGTGATGCATCTGCAACCGGAATGACCGTTGCAAACAAGGCTGGTGCAAATGCATGGACAGTATCTTGGACTGCAGATGGTGACACCTCTGATGTTGATGGATGGATGGTTTGCTGGACAGACTACTCTTGGTCAACTTCTGGTGAGATGCCAGATAACTGTGCAGATGCTGGTGCTGAAACAAGCACTGACATCAACCACCCAGGTGGTACAGGAACCAAGACCTACTACTTCACCGCAGTGCCATACGATGACAAGGGCAACATGGACAACGCTGTACCTGGTACAGATATCTTGTTGACTCACGCATCTACTGTTACAGATCCTTGTGAAGAGAACCCTGACAGTGACGAGTGTGCTGCAATCGGTGACTCTGGCGATGGAGCTGACAGCGGCGAAGTACCAACATGGACTTGGGGCGTAATTATCGGTCTAGTCGTAGTTGCGTTCGTAGTCGGTGCATTCATCCTCTCCCGTGGCGGAGATGGTGACGACGGTAAGGACTGGGATTACTGATTCCAGAACTAGCCCTTGACAGCGATAACGGTGCTTGACACCGAGGCTGCCATAGGGAGCGGTTCGCCGCTCCCTATGGCTCCCCCCTTCCTTCCCTCCTTAATTTAGCAAGATGGATCACCAATTTTCGAGAGTAGGAAATAGCTGGCCCTGACTTTACACATTACAATCTGAATTTTCTGTGGATATAAGAACTCAGAAAAAGCTCCATTCTTGAACAGATTATCGCCAATTTTTCGTTGCTAGGATTGTGTGGAGTTGGCGCGATTTTCTCCGCTTTCATTTTTACACCATAATTTTCATTTTCTACCTCACATAAAAATTGATTTTTTGTTATTTTTTGTTAGAAAAAATAAATGATTTATGTCCTGTATTACAGAACACAAGTTTGAACACCTTTGTAGCCACAATTTTGTATTGGCTCTTAGTGGTCCGTTTTCTGCACATTAGGGCCCCAAAAATCAACAACCTGCATTCGATTCTTGGCCATTTTTCTTACCACTGTCAGCGACTGGTTTTTTGTGGAAAAAAACTCTGGAAATAATCGTTTTTTCTTGACTATGTAAAAGGACATGTACCCCAATGCTCATAAGGGATACAATGCGTGAGGTGCTCTGCATACAGTCCGTAAGGAGATGATGACGTGATGTTGGGAAACAAAAACACGAATAAAAAGACCGTACTGGGAGGCGCAGGAATTGCCCTATTGCTATGTGCACTAATGGTTGGTATGACTATGACCAACTTTGCACCAAGCAGCGCACCCCAGGTAGAAGCTGAACTTGCAATTGCAAGCGAGGATAGCGAAGAATTCTTCGCTCTACCAGAGGTCTACGAGCCTGCACAATATGAATACGATGAAACCTCGGAACTCGAGGGTATGAGGACAATGAATCAGAAAGCGTTCCGTACTGATGACGGAAAGACAACTCTGATCACTGCTTCTGAGCCGCTACACTATGTCAATAGTGAAGGGGCATGGGAGGAAATTGACCTCAACATCAAGGCAACCGTCGATGGTTGGGAAGTAACAGACAGCCTGTACAAGGTTTCGTTTGCTGCTGAAGCCGAAGATGGTGTCTCGGTGATGGTCCACCCTAATGTGGACCCTATTGTCACTGGATTGAATCCAACTGTAGTGACAATTGACGAGTCCGGAAAAATGACAATGCCACTTATGGTGAACCCGTCTATGGATGGAGTTTCAGTCGGTGGTAACGTCTTGCGATACCCTGTCGCTGAAGGTTTCGACTTGGATTACACCGTCGGTGAAACTGAGTTGAAGCAGAACCTAGTGATTAGGGAGCGCCCAGTAATCGACGAGAGCGCTGCATACTTCGGTCTATCCGAGCAGATGCGCCTACCAGTCGGATACGGACTTTACCTAGGCGACGAAATCCTAAGAGAGGATGTCACTCAGACTCAGGACGAATTAACAATTCGCAACCTAGAGACTGGAGAACTTCTGGCAACCATTCCGGTCCCAGTTGTAATCGAGCCAGGAGCTGAGGAGCCTTATCACGCAACCTACTTTGTTCAAGTCTTTGGCGACACAGTGGTATTGACTACTGCAGTCACTACTGACTGGTTGATGGATGAAGAACGCCAGTTCCCATTGGCAATCGACCCATCGATTAAGGTCATGAGAGGTGGCGGTGGATACTGTTACGTTTACTACGCATACTGTTACAACTCAAACTACGGTGATTTGCGCAGAACTAGCACTCGTATCTACTACTTGCCATGGAACAAGTTTACCTTTACCAGTTCAAACTCTCTTCCAACTGGAGCATCAGTTGACAAGATTGAGTGGAAGAAGTACGTAAGCTATGGTTACTCCTATTCCAGTAACGCAGTGACTTCCGTTGTTATGGAAACCTGTGGTACTGCTGGAAGGTACAGTTGGACGATTGCATCTGCATCCTGTTCCAACACTGCTATGACTTCGTTAGCAGCTGGATATGGTACAACAACTGCAAGAAAGATGATCAGTTCCATATGGAACTCTGCATCTGCAGGAACCTATTCTCTAGGTACTGGCTGGAAGACTACCGAGCTATGTAGCAGCAGCGGAACTGCATGTTCCTCTACAACTGGAAGCC
>PAQE01000021.1 GCA_002709705.1 Methanobacteriota archaeon | reverse complement strand
GGTTGGTAAGCCTGAAATGGTCCAGAAGGATTGGATTAAACCAGGTGCAGTTGTTGTCGATGTTGGAATCAATCGTGTCGAAGATTCTAGCAGAGAAAGAGGTTGGAGGCTAGCGGGTGATGTGCACCCTGATGTCGAAGAAGTAGCATCAATTCTTTCGCCAGTACCTGGCGGTGTTGGACCAATGACCGTTGCAATGCTAATGGCAAATACGGTCACTTCCGCAGAAGCCCAACATTCTTGAGTTGCGCCCTCTAGAGAATATCATGGACCCGAGGCATCCGAACGTTGCTTTTGCTGCGAACACCGGTGCTTTACTGTCATTTCTAGGTTTACTTTTCTCATTATTTCTTCCTTATGGAACCCCTAAAGGATGGGGGATTGCAGAAACGGTATTGTTGGCACTTATTCCCTTTAGTTTGGGATTAGCGTGGTGGGCTAGAAGGGAACATGACGTTCCTGTTGTTCATGAGCATGGTTCTTCTGCCTCACAGTATGAAGCAATGGAAGATTTGCCTACCATGGTAAGTCTTGATGGAGCCCAAGATGCTGTAAATCCGAATACTGCTGCGGTTATTGAGTCAATTATCGGCTCACAAACGACTCAGGACGAGTCTGCAGTAAGCAATGCAATCAATGCTCTATCCCAAGGACAAATCGGACAATCATCTGCAGCTGCTGTTTCCAACAACGATATTGAACACACCAAAGTCAGTGTTAGCAAGTTCGACTCAAGAGGCTTCCAAATCGATGGAATCGAATCCATTCCTCTGCCAGAGGTGGCACCTCTAGAACTGCCCGATGTCCCATCAATGGCAGATTTACCCGAGATGCCAGACCTTGATGACCTATTGAATGAGGATGAGGTATCGGCTGCTCCTCCGCCATTAGACTTACCAGAATTACCTGATTTCTGAGGTTTATCTATGTGGACAGAAAGTGTTGATTTGCATTGCCATTCGTGGCATAGTGACGGATTACATTCGCCAACGGAAATGGCTGAAAGAGCATTTCATTCAGGTGTAAAAGTATGGTCATTAACAGACCACGACACCAACACGGGTTGGCAAGAAGCAAGCGAGGCTTGTGAAAAACTGGGAATTCGATTTATCCCAGGAGTGGAGATTACTTGCGAAGTTGAACTACAAAGTGAGACTAAGGATCCTTCTTCATGGCATCTACTTGCTTACTTTCCAGATGGTGCATCACAAGAATTCAGTGATTGGCTGTTGAGTTTGAAAGATGCAAGAGTGCCCCGTATGAAATTGATGTTACAGGCGCTTTCTGAAATGGGTCATGATATTCCAATTGAGGATGTTGCAAAATTTGCAGAGGGCTCTCTTGGCAGACCACATTTAGCAAGAGCAATGGTAGAGCACGGTATTGTAGAATCAGTTTCTGAAGCATTCGAAAAATGGATTGGAAATGGTGCTCCCGCATTTAGAGAGAGACCTCTGCCTACTGTTTCTGAAGCGGTAAAAATGGTACAACAATCAGGGGGTTTGACCTCACTGGCGCACCCATATTACTATGGAATTGAACTGGATGTTCTTATCCCTACTTTGTTACGTTTAGGCGTAGATTGTATTGAAGCAGTTCACAATTCACATCCTGATTCATATCGCTGGGAATTAATGCAACAGGGCATGCCAATTAGTGTCGGTGGAGATTCACATGGAACTGAAAATCGACCTTCTCCTGGAAAGATATGTGTTCCAATCAAGCATTTGCATTCATGCTTTCACCCGTGATTTTATCCCATAGTAAAGCGGCTTCGAATAGAAGAATAATCGGTAGCGAGACTAAGAATAGTGACAATGGGTCTGGTGGAGAGAATGCCGCTCCAAGAACGAATGTAGTGAACCATATGTGGCGGCGATATGCCAGTAATGTCGCTCTATCTACAGCGCCAGTTTTTAGAGATAAAGATGTGATTAATGGGGCTTGGAATCCAATTACACAAGCCAGACATAGACTGATTATGAAGCCGATAAATGATGATAATCGCCATTCCGTAGACAGACCAGCAGATTGAGCATCAGTAGCTAGATAATCCAGCAACATTGGGGTTAGAAGATACCATGAGTAAATCAGTCCAACTATGGCTAAGATGGTTGCAGTAACGAGTGCTATAATGACGCTCAAAGTAGGTCTTGGACTCTTCTTGGCAAGACCACTTTTCCATGCTCCATCAATGATTAGAGCTAGAACAGCTAATCCTGCACCTAACCATGCTCCAACCCTTACCTGTAGCATGATGAATTCAACGGGTGTTAGAATGATGATGTTGACATCCGAGGGTACAAGCCCTACTCCTAAGAGCCAGTCAACAACCTTGTGGGATAGAGGTATTCCGATTCCGATTCCAATTATGAATAGAGCGACAATGAGTTTTAGGCGACTTCGAATGTGTTCAGAAACTTGCTTGAACAAATTTCTGATTTCAGGGTCGATGGTGAACTCTTCTTCCATTCACTCTTCCTCCCACAGATGGGATGGAGTTGAATCGATGAATGAACGGCCAGCCTGCTTCAGTCTCTTCAATCGGTGAATAACGAATCCAGTCATCCACATTGAAGGGAGCGATAATGCAACTGCTTTCCACATTTGATCCTCACCGTAATCGTTGATTATTCTGACTTCAATTACATCATCAAGTTTCTCTGCACTATTGTGTAGAATGACCAGATGCCATAATTTGGCATCGGTTACCGTTACATCCATGGTTTCACCAGGTTCTACAAAATACACAGTATGGTTGTTTTCAATTTCAGACCAATCAATTACACCTTGGTCCATTGCACTTACCGATTCGTCGACCCATACTATCGAAAATTGAAGAGTCAGTGACTCATCCAGATTCGTAATCGAAGTTGTAACTTCGTCTCCGTATGATAGAGGAGTAAGTATCTCATAAGTAGAATCCCCTCCACCCAATCTCATCGAAACTCTGTCGTCGATATTGTTTTCTTGGTATGACACGGCTGACAAAACAAGGAAGAGGAGCACCAATGTTGCGGCACCTTCCCAGAATGTATGATTGACCACTTTCTTTTTGGTGACTCCTTCGAACATTCCACCATGATCATTCCGCATCCTAGGTTGTAGGTGATGAATGAATAGTGCGCCGATTCCTCCAACAAGCATGCCAAGCGGAATATCGACAAGCCAGTGAATTCCTAGATAGGCAATTGTGAATATGAACAGAATAGTATTCACTACTATGAATAGGTGATACGGCCAATGTGTCCACTCACGCATTTTGATTCCTTTCTCTTTGCAGTGTAACCAGTTCAGAAGAATAATTCCAAATGGAATTGCTACATGTAGAGATGGTACAGCATTGTCTAATGGGTCATGTGTTGCATAGAATACAGTGTACCAGCCATCGTGGTACAGCAGTGCCTTCATGCCGGGAATCCATGATGATGTAACTTCTACATTCAAGAAGAGATAGTATGGCACTGCGAGAGCGTAAATGAGGAGATAATTCAGTGTAACTTTGTCAGTCATGTCCCTCTCGCCCACGTAAGCGAAATATACTGTAGTAATGTAAATCAAGAATAGATAGATGAATAGGTAGTGGAAATTCAAGAATTCTGTTAGCAATGCGTTCTCGAATGTTTGTTGAACCCACAGAGTGATTTCGCCTTCGAAAGCGTATATCCAATCAGTCCAGTTTCCAGTTTTGATTTTAATTGGCTCATTCAGGTCATCAGTAAGTGCTTTCCATCTGATGATGAAAAGGTAACCAAGTGCGTGGAGATAGTATCTCTTGTCATGTATGACTTGGAAAGCAGTATTCAACGGAGTCCTAGTATGCTCGCGGCCAATGGTAAACAACCAACAGATGATTGGAGTCAGGATTAGGATTAATCCCATCATCACCCAGTACGGACTCATCATTCCACCGCCCTTAGCCTACGGCTATGAGTATTTTCACTCCGCAGCACTAAAACGGTTTCTTTCATCCTCTGCTTTTGCTACGGCGATACCGTCTTCGACATCGACCTTTCTAAGCAGCAATGCACCGGCTACAATCAGTAAAGAGATTGCGAAAATACCCACTCTTGAATCGAACCAGACTGTCATCAAAGCATAGATTAGCGGGCCCAGTAATGCAGCGACCTTTCCGAAGAAACCGAAGAAACCGAAGAATTCTGCAGACCGAGTTTCTGGAACCATCTGTCCAAACATCGAGCGGGCAAGCCCTTGTGAACCGCCTAGCAGTGCCCCGGCGCATGCTCCAAGCAGCAAGAATTGGAAGAATACAGTAATTCCAAGTGGTGCCCAAATCCACGCACGTGCTGTGTCTGGGATGAAATCTAGCATTCCGTCTCCTAGACTGGTAGGATGATTCTCTCCAACGACTGTATCCTCTAATTCTCCCCCTTCAATACTGTAAGAGAATCTTGAGTCATCCATTGAAGCTTTGAATGCTGCTAGAGTTGATTCATTCAGATCTACTTTCATGGAAATAGGTGCGCCTTCATCATCAAATGCCCACTCGACAGCATAACCTTGTCTTTTTACATCTTTATTTTGCTGGACTGGAAGAATTTCTTCATTGTCTAATGCCCATTTCTGTTCATCGTCATCCGGTAGTGCTGCAATATTGTTGACACCTTCTCTTGCCTCAACAAAATAAGCACCTTCATCGGCATCCCAAGTGTACTGTATGTCATATTCTTCGTGCTCTTTTAATTCTAGAGGTGCGAAAGATAGTGCTCCGATAATTACTACACACCAGCAGATTAGAGAGAATTGTAGTGCCTTCTTAGTACCCCACTTCTCTGCTAACTTAGTAAACCCAATCGCAGCAGGAGCGGCGACGAATTGAATGATAACAATCGTCATGATCAGCCCAGTTGTTGTTAGACCAAGAACAACAATTCCGAACACACCTGCAAGAGCGGTAACCGAGTTGATTCCATCAATGAAACAGAAGTATGCTAGCATGTAAAAGAACAGGGTTCTGAAACTCTTAATGTCCCTCAATGTGGAGATCACTTCTCCTAAAGCCATCTTGGTTGAAGCAACCATGCCCATTGGTTCCATCTCGTCCTCAATGTGAGGTTCTGGAACCATTTTGAATGTCATTTGAGCAAATCCAAGCCACCATAATCCAGAGGATGCCATGACGAATGGAATGACCCATGCTCCATCGAGACTCAAGACCATTGCCAAGTGAACGACGAGTAATATTCCCCCTCCTAGATAACCTGCAGCAAAGGCTTTGTTTGAGATGGAATCCATTTCAGATTCATCGCCCATATGCGGGAGCAGTGCATTGTAAAACACGCCTGCTCCATTCAAACCAACATTTGCTATCATGAACATGATAGTTGCCCATATCCAGGCTATTGAAACACCCAAGTAAGGAGATAATGCGAGAAGTACACAAGAGATTGCACCAACCCAAGTTAGTGTTCGNAACCACCANATTTTGATCATTNTTCTATCAGCTATCACTCCTAGAGATGGCGCACAAATTGCCACAAGCAATGCACCGATCATTACTGCAGCAGAAAACATAGCATCTGCTGTCCATTCTGAACCTAGGATTTTCGTAGANATTCCATTNGCTTCTGCGAANAGATATGCGAACCATGCTGGGAAAACCGCNGTNGTNACNGATGTCTCNAANGCGCTCTTACCCCAATCGTATGCACAATATCCTCGTACGCGTTGGTCTTCTGCCATGCCTCGCACTGTATTTCACCGCTTATGATAGTTGGGCCGTTTTCAATTTCCGGCACATGGTTCAATAATGAAATCATTTCATCCCGAGCCGATGGAGTTTGTTCAGCATCCAGAAAATACGCACGCTTCCTTGGTGAAAGCAATGCGAATTATGGATGGAGTTGAATTTGATTTACGATTAACTGCAGACGACCAATTAGTTGTCCACCACGACCACAAGGTTTCNATTCCTAAAGAAAAGTTAGATGGTCGGCCAAAAATTGTTGAGGAATGGGATTTAGCGGATTTAGAGAANGTTGGATTTTGCTCGTTTGAAAAATTGATGGCTGACAAAGAATGGCTNGTCCCTTGGCAAGAACATTCCAAAGTAGCCTGTTTGGAAATTAAGCGATGCTTGCCCTCAATTGAAAAAGAACCCACAAAACGCATGGCAAGAATCATGGAACTCGCAAGTGAAATGGTGGACGAAGCAGGCATCCACAATGAGGCAGCGGTGTTCTATGCCTTCCACAAACCGATGGGCAAGGTCGCCAAATTATCGGGNTCTAGTCGCCCATGGTCGAGGTTGTTGCCAGTGGTTCCCCGAACAGGAACGCACAACAGCAAGAGATTACGCGCTTTACCTCAATTCGTTGCTCATTCATTCAATCGGCTAATGAATAAACAGAAGAGTTCAGGTGCTCCAATGATGCCCTGTGCGGTAGATTACTTTGANGGAATCAAACGTTATCTCCACCTTGGTATGCCAGTTGGCCTCAAAGGTCGACAATTGAATAGGTTGAAGAAAATCTTGGGTGATTATCCTGTATATGTGTGGCCAGGCCATCCATACATGGAGAGGGACCTATTGAGTGCAGGCCTATCTATGCTAACTGATTATCCAGACCCNTCAATGATTTTGCCTTGTGGTAGTAATCGATGGATGAGACCCGCTACAATGCCTCTGTCTGATGAACAGTGGAATGACCTTAGTAAAGGGGTAATTCCTGAAGATGTAGCTCCATGGCACGAAATTAGTGATGAACAACTTGGTTGGAAAGCGGTCAGAATGATTGGCCACCGTGGTTGTGGAAAAACAGAACGACCTGTAATTCATTCGATGTGACGCAGACTTTGTTCTTCTGCGATGTACTTCGGACGATAAATTGGGATTCCTTTTCCATTGCGCATTACTGTCCTCTCATCTACAATCTGTGCACCAATTCCAGCAACTCTTGCCCATCCAAAGAATGTAGTGTAATATTCAGGGTCCTGTAGTCCGACATAGTTCAACAAGGTCCCACTTGCAATGTCTACATTTGCGTTCGGATTACTGATTTTGGGATTTTCAGATAGTACCATTGGAGCAATTTGTCGTAGTACTCGTATGATTCTGAAATATTCATCATCCGGGCAGATTTCTTCTCCTAGAGCAAACTGCGCAGTGGCTCGAGGGNCTTCTGCTCTCAGAACAGCATGTCCAAATCCAAATACTGGTCTCTTCTCTTCNAGTTCTCCTCTAACAAATCTCTCAACTTCGGCAGGGTCTGAGGTTCCAATGCGCTTTACAAACTCAAAACAGGACTGGTTTGCTCTACCGTGTAGAGGTCCTGAAAGGGCATTCATTGCTCCTGCCATTGAAGAGTAAACCGTAGCATGCCCACTAGCAACAGCTTTNCCTGTGAAAGTCGACAAATTGCCTCCTCCATGATCCATGTGAAGCACTAGATAGGTAGATAGAACTCTATTCATTACAGCCTTATCCACATTNTCNAAGTCAAGNGTATTCGTGAATCTTCCAACCAAAGGTAGTGTCAAATCATCACTAGGAATGTTGTCAGTTCGACCTTCACGATACCTGAAAATCAATCCCATCAATCTCGGCATTCTTGCGATGAGGTTCATCGCATCNTCNTTCCAATCGTNAATTCCACCAAGCATTCCTAGTGTGTGGATTCCAATTGAGAGCCAGTCCATTGGGTGCCCTTCCCTAGGAAGAGTGGCTAGAACTTCTTCTACTCCGGATGGAAGTTCTCCTCTTGATTGCAAATCCTCTCTAAATTCTACAGATTGTTCAATAGTTGGTAATTCCTTGTTAAATAGAAGAAAAATGATGTCTTCAGGTGACATCATTGCCAATTCACTAATCGGATAACCGCAATAGTGGACTCCTTCAGTAGGAGTGACGAAAGAAGTTCTGCAAGTTCCAACCGGAACGCCTCGCATACCAATATTGAGGTGGGCAGTAGTCAAATCCAACAACGACTCTTCATCTGCCATGATTTCACCACCGAACCGAGGGAAAAGCCACCACGGTATAAGGACGACGCTGAAAATTTCAATAAAGCGCGTTTTTGGTGTGTTTTGTAACACCTAGTGTTTTTTACTGAATTTCGGGCTAGATAGAAAAGTATCATCTTCGTTTAGGAGGCCATTCCCTAAAGCCTCTAGTAGCATCTCTATCTTCGATAATTTTCTTACGAATTGTATTGCCATCAATGATGAAAGCNTCCTCTGATTCGAGTCCAGGGCAACTNTCTACCGTCTTTTCCCATGAGCGTTGAGAGCGCACATTTTCTGCCCAGAAGGGAAAAGACTTGCACTGTGCCGGTCGCGATTGATATACCGTGCACTTCTTTTCTTCATCGAGATAGATGCAGATGTCNGAGTATGGGTCGGAGTTNAAGATCCATCTGCCGTCAAGGGTTTGCCGGCAATCTCGATCAATCCATTCTTCGACTTCCATATTGTGATGTGAAGCCAGTGCTTCTGCATCTTCAGGACGCAGGTAAACAATACCTCCTGGTTCGTCACAGCATTTGCCACAGTTTGTCTGGCAAGCGAACGGAACTCCGGACATCCACCAAGGGCGCATCATCCCTCTTCACCCACAGGTTTCAAGANAGACAGCGGTGTTAGCATAGCATATTTTGGAGGTTCCTGCACATTTCCTAGAATCATTTCAATCTCTCCAACTCTGTCCGCGATTTCAATTAATTCCTCAACNGAGGCATCCCTNCTTCTCTCGGCCAAGTCGAACATTTCCTCTTCTAATTCTGCAAGTTTCATGGATTGCTCCATGTGTTCGTTACTTATTTTTTCAAACATCTTGTCTGTGATTGAATCAATGCTAGAGGTTGTTTCAGTTACCCTAACTTGATCTAGGCTGTCCAACTTATCGTCTCTTTGAACCAAGAANTCGTCACTTTCGTCAACAGTTAGGGTGGTTGTAACATGAGGAGTGAGATTAGCGCTAGTCAATACCTCATGCAATTCATCCTGTTCCTCAATGGTTAGTTCTGGAATCTCCCAATTATCGCTTAGTTCAGGAATAGGCGCNTTCAATTCAACACCAGCTACGTCTGCACCTGTGTAAACGTGGTCAAGTGTTTCGCTGATTACTCGAGAAGCAATTTCATCCAAGTCTTCCCTTTCAGTGAACAATTCTACTTCAGTTAATTCTTGAGGTGTCTCCTCTAGAATACTTGTTACATCGTCACCGGAGATAATTCGCTCTCCGGATTCAACAGCCAGAGCGACTTTTTCAAAGGCAGCATCAGTGCTTCGCCAGTCGCCACCGCCGTGTTTTACGATTCTAGCAATCATTGCATCATCCAGAAGTAATGCTCGCCCTCCAGCATTTCGTCGCAGGTGAGTAATTAGGGAAGAGGAACTGGGTTTCCTAATCCAGACGCTTGTAGCAGACCTCATTACTTCCCATAGTCTTCGAGCAGGCCATTCATTAGAATCAACTCTAGATGTTGCAATGACCTGAACTCCCATATTTAGAGCATAATCAATCATCATTCCAAGTTCTGTAGCAATTCTTTCATCAGCTAGGTGAAGGTCNTCAATCGCAATTAGGTTNGCATGCGCTACAGCATCTTGCCACCCGTCAGGTAACGATTCCCAACCGCGCATTGCCGAGGTTGACAATAAGTGTACATTGCCATCCTGTCTGCGAATCATCGCTTGTACTGAAGCACTCAAAATATGGGATTTACCACATCCTGTGTCTCCTAGAATCAGTAGTGGATTCATTGTGATTCCAGGTTTTTCGATTACTTTTTCACANGCCATAGATGCTCGTGAATTTTCTTCAACAACATGCCAACTTTTCCATGTTTTGTGGTCAGAAAGTTTCTGAACAGGGGGCCACAAAGGCCTGAATGAAAGGTCTTTCATGCCGTAGTCGGTGAAATTTGTTGAATATCCTCTTTGAGTATCGAGAACTTCTGCCCATATCGGTCTGCCATCCTTCAGTAAGCCAAATGATTCTCCGAGAAGTTCTTCTTCACCTTCCTCAATTTCCAGTCTTTCTCGCATTTCGCCGATTCGTTTTGCCGCTATCTGCGGAAGTGATGTCTCGCCTTCATCCAGATCAATACTAGGCTTCCAAGATGTGGATTCACCTAGAACGTGGTCTGCAACAATGTCAAAGGTTGGGCGTGTTTTTACACCTGTTCTAGAAAGAAGATTTCCTTCTCGAGTATCAATTGCTTCTTTGACTCCGCGCAGAGTATTCAATTTAGATAACGCCGGCTGGCTTGAAGCAGTATCTCTTCCAAGGCTTTCTCTAGCATTAGCTAGGGCGAGTTGAAGTTTCTCTCGGTGTGAAAGTCTCATTCTGTATCCTCCTCGCTAAATTTCCAAGATTCTAATTCTTTGTCGATATCTAATTTCTTCTGGGGAACACTAGATGCTTGAGACCTCTCTGCAACATTTCGTTTGATTTCGATTCCTCGAGCAGCCAAGGGGCTGATGACTTTTCCTTTAGAATCGGATTTCTTTACGCTGACTGCTTTCGGACCAAGTTCGGTCTTAGGCATGTTTCTTGGTTTCTTGGCTGAGTCTTGGCGCGCCGCATCATTCAATTCTGTGGGTATTGTGTTTGGAATAGATGGCATAGNNCCTTCCTTTCCAACTCCAATTGCAGTTTTTGCNANGGGTTTAGTCGAAGGTAAATCTCCGATTTTTCTGTCACCTTTCACAGCAGCAAGGCCAGCGAGTTTGGTTTCTCTCGCACTCATCACTTTAGCATGCTTTGCCTTACGTCTTTTGACNCGTTGTGGTTTTCTCGGACCCTTTGTTTCAACAGGTTCAGGAACTTCTTCCACGATTTCTTCTTGTATGGTCTCAGTGATGATTATTTCCTCTTCTACAACCTCAATAGGTATCTCTTCGATAACTTTTACAGGTTCGGGGACTGGCTCAACTATTTCTTCAAAAGCAAACGATTCTGGAGTATTTGCTTCCAAATATTCAGCAAGNCGGAGTAATTCTTCTTCNGTNGGGGGAGCCATCAATGGGTGGTCCAGTAAAGAATCTGGATCGGAATTCCATGCCGAAATGACAGATGTTTCCAAATATGGAGCAGCCCTCATTAGTTGAGCTGCTTCTGACTTGCTCCAAGCAGATTTGTCGCATGATATCAACAAGCAGTCATCTTCGTATCTCATCCTGTCGCCAAGTTCTCTAACCATGTCGATTACAGAACTTGAACCACAAATATTTGCGAGATATTCTAGGCCATCTAGGAGCAGAACTGCCCGCAAGTTACCTTCTAAAAAGCCGTATACAGTGCCCTTTATTGCATCTATGTCTACGAATTGGACCCCTTCACCNTCCTTCTGCGATAGCCATAGACAATTCTCTGCGGGTATGTTGAATTCGACCAACAACTCTTCACGTGTTTTTCTACTGATTACCAACAATGGCTTACCATGCTGCTTCAGATTAGATGCGAGTTGGAATATCATTTCACTTTCATTAGAATGGACGCTTCCTGGTTTAAGAGAAGCACCCATCTCGACATGTCTGTGAACCATTGCTGCTGCTTTGGCCTTGACAAATTCGGGGGCTTCAATTGTCGCTTCAATAGTTGGCAATTTACTAGACTTAGTCCACGCGTTTTTGCGATTGCTGATATTTTGCCACCACTGGGATGATTTACTCTCTTCGGGAGTTTCTACAGCAAGCTTTGCAGTTGGATGCAAATCGAGAATTCGCTGAACATCGACATCTTCAACCAATTGAATGGTACAGTCGAGTTCTAAGCAATCTGTTTCAATTTCGATCAATGCTTCTACGCCTTCTAAGATGGCTTTCTCTTCATGTATCGCAGCACAAACTTCGCCGCTTGTTACGATTAGTTGTCCAACCCTTGGCATCTTTTCAGCCGGCGTTCTTTCAGTACGAATGTAACCGCTCGAGTTGAGTTTTAGCATCTCATTGACTAGGGTTGCGAGAATACCTGCGCCTCCGCGCCTTTCCTCGATGATATTCCCTCTCGGCAACTCGACCATAGGCACCCCTACGGGGTGGTTCGTAATTCCACCCTTCTTGAATGATGGGGGTAAATCATGCATGATAACGAGGGTTTCATGTCCTAAATGCTAGTGGCGGGAATATGGACGCACCGAAGGGGCTAATCCATTTTTCGAACACACCTCTTGGAAGTGAGTTGAATGATTCAACAAAAAACNTGAAGATTTTACTCGTTGTAATCAATCTGACATTTGTATTTTCAGCAATCTATTGGCCGGCCAACTTACTTCTAATCACGATTCTATTAATCGTCATTGATGTCATCCTAATCCGCAGTTTGATTTCTGCAAGTGCTCCTGTTCCTCTAGCCGTTAATTTGAATCACCCATTTATGGAATCAGAGCCGATCTCAAAATCCGAGATTATGGTCAAATTTTCTGAAGAGTGGATTGACCCTGGAGTCCATAGATTGAAGCTGGCTAAAGATTCTCTATCCTGTTGGGTTATCCACCGACTGGATGAAGATTTGACAGTATTATCTGTGTGGGATACAAATCTGAAAGAATCAGTGCTCAATAGGCATCTTGGAATTATCAATCAAGCGATTTCTCTCAACAATGCGGTCAATGGGTCAAACGACGAATTCGAAGATGCACGTGAAAGAGAATCACAAGAATCGACTCTGCTAGAGAGGGAATGGTTGCCGCAAGAGGAGATTGATGTTCAAGGCCCAATTTCTCGTATTTTCTCAAATGAATGAAATCATGGTGAAGATATGAACATTACACCGTACCTTCAAATGGTGTATTCATCGCACACACACCATGGCCGCAGACTCAGTCTGGGACGGAGACATCTCCTCGTTGGATGAATCTCAGCGTGATTTGCTTACAGGGGGTGGCCTCTCAAAGCGGTTTTCGAACTTACCACTTTGGCTATCTCATCCCTCGAACATAGGTGCATTTTACGGTTTTCTTGTTTCATCAGCATTGATTCTACCATATGCGATGACAGAAGAATTTTGGTTCCCTCTTTGGTTACTCCATGCCAGCCTGCTAATTTTCGCAACTGCATTTTTAGGCATATTCAGTCGCATTGTTAATGCCTTTACCAAAAGAATGCCGATTGCAGTAAATCGCAAAGTTCTGTACCCGATGCCATTCATCGGCTTTGCATTCATCACCTTGATTCATACTGATTTGTTAGTCAACAACACCTATACCCAATATCTTTCATGGGGGTTGCTAATGATTCCAGGTCCGCTATACATACACCTTTCATGGGCTCCTAGGTGGAGATTACTTTGCATGATTGAAGACGGATTTTCTCCGTTCGCAGACATGCCGGCTAAGCAATACCTCGAGGAGCAGGATTCTGATTCGCTTGAATCGGACGATACGGAACTGATGGAAGTCATTGAAGAATTTGAATCCGAAGAAGAATAATCAGATTAATCCAACTTCTTTTCCAGCGCTTTCGAAAATCCGAAGAACTTCATCTAAATCTTCACGGGTTAGACCTGCAGACATTTGGGTTCTTACACGGGCTTTGTCTCTTGCAACCATCGGGAAAACAATTGCTCCCGCCATCACACCTTGCTTCAACATCTCATTTGACAGGCCTTTAGCGACAGATGATTCACCACACATTACTGGAATAATTGGAGTTGTTGAAACACCGGTGTCGAAGCCTAGGGATTGCATTTCACTTCGGAAGTATTCAGTATTCTCCCATAATCTAGCGTGGTGTTCTGGCTCATCCATCAAAACTTCAACTGCGGCTTTTTGTGCGGCTGCAACACCGGGGGGTTGTGAACCCGATAGTAGCCAGGAACGTGAATGGTTGAGTGCATGTTTTCTGACGATTTCTTTACCTGCTAGAATTCCGCCTTGAACTCCAAGTGCTTTTGAGAATGAACCCACTTCAAAATCCACTCTTCCCTGTAATTTGAAATGATCAACAATTCCTCTCCCACCGTCTCCTAGGACTCCTTCTCCATGGCAATCATCGACCATNACCATGGCATTGTATTCTTCAGCCAAAGCNGTCAATTCATCAAGTGGACATATGTCTCCGTCCATAGAGAAAACTCCGTCAACGATGACTAACTTTCTTTCCGCATCTNGATTCTCTTTGAGGACCTGTTCGAATGCCCCCATGTCATTGTGCGGAAATACTGCTCTCTGGGCCTTTGTCAATCGTACTCCGTCAATAATTGACCCATGATTCAGCTCATCTGAAATTATGATGTCTTGCTTGCCCTGAACCAGTGAAGGAATTAATCCTACATTAGCAGTATATCCTGCANAATAAATTAGTGAAGATTCNACTCCTTTGAACTCAGCAACTTTGTCCTCNGCTTCCAAGTGGATATCCATNGTNCCAGCAATGGCCCTTACAGAGCCACTTCCTGCACCATACTTTCTGGTAGCAGCGATTGAGGCCTCGACAACCTTTGGATGCGTTGTAAGGTTCAGATAATTATTAGCAGATAGCATAATTGTTGGTTTNCCATCCATTGTNCAACGAGGGATGTTTGCGCTTTCTAGGGTTGGAGGTTGCCATAGAAGTGATTGCTCTTCTAGATGCGCATACCTCTCTTCCATCCAAGTTAAGTCTCCTGCCATGGTAATCCCAAGCGGTCGCTCTACATGTTGTTTTGCTCCGTTGCAAACAGTCATGAACAAGAGGCCGCTGGGCCCGTCAATGCAGATTACTGGTATCGTATCTTCTGGCCTCGGCCGAGCCCATATTTTCATGTCTCAGCAACATTACCAAGACCAATTCAAGGCGGTAATTGGCAAAGGAGCATGGCCAGGTACTCTAAATGTCAAGGTTGAAGGTGAATCTTTAGTTCAATACAAAAGACTTCGAGTAAGCGCTGGCCTAGANGAAGGAGATGCAAGTTCTGTAGTTGCACATAGAATCAAGGGGTTTGATAGAGATGGTGTGTCCTTTGGTGGTGCTACTGCTTTTTTAGCTAAAATTGAGTCTGNTGGTGCTAGCCACGATTGTGCAGTTCTAATTCCAGACCTGACAAGGCATGAAGACGTTGTAGAAGTTATCGCANGCGTTTTCCTTNGAGAAACATGCCCACTCGTTGATGGCGATTCAGTCAATATTGTCCTTGAATGAAATCAAATTGACGAATTATAATCTCTTTTTGTTGTTGCCTGCANAGGTCTTGCCACCTCGAACTAGAATGATCTGGNGCAGGTATTTTTGGTTCTGGGGATTCAATATCNGGTATTCCTTCCCATGTGACAGACCACAAGATTAGCCAGTCAGCATCAGCCAATCCTAAATCGATTTCAGTCTGTGGATTGTCTCTAGCCTCTATAACTCTCTCAATAGTGCGATAGCCTGTTATTACTGCTAACATAGCATTTGCAATTCTCCTTACCTGATTCCAGACAAAGGCTTCACCNACAATTTCGAANCCTACGATGCGCCCATCATTTATCCATGGTTTACAATCTTCTACTACTCGAGTAGTTGTTCTGCCAGGCTCTCTTCTACAGAAATTAGACCAATCATGCTCTCCTTTGAATAATGAACACAAATCTGTAAACTCTTCCAATCTGGGCTCTACCCAGCCCTTCATGCATTCCATTCTGTATCTATATGTTCGATACAGTGCTCTTCTTGGACTCCAATCATCATCAACTTGTCTAGCGTCAATTAAAGAGATACTTTCTGGGATTTGGTGGCCTACTGCCTTGACAAAACCTGTCTCTCCCATCGCATCCCAGCGTTCTTGTTCAAGGTCGATGAATCCTCCATTCAATCTTACATGAACACCAGAGTCTGTGCGGCTGGAAAATGCGACTGGCATTCTCTCTTGTGTCCACTTCAGTTTCTTTTTGAAAATATGCATGAAGGTTCCCTGAACAGTAGGGACATCCGGTTGTACCTGACTACCGTGAAAGCAATCACCATAGTGCCCGAAACGGAAGGCGATACGCGCCTTCCTCATACGATGCACCTCACTCGTCTGAAGAAAGCATCTTTACTGCATCTTCAGCAGAATATCCTAGGCCACCAACTGCCCAGACCAATGCTTGTCTTAGCCATGGCTGAATCATTGGGTTATCCATTGGTTGTCCGACTCTTTCGATAGCATCGACAATCAGTCTGCTTGCATCAAATAATGTGTCCTCTACAGGAATCTCGTTCAGATCTGCCATCTTTTCAAGGCGCTGATATTCTTTGATAGCCATAGGGATTCTGCCACAATCTAGACAGAAATTNGCGAANGAGGCAACATATTCCAAGTTCTCTTCATCAAGTTGCATTGCTTTCTTGTATACTTGCATAATTTTACCTGCAGGAACATCCTCCTCCATGTCCATGGATAGACGCATGAATGCAGATTCAGCCCACCCATAATGCGCTACTGCATTGTCAGGTTCTGCTTCTCTTACTTTGTCGAATAACTCCATAGCTTCGGTAAATTGTCCACTTGACAGGGCCATGCCAGCCTGTTGAATTAGGTCGCTCATGTCAGCGCCTTAGAGAACAGGTTTTTGAAACCTATGTGTCAATCATGCAATTCAGTCAATTGCTCTTTCAAGTCTTTCAATTGTCCTGATTGACTGTGTCTCTGATGCATTTCGTTCAGTAANTGCTCGATTGATTTCCAGTTTGTNATGCAGAANAATGAGAATCTCGGGTCTGGCAAATCGATTTTTCTAGTTCTCTGGTATGTCAAGAATGCGAACATCTTCTTGAACCAGCCNCTTGCGACTTGTCCTTCTGCAGTAACACTTTCACTAGAATTTCCTCCGCCTGTAGTTCCTACTGAAACTGACATAGCATCTTCTCCAATTCCTAATTGACTTCCAGTATCACAAATTATTGTGTTATATCCGAACATTGCCCCCAACATCGTTCTCTGGGTTCTAATCTCATTGATATTGTCGAAGAGAATTCTTCTTCCATCTCCTGGAATGATTAGATGTTGAGTGAAAATAACTCTGTGGTTTGTAATTGCATAATGGAAACTTCGCTGGTAAAACACAGTAAATAGTGTGAACNATACTGACCAGAATATGCCGAATAATGAGTAACTAAAATCGTCTAGCGGGATAAATCCAGATTCTTTGTTCATCATCCATGCTATGAAATCATCAAGTCTCAGTAATGGAGGAGTGAAGGCTACAACCAATAGGAAGATNGTAGTCCATTTACCACTAGTAGTTCCGTTCAGCATTCTGTTAAACCACGCAATACCGAGCATCACCAGTACGAAACCGATTTCCCCTATGTCTGACAATTCTATCAAAAACACCATGGTTTTCACAAGGAAATTGTCATCTCTACTGGCGTCCCAATCGATGGCGAAGAGCATGTGTGCACCAAGAATGATCAGTGAAATCACATACATTGGAACGAATGCGAAGAATGATGGTTTTACATCCTTCAGNATNTCTTCATCACCTGTCAATCGAAATTTTTCTCTTAGNGATTTTACATTTGATGTTGTTTTTTCAGAAACTTCAGTTTCCACTTGCGGATTACCTTCTTCTGCGGCCTCAGTTGATAGTTCCTCATCGGACATAATAACCTCTCCTAATAATTAACGGGGCATAGTCGATGATGAACCTTACGGCGAATTAGTCAGTGAAGTAGCCCCCAAGAGTGTTCTGCNTTACCACGGATAGCACCCCAATCCTTGCGAGTACGAACGCCTTGTTCATCATCAATTTCTAATTTTGTGACCTCCAAAGGATATTCATTGTATGTGAGGTGTGACTTCATTCCGCCNCTAGTTGGNTGGTCAAAGGTCCAGTGTGCTCTAGTTACCGCTTTTGCTTCAATGCGAATTTCTGTAACGCCATTCCACATATGCACATGAAAAGTTGGAAGCTCCAACTCATTGCAAGTTCTCTCAACCCTAACCTCGCTGAATCTTTCGCTTCTTTGACGACTAACATCATGGAATAGCCCGCCCATTGAAAGTGGATAATGTGTAAAGTCTCTTCTTTTCCAATGGCGTGAATCTTTAGCGGTCAAGGTAGGTGAGATGTGTGGCAAAAACCAGTCAATGTAGGAACCGTCGTCCAGGTGTAGCATTCCCCAAAACCATGGAGGAGAAGGTGCTTGGACGCATACTTTCTGGAAATATGCTGAGCCGCTAACCTCTTTTCCATCTACCATGCCACTGCATAAAGCTCCATGCAATCTAGANATCCCATAACCCATTCCGAGGCCGTATTCAGCTTGTGCAACCTTCATACTAGACATGGCATCATTCCATGGTTGCATTTTCAAATCGAAGTCGCCGTGATCTGTTTCTAATTTTAGCCAAAATTGATTTTCTTTAGGATTGAGTCCCATTGAGTATTCTTTTTCAGTATGAGATGCAACGACTCCTCCCTTTTGATGTGGCCAATCAGGATGGTCTTCAGAGATAACGATTATTCGACTTTCTTCCAAAATTAAAGGCTCAATCATTTTGTAGCCATCATACCACCAAGCGGCAACCATTCCGTCCATTGCAATGCCGCCATCATCATCAAAACCTGGCCTTCCGACTGGTTTCCAAGGGTGCCCATTTACCTCCACTAGCGGATTGTCTTTGGTTGACCATAAAACCATCAATTGCTTACCTGCAGGGTTACCTCCTTCGTCATCCAACATAACAAGCCACCACCACCAATCCCATGTCAAGTGGTGTATAGGGGGTAAATTTTGCAACTTCCAAAGACTTGACAAATCACCTGTGAACTTCTTTGATTCACGCATCAATCCACTTCCTTGCCTTTGAAGATAGATTGGCCGATAAACCAAAACATTGCTCCTTGGAATACTAAGACCAATGTTGAGATCAGGAATGATAACCAATTACTTACGCCTAAGTTTGGACTTCCACTGAAAGCAGCAAGAGGTTCAGCTGCTGGCAGTGCAACATATGCCATTTCTCCCAGCCAGTTTTCTTCCCCGTGACCTCCGCCCCATAGACCGATTTCGATTAGCTGCCAATTATCTGGCCAACTAATTGCTACTCCAGCATCAACAATGATCATCCCCCATCCAATGACTGACATGTAACGTATTGCTGAATCTCCTCCTGAAAAAATTGCGACGAATGCCATTCCTAATTCCCAAGCAGCAAAAATGATTGCTAATATCACACCATTTTTCCAAATAATTCCAAACCCGCAAAAGATAGTTCCGTACACAAGAGACACAAGCATGGTTGCCCACGCTATTGACATCCATACTCCAATATCCGACCAACGGAAGAAACCATCACTAGGTCCAGTAAAACCAGTGATTAGGCATAGTACAACGCAGATGGAAATTATGAATGGCCAGGTTATTCCGATGTAACCAAGCATTCTGTAAAGCAACAATTCTCCTCTGGCTATTGGCTTGGCTAACATGTAGTGAATCGTTCCTTCAGACATTTCTTCCCTAATCAAGCCGGTAGCCAAAAACAATGGAAGGAATATTCCTAAGAGATAAACGATTCCGAATTTTCCGATACCCAATATGAATGAGCGGTGCCCTGCCTCTTTTCCATATTTTTCTTCATCAGGGTCTTCATCGACATTTGTATCCGCATCCACTATTATTGAGGAGTTGAGCGAATCAACAGTAACCAGGATATCGCATTCTAAACCATCGTCATTACTATCTCTTTGGCTAGATGTATCGAGGTTTTTGCAATCGCCGTCATCGTCATTTCCGACATAATTTTCTCCATCACTAAGAATGTCCCAATCAATGTCATCTTCATTTATCCATTTTTCAGGAGGGTCAGGATCAACCCAATCTGGGAATGATTCTGGTGAATTTGGATTAGTACCTTCTAGTCGTTCTTGGCCATCGGGATAACCATCACCATCTGAATCGAAAGAGTCACCGTCGTTGTCTATAGCTTCGATTTCAGTGTTCATTGCTTCGATGTAAAATAGTAGCATCAAAAATAGTGCGAGTGCTGAAGCAATCATCACAACCCATGTGGAAATCCTTGTGCGATATTGCCGCATTGTGAATTCAGCAATAGCAGTGGATTTACGGTCAAGTTTAGACCAAATTGTATCCATTCTATTACTCATAATGAACCTCCTGTAAGGTACATCAATATCGATTGAAGGTCATCATCGGGGTTATCAATTGCAGTAACTATGCTACCACTTTCGATGATTATACTCGGTAGTTTCTTGTGAACTTCACCCAAGTGTTGAGTCTCGATTAGTAATTTGGTAGGGCTAGAAAATGACATCCCAGTAACCTCATCAATGCTCAACATGCTCTTGGCCAATTTACGTGGTTCTTCACACTCCAATTCTATCTTGTGAGGATGCTGATCTAGCATTTCTCTAATCGCATGAGAATTACCAAGAGCAAGAATCCGTCCTCGGTGCAGGATTACAATTTGTTCAGTAATTCGCTCAATCTCATGTAGAATATGGCTGGAGACTAATACAGTTCTACCCATTGCTCCTAGTTCCTTAATCACATTCATGATGGTTGTTCTGGCTAGCGGGTCACAACCTTGTAACGGTTCGTCTAGAATAATCAATTCAGGGTCGTTAACCAACGCATGCGCGATTTTCACTCGCTGTCGCATTCCTTTAGAAAACTGGCCGATTCTTTTGTGCATTACATCTCCTAGTGATACGAATGAAAGAACTCTTGTTGCTTCCTTGCTCGCCTCCTCTCTAGTCATCCCATGAAGTCTTGCAAAAGTAGTAACGAAGTCGAAAGCAGTCATCCAGTCATACATCTTTTCATGTTCTGGAACGAATCCGACTCTAGAATATGGCGCAGGATTTTTCCAGGGGTCTGTTCCGAATAGCCTGATAGCTCCAGAACTAGGTTTGATTTTGCCCATCATCAATTTGAACAGAGTCGATTTGCCCGCTCCATTCATTCCAAGAATCCCGGTAACTCCACCAGAAATGCCGAGTGAAACACTGTTCATGGCATTGATTCTGCCGTATGATTTTGAAACTCGGTCGAACATAATCACTGGGGTATTTTCCACAGGTTTCCATTCAGTAGTTTCTGCAGTTCCATGCTGCGTAACATCCGGCATCATTCCCTAGTCACCTCCAGAGATGAAACTCGATTTGCAAGCAAGTATAGGGCTAATCCGTTCATTATTACAACAGAAACTAAACTCCACACCCAAGGGTGATCATATGTCATTTCCGTTCCGATTAAAGCTTGGCAAACATGCGCAACTGCATCGTAAGGTGAAATAATGTACAACAATGATTTGTCGAATAGAGCGTTGATTATCGCTGCCATTGATCGTGTCCCCATCAATATTGCAATGAGTCCAATGGCAGGGAAGAAACGACCCCTGGATATGCTCGAAAGTGCAAGTCCGATTGAAGTGTATGTGAATGCAAGAATCATTCCACACACAAACGCTGCTAAGAACATAGGGAATGTGTCAATAATCCATGACCAACCTTTGCCCATAACTAGGATGTCAACAAAGTAGTAAATTGCCAAAGTGCCGTTGATAATGAATAGTAAAATCAAGGCTACTGAGAGGAATTTCATTGCTGCATAATCGAATCTGTTAATTGGCCGGGAAAAGTATAGCGCACTAGTTCCATGTGACCTATCCTCTGAAATCATTCCACCAACTAAGAGAGCAGCGACTATTGGATAATACAGAATATTCCTTGGGAAAAATCCCATGACGTGACCATACAAATTGTCACGGTTTACTCCCCATATGTCGTAAAGTGTAGGTTCACCAATCATACCAAACAATAGTGCCAATGCTACATCGGTCATTGAAGCAATAATCACAAAGAATATGAATAGTTTGGTAGGCAAATTCCAAGGTCTGTGACCTTTTGAGAATATACCAAGAATATGATGGCGTAGTATTGACCAATTTCTCATCCAGCGAGGGTTAAGAGTGCCTTCCCATGGCTGGTAAATTTGTTCGAAAATTTGGCCTTTAGGTGCTGATGCAACTTTTGCCGTACTTGCCTCTTCATCATTTGACGACCATGCTGCTTGCATCTTGGTTTGGCCTGTTACGGGAGTTTCTGCTCCAAACGTTTCATCCTTGGATTCAACGGGCTCGAACGGTTCAGAGTTGCTGTCTTCATCAGACATCTAAGCGCCTCCCAATAAATCGTCGCTAGTTTTGACATCATGTCCTAGCCTTTCCATGATTACCAAGAATAAATCCTCGAGACTTGCTTCATGATCATGCATCCTACGAACTTGTGTGCCAATATCCGCTGCAGCTTGCAAAATTTGGTTGTAGGTTTCATCGCCGTTATGCCCTATTCGCATCACTCGGCCTTCTCGCCTGACTTTCAGACCCCTGTCAGTTAGTGTTTCTTCCATCTTTCCAGGGGAGCCCCAAACGTGAATTTCGACTTCTTTGTCTATGGCTTTGAGGTCCTCAATCTTGCCTTGTGCTGCAAGTTTACCCTTATGCAGTAAAACGATGTTCTCACACACCCGCTCCACATCATCCATCAAATGCGATGCCATCAAGACCGACCTCTGTCCTTGATTGACAGTGGTTTCAAGAGTGTTAAGCATGAATTCTCGAGCTTGTGCATCCAATCCATTACTAGGTTCATCTGCAATAATTAGTGCAGGGTCGTGTATTAAGGCACAAGCCAACTTAGTAGCCTGTTTCATTCCAGTTGAGAAGGTAGATACTTCACGATATCTTTGTTCCCCTAAGCCTACATATTCTAGTGCTTGATGTGCTCTTTGTAGAGCGACATTCGGATTCATTCCAATCAATTCACCACTGTATCTGACTTGATGTATAGCATCCATGTTAGGGTTCAATGCATCATATTCTGGCATGTATCCAATGCGTTGTCTGATTTGGTCTCCTTGGGTTCTAATGTCAAACCCTAGTACCTTTCCTTCTCCAGAAGTTAGTTGAATCAATCCAAGAATAGTTTTCAGGAACGTAGACTTTCCAGCACCGTTTGGTCCAAGTAATCCAGTAGAGCCTTTCTCGATTCGAATATCGAGTGAATCAAGTGCGACATGGGGACCATACGATTTGGTAAGAGCAGTCGATTCGATAATCAAATCCTCTACCATGAGTCACACAGATGTAGGTGGGCCTTTGAACATGCCCCTTTCAGGGGCAACCTTCTCTAACCTTCACAGCGATTCCTTTGGTGAAGGTTTCAAACTCTTTTGGAGTAGATTGAGAGCGCCCTATGGCTAGAAGGTCTCCTGACGAGTTCACTACTAGGACGATTTCTCCCGGCCTTGTCCATTCATCGCATGCGGTTACGAAACCATGCATGACATTCCTACCATTCTTGACAAACGGTTCAGCATCACTGTCCACAACAACCCATGCGGGGCCCTTACCAACGTGTAGATTCAATTCACTTGAGGCGAATCCGCTAGGGATTTTTCCTGTCCGCAGTTGATGTAATTTCCTTGCCCCATTAACTGTTAATGAGATTCCACCTTCCGCAAGTCGTGGAGAAAACAAATGCTCTCCTTCATTGTTGATTACATTGCGAATTCTGCCTGTTCTGCTCATCACAAAAGTGGAGTCTTTGCAAATTGAAATTGCCTCGCTTTGTTCAACATTACATAGCACGCACAACTTGTCTACAATTTGGGCTTGTTTCTTGATTTCTGGTTCACGTTCTGTGGGTTCTATGCCCAGTTGTTCGAACACTCGCTTGTGCAACTCTTCAGTATCGGAGATGTCAACAGGAATGAGTTTCCGATTGTGGATTCCATAATTCTCTAATTCACTCTGAACTTTGACAAAATCTGGTTTACTATTCCACAACCAATCGGGTCCTTCTATGTGAGCCCAGGGATTTAGATCTTCGAGATTCCATGGTATAATTCCGATAGGAGTTTGAATAAATAGCTCGTAATCGAGCGAACAAATCCTCTCAATTAAATCTCCAATTTTATCTCTCCAAGGCGCACTGGCGCCATGGAACAGAATCACAGCACCCTTTTTTGTTGATTTCCACCTTGAGTAGACTTTTCTCCTTGCAATTTCGATATGAGGTCTGTTCAAGGTGTCTGCACCACCCCATGATTCTCCCCCACCTCTGGGCGTGAACTGAGCGCCTACTAACCAATCCCAATTTTCTTCCCATCGTCCCCTTTCATCTCCAATTTCTTTGGATGCAGAAATTTCGTCTAAGATTAAAGGCTCCATTTTCATGTTTGAAGGGTTAGTGGTTAGCCAAAGAAAAGCTTCGCGGAGTGCGGGATGCTCGTGACTTCTTCTTTCAGCAAGTCTCCATATGGTTCCATCACGTACTGCTTGGCGACATCGAGACATCTCTTGGAGGGTTATTTCTAAGTTATATCTAGAAAGTATTGCAGTACGGTCTTCTTTGTTCATTTTTCGAACATCAGAGGGCGAGTAATGAGTGATAGACGGCATTAAAACAGGCCATTCTTCGATATCTGCAATCTTTTCAGTACCCCATGGAGTCAATAATCTTCCATCTCTTGCAAACAGCACATATGCTGCTGAATCAAACAGGTCAGCACCCATTGCAATCAGCATAGGGAATAGCATTGGATGTCCGCAACCAAACATATGAACCGGGCGATTAGGTGCTAGATTCGATTTGCATGCTAGCATAATTTTGGCCAGATCTTTGTACTTCTGTTGTTCCATAATGGGAACAATTCCTCCAATCGGATGGACACTAAAACCCAACTCGCTCATGCCTGTAGCGCTCTTTGCTCTTAACTCTGGATATAATCCGCCTTGAATAGGTCCGTTGAGCATCATTCCATCAGCGGTTTCAACAGAATTTTTACCCCTTTCAATAGTTTCAATTACAGCGTTTTCGACTTCTGAGAACTTCATGTCAGGTCTGGTAAAAACATCTAGCATGGTGGCAATATCTACGCCGATGTCTTTTTGGAATTGCACAATTTCTTCTATGCCTACTTCTACATCTCCATAAACATATGATTGGAATGTTCCAGAATCTGTCATTACCATTCCCGGATAATCTAGCAATGAGTGAACACCGCTTTCGATTGCTGCATTTTTCAATTTGTCATGCTTCCAAATGACATACGAATTGGTAATTAAGGCCTGAATGCCATATTTGTCCCACATTTCTCTGGGCTCGATAGTACGAATGTTTGGATTGATTACCGGGAGTAAACATGGAGTTTCAACAATACCGTGCTTCGTATGCAACTTTCCTAATCTAGCTTGGCCATCACGAATTGTGATCTCAAACTTCCCCTCGTCCTTTTCTCTGCAAGGATGAGGATTTTCACGGGTGCCATTTTGCCATTTCATCTAATCACCTAATCATACGAAATCAACTTGGCCGTGAGCCAGAATGAATTCTCTTCCCAATTCGTCAAAAGTGTCGAGTAAACTTGAACAGAAACTTACTTTTGCAATCTCGTCGTCATTTTCTAAATCGTTCTTGACTCCTTGCAAAGTACCGGGGGCGGCTCCACAGGACAGGCACGCACCTGTCAAGTCCAGAACCAAATACAGGCCATCTTCTCTCTTTTCCGAAGTCGTGACTGTAATTCCTCCTCCATGTCCATCCAATGCGGCTCTAACTTGACCAAGTCGGGCTAGTAATGCCGGTACTAAGTCATCGAGATTTAGTAAAGATGTATTTCGCAATTGTTCATCCATTTCAACATCGGTTGATTCTGCAATTCTGCGTTGAGCTTCGACTTCCATAGCAGCCGCAGCCTCAAGGCGATACTGCTCTAGAATGTCGTCATCCATGGCCATGCGTTCGGTTTTTTGTTCAAGAACCCTCGCTTTGTTGATTGTAAATCCGTACAGTCATTGATAAAGGGGTAACTCTACGAGTTAAACATGGGAGACGAGATGTTGGCTGTCGAGAACCTCCATGTCAGTGTGGGCGACACTGAGATAATCAAGGGTGTTTCCTTGAAAATCAACTTAGGGGAAGTCCATGCAATCATGGGCAGAAACGGCTCCGGGAAATCAACATTGGCCAATGTCATTATGGGCCATCCAGCATATGAGATTACATCCGGAGAAATCAAGTTCAAAGGCACACCCATCGATGAAATGGAGGTTTTCGAGAGAGCTCGTGCAGGGATGTTCCTGTCTTTCCAATATCCATCCTCCATACCCGGAGTTCAGGTTGGAACTTTCCTCAGGAAGTCTGTTTCCGCAGTAAGGGGTGATGATGCGCCCAGCGCTAGAGAATTTAGAAAAGAACTGAAGATGCACATGGAGGCACTGGACATGGACAAATCTTTCCTTTCTCGCTATGTCAATGATGGATTCAGCGGTGGAGAAAAGAAGCGTCTGGAAATCCTTCAGATGCTATTGTTAAATCCAAAATTAGCACTTTTGGATGAGACAGATTCCGGATTGGACATAGATGCTCTTAGGGTAGTAGCGGATGGTATCAACAGTATCACTCCAAATGCTGGTTGTCTTCTGATAACTCATTATCAGAGATTACTTGACCACGTAAAACCAGATTATGTTCATGTTATGATCGATGGAAAAATAGTCAAGACAGGTGATGCTGAATTAGCAACCAAACTTGAATTACGGGGTTATGATTGGCTTGAAGCCTAGGGTTGGTAAAAATGTCTGGAGATACAGCAAGAGAGGCAGTAGGTGACTACCGCTATGGATTTCACGATCCTGAAAATGCAACAATTCGTTTTGACAAAGGTCTTTCAGAACAGGTTGTCAGAGACATTTCAAAATTGAAAGAAGAACCTGAGTGGATGACTGAGATTCGCGTCAAAGCTTACCATCGTTTCATGGAAATGCCTATGCCGTCCTGGGGTAATTGCGACATGCTAAACCAGATTGACTTTGATGCAGTCACATACTTCTTGCGTTCTTCAGATAGAACAGAGAAAGATTGGGATGACGTTCCAGATGATATCAAAAACACGTTTGACAGACTCGGCATCCCTGAGGCTGAGCAAAAGTGGCTTGGTGGCGTAACTGCGCAATATGAATCTGAAGCTGTCTACCATTCGATTAGAGAGGATTTGGAAGAACAAGGTGTCTTATTCCTCGATATGGACTCTGGCTTGAAAGAATATCCAGAAATTGTGAAGAAATATTTCTGTTCAGTCATTCCTGCTAGCGATAACAAATTCTCTGCCCTAAACACGGCAGTTTGGTCCGGAGGTTCATTCATTTATGTTCCAAAGGGTGTTCATGTAGAAATGCCTGTACAAGCATACTTCCGAATTAATGCCAAGAATATGGGGCAGTTCGAACGTACACTAATTATTGCTGACGAAGGCTCTTCACTTCATTATGTCGAAGGTTGTACAGCACCTACTTATTCCACAGAATCACTACATTCAGCAGTTGTCGAACTGATCGCGATGGAAGGCGCAAAGATTCGGTATTCCACTGTACAAAACTGGTCAGCAAATGTGTACAACTTAGTTACAAAGAGGGGTATTGCACATTCTAATGCAACTATCGAGTGGGTTGATGGAAACATTGGTTCCAAGCTGACAATGAAATATCCAGCGGTAATTCTCAAAGGAGAAGGAGCGCATGCAGAAGTCATTTCAGTTGCTTATGCAGGTAAAGGACAACATCAAGATGCGGGCGCAAAAGTTCACCATTTGGCACCTAACACTACATCCAACATTTTGTCTAAGTCGATTTCAAAGAACGGAGGACGTTCTTCGTATCGAGGCATGTTGCAAGTCACGCCCAAGGCGAACGGGTGTCGCTCTAAGGTCATATGTGATGCTTTAATGCTTGATTCCGATAGCCAATCAGATACTTATCCAACTATGGAAATTGGGAATTCAAGCGCTGATTTAGAACATGAAGCCAGTGTGTCTAAAGTAAGCAATGATCAGCTATTTTACTTGATGTCCAGAGGACATAGTGAGGAAGAAGCGATGGGCATGATTGTAAATGGATTCTTTGAACCATTTACTCGCGAATTACCAATGGAATATGCAGTTGAACTCAATCGTCTTCTTGAATTGGAGATGGAGGGTTCAATTGGATGATGCAGTATCCACAAATCAGTATCCCCCCTCGATCTGAACATCTTTGGCGATATACTCCATGGAAGAGGATTCATCCTACCAAGGTAGTCGAAATGCCGGATTCAGATCCTATTAGGATCTCATCAGGCGTAGATTCGAATATGGATGATAGTGATGAAATAGCACGCTCGTTTATCCATGCTATCTCGAAGACCTGCAAGAAAATAATTCTCAAAGATGAAACTTTAGAGTTAGATTTACGTTGCTCAGGTCATATCTGTTCGGGTGAATTGAACATAGAATCCTCGGGCAATTCTACCTTAATTATCAGAATCTCTGGCGATGCAGGTTGGACCGGAGTACGCATTCTAGGTACTGTGAAAGGTTCTCTTTCTATGGCTACAATCAACGACTTGTCTAGTGATAGTCACTTTTTACGCTGCGAGGATTGGATTGTTGATAGAGATTCAGAACTTGAGTTCGCCAACTTGTCGGCTGGTGGTTTCCTCAACAAATCTGATATTCGAGTGGACTTGAAAGGTAAAGGTGCTCAAATGCGAGCAGGTATTGCCTCTAATGGATATTCCTTCAAACATGATGATCACCACGTAGAAATCAAGCACTGTGTAGGTAACACTGAATCGTCCCTGGTAATGCATGCTACTTGCAATGATTCCTCACATTCTGTTGGTACTGGATTGTTAACAATTTGCGAAGGTGCAGATGGTAGTGATGCAGGTCAAGTTTTCCGCAATCTTTTGCTTTCTGAGAAGTCTCGCGCTGAAGCGATTCCAGAATTGGAAGTTCTAGCAGATGACGTAAAAGCAGCTCACGGTGCTGCTAGTGCTCCAATTGATGTGGATCAGATTCACTATTTGGCATCCAGAGGACTTTCTTATGAAGAAGCAGCGGCGTTGATCGTTGAAGGATTTTTGATGGATGCATTCCGAGAAATAAAGAGTGAGGAAATAGTCGATGCCATGAGAACTAGACTACTTGTTCATCTTGAGTGCTTAGTGAATGGGTGATTCAATGAAGCAGGATTTTCCAATTTTTTCTCGAGAGGTGAACGGCCGCCCACTTGTCTATCTAGACAATGCTGCTACAACCCAAAAACCATCATGTGTTATTGATGCTATGACAGAATATTACTCGTTATCCAATGCTAATGTGCACAGAGCAGTTCATACTTTAGCCGGTGAAGCGACTGAAGGATACGAGGCCTGTAGGAAGTTGTTGAAGCAGAGATTTAATTCGGATTTTGCAGTTATTACAAGCGGTACTACTGAGGCAATAAACCTCGCTGCCCATGCTTGGGGTGAGCATAATTTACAACCCGGCGATGTTGTAGTCCTAACTGAAATGGAACACCACAGCGACATAGTTCCTTGGCAAATGTTAGCAGAAAGAATTGCCATTGAATTAAGATTCGTTCCTGTTGAAGAGGGCCTACTAGACATGGATGCTCTTGAAGTTGCTCTTGATGGGGCAAAACTGGTGTGCGTAGTTCATACTTCGAATGTACTCGGAGTCAGAAATCCTGTTGAACAAATAATTTCAATGTCTAAATCAGTGGGTGCAAGAGTGCTATTAGATGCAGCTCAGGCCGTGCCGCATGAAATGATTGATTTCAAAGAACTAGGTGCAGATTTCTTGGCATTTAGCGCCCATAAAATGTGTGGTCCAACTGGAATTGGAGCACTGTTAGTTAGCCAGGAAGCATTCGATGAAATGCATCCGTTTATGGGAGGAGGCGACATGATACAGACTGTCACTCTCGAGGGCTCAACATACCAAACTAATGAGCATAAATTTGAGGCAGGAACTCCGCGAATTGCTGAAGGAGTAGGATGGGCAGCAGCCTTAGAATGGATGTCTGAAATCGATTTGAAAAGCCACCACAAACGTCTTCTTGCAATTGCCCAAAAAGTCGCAAGTAGGCTTGAACAAAAAGGCATGAAAGTTTATTCCACACTCAGGCCAAGAGATGCCGCTGTAGTTTCATTTACGCATCCTACAATCCATCCAGAAGATTTTGCAAGGCTGCTTGATGCACAAGGAATAGCGGTTAGAACTGGGCACCATTGCGCTCAACCATTAATGGAAAAGTTGGGAGTAAATGGCACAATCAGAGCATCTTTTTACATTTACAATGATGAATCAGATGCAGACGCACTCCTCTCTGGAATCGATCGTGTATTGGAGGCAATGGCATGACTTGGCCGTCTTCGATTCAAGAAATCATTGATGAATTCCAAGAAATTGATGACCAATTTGAAAGGCTTGAAGTCTTGATGGATTTTGCAGATGAAGTTGATGAGTTACCATTTGATGAATGGAGTGACTCTAACCTAGTACGAGGGTGTCAATCAGTTGCTCACATTGAAGTGAATATTCGCGAAAATTTGGTCTGGATACGTGCGGCTGCGGATGCAAGAATGGTTCAAGGTTTGCAAGGAATCCTTTCCATTGCAGTTAATGGAAATTCACCCGAAACCGTAATCCAATTGACTCCAAACTTTGCCGAAGAGGCTGGAATTTTAGTTAGTTTAACCCCTTCTCGTTCCAATGGTTTTAGAACCATGTTTGACATGATTCAAAATAGAGTTAAGGAGGAGATTTTGTGAGTACTAAAGAAGAAGTTATGACTGCTCTAGAAGAGGTAGAAGATCCAGAATTGGAACTTTCAATAGTTGAGTTAGGTTTGGTTTATGATGTTCGTTTCGAAGATAAAGATGGAGTGCAGCATGCTGAAGTTGACATGACATTGACCAGCCCAGGGTGTCCAGCAGCTGCAGAGATAATGGCTGCTGCCCATCGTGCTGCACTGAATGCTGTTGAAAGCGTTCACATCAATTTGGTGTGGTCTCCAAGGTGGGACCCGAAAGTCCACGCATCAGAAGATGCTAGAATGGACATGGGAATTTGGGATTAATTACAGATATACGTCCTTTCTGTGAATACTATTCTTTGGAACTAATCCCTTGCTGCGAATTTCTTCGACGTACTGTTTTCCTTCATCGTTTCTACAGTATGTCAATTCACTTTTGCCGATGTAGTAATCCCAGTTTTTCTTGAATACTTCTGCACGCTGTTTTGTATTCGCCACAATTGAAGGAACCGTGTGATACATTTCGATATTCCTTTCCGCACGCCTTAGGAATTTAGCTACGACCTCTGGCAATAATTTTGACAACCATGTCTCTCGCATATGCATTGCAGGTCGACTGATAATATAGCGCGGATTTTCAAGTGGCCCTAGAACTTCCTCAAGCGCCTTTGTAAACTTCGCTGTTTCTTCTTCAGAGGCGTGCTCAAGATGATATCTAATCCATCCTCCACCTCTGTCTCCTCCAGATGCTTTGCAGTCTCTGTCTATCTCTGCCAGATCACTCAAAGTGTCAATAACCGCTTTGGAGATTTCAAGCATCAATGATTCATCAGTCCAGGAACGCTTGTTAATTCCAAACTTGAATCCTCCAGAAAATCCTGAACTCAATTTCGCTTCAACAGCGGAACTAGACGTAACGTCGAATGGTTTCCCAATCCCCCAAAGTTGGCGAACATGGCTCCTATTACCTGCCCTTGCTAACATATCTTCATTGAATAGTTCCATACCTTCGTTAATTCCCTCTG
>PAQE01000020.1 GCA_002709705.1 Methanobacteriota archaeon | reverse complement strand
AAAATGAGTTATCAATTATTGCGAGTACATACGGCATTGACAGTGGCTCCAAACAACAGAAAATCGAAGCACTGCACAATTCTGAGTTAGCGAGAACTGGCCTTAAAATTGGAGCTCTGGGGGTTGCTGCCGGAGCCGGCGCCGTTGGTGCTTCTCGAATTATCAAGTCCGGTAGAGAGAGAGCTATTGAGCGCGCTGAGGAACTTAGAGAACAAGGACGAGAAAAATTGCAGGAAAATATCGATGCTGGGAAGTACAGTATCAATTCAAGATTGCCAACATCAGAAAGCGGCGAGGAAGCTACTGAAGTTGCACATAACTTAGTCCTCGACCAATTGCGAAAGCAAATCGAGCAAAGAGGTTTAACTCCAGAAATGTTGTTCCAAATTGCCGACGTTAACAAGGATGGGAAATTAGATGCTAACGAAATTACAGGTGCGATGACTGCAGCAACAGGCTTTGCAGTTCCAGTCTTCATTGTAAGCGATGCAATGAAGGATTTCGACCTGGATAATGATGGCAAATTAGATCATGAAGAAGTAAACCATCTCTGGGAAAAACTGGGCTTTGTAGCTGAAGATAGTAACGAGTTCAGTGACGAAGAAATCGATGCAGTTTTGGAAGAAGTTGATTCAGTCGAAAATGATATTGCATCAGATGAAGAACGATTAATTGCAGAACAGGAAGCAGAATTGCTTGCTGAGCAAGAAGCCGCAAGGCATGCTGAAGAAGAGGCAAGGGTACAAGCGGAACTAGAAGCGGCTAGATTGGAAGAAGAGGCTGCAAATGAGGCAGAACCTGAAGTCGTCCAGGAAATCCATACAGACACTGGTGAATTGACCGATGGTATTGACACAGAATTTGAAAGATTAGTTCTTGAGATGGAAGGTGCCAGATTCTCTAGCGAAAGAAAGGCTTTGATGGAAAAACAAACATCGGAATTCTTGGTTAACTTGAGAATAGAAAAGATTGAGAGAACTCTGATTGGCGACCCAGTTTACCGCGGAGGGCAATCTGTTCACGCTTTAATTGACGGTGGGCCTTATGTTGGTGTCATCAAGATTCCAGTATCATTTGATGAGAAGATCTTAGCTCACAAGTCGGGAGATGAAATCCAAGTTCGGGCCAAGTTAGTCGACTTCTCTCCGAGTTTGAAACGTCCAGTTCTAGAAGCAAGTGAAATGCTCTAGTTAATGCAAAGGGTACCCATTGATTAGGGTTTGATTGCTCTTGCAATAACGATTCTCTGTACTTCTTGTGTACCTTCATAGATTTGAGTAATCTTTGCATCACGGAAGAAACGCTCAACTGGGAATTCTTTGGTGTAACCATATCCTCCCAATACCTGAACTGCTCTCTCAGAAACCCACATTGCAGTATCTCCAGCATACAATTTGGCCATACTGGCTTCCTTCGTGTGCCTTGGACCACCATTCTCGTAGTGTTCTTCTTTAGCCCATGATGCCTTGTAGACCAGTAGTCTTGCGGCATCGATACGTGTAGCCATTTCAGCTAAGTAAGTGGTAATCATCTGATGATGTGCAATCGGCTTGCCGAATGCTTCTCTTTCGTGTGCGTATTTCAAGGCGGCCTCATAGGCACCTTGTGCAATTCCTAATCCTTGTGCTGCAATACCGATTCTCGAATTATCTAAAGCGTTCATGGCGATTGCAAATCCCTTACCTGAGCCTTTCAATACATTTTCAACAGGGACTTTACAATTCTCAAGAATTAGTGTGCATGTGTCAGAAGATCTGATTCCTAATTTGTCCTCTTTCTTTCCTACACTGAATCCTTCAAATGATTGCTCAACGATGAATGCAGTACTTCCACCATGTCTCTTGACTCCATAATCAGGATGGTCTACGTCCTTAGCAAATAGAACGTAGATTTGTGCTTGTGCACCGTTGGTTACCCACATCTTTTCTCCGTTCAAGATGTAGTGCTTTCCATCATCTGACAGTTTTGCTTTGCATACCATTGCTGCTGCATCTGTTCCAGCACCGGCTTCAGAAAGTGAGTATGCGCCTACTTCTCCTGCTGCGAGCCTGGGAAGATAACTTGCTTTCTGTTCCTCGTTTCCATGAAGCGCGATTGTTTTTGCACACAAACCAACGTGAACACAGAACATTACTGCGAAAGAAGGATCTACTCTGGCTAACTCTTCAATGATTATTGATTCCGAAATATCATCTACAGGATTTCCACCGTATTCTTCTGGGATTGTTATACCTTGCAGACCATACTCCAAAAACTGCTGCCATTCCTCTGCAGGCGGTATCTGATTAGCGTCCCTGTGCTCGATTGTAGGAGGCAGTACGGACTCTGCAAAGTCCCTTACCATCTCACGAATCATTTGCTGCTCATCAGTCTCTTCGAATTGCATGTTACGGGCCAAATGGTTACAGCATTTTAGGGCTGCCCTTCCGCAATTCACTTTTGCAGTGCGTTCATATATTACCGGTCTAACGGCGCCACAGGGTTGAGACCATGGATGAAGAAGTCATGGAATTCGGCATCGCACACAGCCGCAAGTACTCTAGGGACCACCTATGGTACCAAGAAAAGGACGACCGCTTGGTAATCGGCATTTCTGATTACCTAGCTGCTGACATCGGAGAAGTGCTCCGTGTCATCCTTCCACACGCTGAAACCGAAGTCGATGAAGAACAGAATTTGTTCTCAATCTGGACAGCAGAAGAAAAATTGACTTTCCCAAGTCCTTTTGCTGGAGAGATTGCAGAAGTTAACGGCGAAGTAGAGATTAATCCGGAATTGGTAAATGATTCACCATATGATTTGGGATGGATTATCATTCTAGATCCACATGATGTGGATATGGAGAATCTGTTAGAACCAGATGAGTATGTCGATTTCCTAGCTGAAGGATGATCACATTCCGGCGAACCCAAAACAACCGGAGTGATTTGAATGGACCTTGATAGACACGATTTTGAACTCGATGATTTAATCGAGAGAATCAAGGGTCACGACCATCGTTTAGTTGCCCTTCAAATCCCTGAAGGTTTGAAGATGCAAGCATTAGAAATGATGGATGAAATCGAGGATGAAACTTCTGCTAAAGTTATTCTCGCAGCAGACCCTTGCTACGGAGCCTGTGACTTAGTCCATGATAAAATGAAGATGATGGGGGTCGAACTAGTAGCTCATATGGGCCACTCTCAGATGAATATTGATTCTGGAATGCCAACACAATTCATCAATGTCACATACGATGGAGACCCTGCAATTGACTCGGTATTACCTATTCTTGCTCAACACAGGGCTGTTGCTCAAGCAAGGCTTGCGGAGGGCGATGTTGGTGAAATTAGTGAAGAAGAAGCCCAAGAAAGATTTCTCGATGCTGTTGGAAGAATTGCGCCATTGAAAGGTGCGAAACTAGGACTTGTTGCCTCTATACAACATTTGCACTTAGTATTCGATTACAAGAAAAGATTCGAAGATGCTGGATTCGAAGTAGAAGTCCCTGTTGGTGGAGCAAGGTTGACATTCCCTGGACAGGTGCTTGGATGCAATTATTCTGGTGACGATGATGAAATTGGACACTACCTTTTCCTGGGAAGCGGTGATTTCCACCCGATAGGTTTAGCCTTGCACACAGGAAAACCACTGGCAATGCTTGACCCGTATACTGGTGATGCCAGTGAGATGGGTGCTGAAAGGATTGAAAGAATTCTCAGACAGCGTTTTGGATTGATTATGGCAATACAAGATGCTCAGAACTTCGCAATACTAATTGGTGAAAAGCCCGGACAAATGCGCCGGAGTTTGGCTCTAAAACTGAAGCGTACGCTTGCTAAGCAAGGAAAGAAAGGATACTTGCTAGCCTTAGAACACGTAGGGCCGGAATTAATTGATTTCTATCCCGTTGATGCATTCGTAAATACAGCATGCCCTAGAATAGCAATTGATGATTCTGTAAAATATGGTAAGCCTTTGGTTACGCCATTCGAATTAGAAGTGGCCTTGGGAGTGAAGAAGTGGGAATCGGGATATCAGTTCGATGAGATACCTTGAGAGGGGTTCTCGAATTGAAAGTTCAATAACCATAGACGATAAGCCTCAGTAGTCATGAGTTCATATCTAGACCGTATCGGGGCAGGCCTAATCCTCAGTAGACCAGAGGTTTTTGGTTTTGATTTCGTACCTGAAGTGCTTGTAGGAAGAGAAGACATTCAGAGTGAATTAGCTGCAATACTTGGCAGCATAGCGCATCCAGAAGGAACTGGAAGAGTTGTTATAACGGGCCCTGTAGGTTCAGGTAAAACCGTCTTAGCAAAGCGATTTTGTCAGGATATTATCAGACATTTAAGCGATAAGAGAAACATCAAGCGAGTACACGTTAACTGCAGAAACGCTGCTACACCTTCTCGAGTCATGCAGAAAATTGTGCAGGATTTAGACCCAGGACATCCAGATAGAGGTCTCGGAGTTGGTGAATTGCTAACAAGTCTAAGGAGGATGTTGCATAGTAGTAATACACATCTAATCGTGATTCTCGATGAAGTCGACCACCTTCTAAGACGCTCTGGGGACGACATCATCTACAAGTTGATGCGTATAGACGAAGACAGAGAGGGCGTTGGTACACTATCGACTATAATGATCAGTCAAGAACAGGTATTAGATTTACTAGAAAATGCGGTTATTTCTCGAGTTGGACGATCGAATCATGTTAGAATTCCTCCCTATGACGAGAAAGGTTTGATGAAAATCATCACACAGAGAACTGAATTAGGTCTAGTAACCGGAACTTGTCCTGAAGAAATACTCAATCTAATCGCACAAGCTGCAGCACCATCTGGAGATGCTCGCCAAGCAATAGAGTTACTGGAAGGAGCGGCAAAGCGTGCTGAAGCCTCAGGTCGCTCAATTATAGAATCTAAAGATGTTCAAAGAACGGTTGTAACTATGCCCACAAATGTTGATTCAATGAATATTGAAAATCTACCTCCTCATGCAATGCTGATCTTGCTAGGCTTATGCAGGAGATTGAAGAGAGAAGAAAGTGTAACCAGCGGGGAGACTGAAAAGCTCTATCATGTAGTTTGTGAAGAATACGGTCAGGATCCTAAAGGCCACACTACACTGTGGAAACACATCAAGCGTTTGGCACAAGAAGATATTGTGGTAACTAAGACAGCAAAGGCAGAGGTTGGCAGGGGAAGAACTCAGCACATTTCGATGCCGCATATGCTCCCTAGCGATGTAGAAAGACGCCTTGAAACACTGATTCCTAGCCGACTACGTCGTTGATTACCTAGTTTATATCGCACAAAGGGCCTAAATACCCGTCGCATGTCGGCAGGCTGCTCAAGAGTTGATAACATGGCAGACACTACATTCGTCGCAGTGGTCAATGACACAAATCCAGACAACGGGGGACGCTCCTACAACCTAACAGTTAGTGGGAATAATCTACCCCAATTCCTAGGAAAGAAAATCGGAGATATTGTTGATGGAATCTTCGTAGGAGAAGGTGAAAAAACACTTGCTGGATACAAATTAGAAATCACAGGAGGTTCAGATAAGACTGGAACTCCAATGCGCTCCGACCTAGAGGGAGGAACACGACAATCTGTTTTGGTTACCGCATCTACCGGATTCAAAGGGCACGACCTTGTTCACAAAACAAAGGGTGGAGAAAAGAAGAGATTCCGTTACAAACCAGACGGAATGCGCAAGCGCCGCAATTTCCGTGGCAACACTATCACTCAAGATACTAGACAAATTAACCTCAAAGTTGTAGAGGCCGCTAACAAGAGCCTCTCAGACATCCTCGGAGCAGATTCAGAGGAGAGCAATGAGTGAAGCCGCGAGGCTGATCTGAGGTACTGGAGGAATGGGAAGCATGGCACGCAAGCTTCCCGCACAACCTGAAGTCAACATCGGTTTAGTTGGTCACGTAGACCACGGAAAGACTACTCTAACTCAAGCGCTGTCAGGCATTTGGACTGACACACACTCTGAAGAACGAAAGCGTGGAATCTCCATCAAACTAGGATACGCAGATACTGCATTCTACAAGACCAGTGAAGGAGAGTATTATGCAACTGGAAAAAGGCCAGATGGAGGAAATGACGACGCTACTGAATTGCAAAGAGTTGTTTCATTCGTTGATGCGCCAGGCCACGAGACTCTAATGGCCATTATGATTACAGGAGCCAGCATTATGGATGGAGCCATGCTTATGGTCGCTGCAAATGAGACATGCCCACAACCGCAGACAAGAGAGCACCTAATGGCTTTGGAAATTGCTGGAATTGAAAACATAGTGATTGTTCAAAATAAAATTGACTTAGTAAGTCGTGAAAGAGCAATTGAATCCCATAATGAAATCAAAGATTTCCTCAAAGGAACAATTGCAGAGAACTCGCCAATTATTCCCGTTTCTGCTCACCATGATGTCAATCTAGACATATTGATTCAAGCAATTGAAGCCATAATCCCGACCCCTGACCGTTCTAAAGACAAGAGATCGATTATGCACGTTGCACGTTCTTTTGATATCAACAAACCAGGAACAAGGCCTACAAAACTACGAGGAGGTGTAATCGGTGGTAGCATTGTTGAAGGTGAATTCAACATTGATGATGAAATTGTTATCGGCCCTGGAAGAAAGATTGAGAAAGGAAACAAAGTTCACTACGAACCAATTCACTCTAAGGTCATCAGCATGCAGGGAGGAGGGTTAAACCTAGGAAACATGCATGCAGGAGGCCTTTGTGGTATGGCTACCCCATTAGATCCTGCAATAACTACTGCAGACAATTTGTCAGGGCAAGTGGTAGCTAAAGTCGGAGATTTACCGGAAATCCGTAATTCTGTAGATATTTCTGTCAATTTAATGGAAAATATGGTAGCAGGAGAAGGGGAGGATGCATCTCCAATTATGCCACTGCGCTCAAATGAAATGCTGATGGTAAATGTAGCAACCGCAACCAGTGTGGGAGTTGTTTCCAATGTCAAGAAAGGGAAAGCGACTTTGACTCTCAGACTCCCAATTTGCGCAGATATCGGACAAAGAATCTCACTGTCCCGACGTGTTGGCTCGCGTTGGAGATTAATTGGGCATGGAACTATCGAGTGATAATCATGCCTCGGATTTTGATTGATGCCTGCGGCTGGGTCGCAGTCATTGAAGCAGGAATAAACATCGATCTAGAATTGCTAAAATGCTGTGGATACAAAGACCTGGCAATAGTTCCCAACGTAATAACTGAATTGAAAGCACTTAATGATTCAAAATTAATGATTCCCATGCTAGAGGCAAAAGCGAATTTATATGATGCACCAGAAGGGTCTGGAAAGCACACTGATGACCAATTATTTGCATTAGCAGTGCAGAATAAATGGCCCGTACTAACAGTTGATACAGATCTAAAGAGAAGATTGTCGCAGTCAAACATTTCCTGGGTTGAAGTTAGTGGAAGGTCTCACCTTAGACTAGTTGAATGAATTATGCCGGTGATTAATTCATATACTCCAAGAATTGCACCCACTCTATGGCTGCTAATGTTACTGAAGGCGTATTAACAGATGCAGATGGAATTGTCAACGATTCAAAGGAAATGGTCGAATTATTGGTTTCACTAGGTGCGGACATCAATACTGCAAATATCCTCATGTGCCTACATGTGCATGGTCCCTTGAAATCCAGTGAATTACAATCGAAATGTGGTTTAAGGCAACCTGATGTTTCAATTTCGATAAACAAATTGAACAAGTTAGAAATTATTCGAATCCTATCTTCTGCAACTAAAGGCAGAGGCAGACCTTCTCACATCTATGAACTAGCAGTACCACTTAACCAAGCATTGATTCCATTCAGGAGGCAAGCAAAAGAGAGATTGGCAATTCTTCAAAATCAATTATCTCGACTTACTGAACTAGCAAACTCGGCTAGCAATTAAGGCAGCGTAAACAGTTCGTCATCGCCATGTCCATCCAATAACCTCAATTTCACTCCTGCATCTATCCATGCGTGTGCATAATTGATTGCACCAAATGCTCTAACATAGTCTCCAGTGTCCATGAAATGCTGTGCGTCACTAGCATAATCGTCAGCCATCCGCATCAATATTGCGAGTTGTTTCGACTCGGGACTCCCTTCCTTTGGAATAGGAGTTGCTTTCTCTCTAGCTATTTTTGTCAAATTTAGATAATGGCTCAATCTTTCTTCTGTCACCTTGTCGCTAACCATTCAATCACCTCTCTGTCTTGCAAGTAGCCGATTTACATCAGAAGTTCTACCCAATGATTCATACAAGTCTATGGCTAGAGAAATTCTTCCCTCATCTTCAGCATCACAAGCTCTCTTGAAGATTCGACGTCTTTCTTCCCAATCGCTCGCTACCTTGGCCTCAGCAACCATCTTTTGCATCTCTACTCTTCTCAATTGAGATAGTTCAGGAGATTGCCATAATCTGACCAAACCATCTCGCTTCACAGTAGCCATTGTATCAGCTGCTAATCCTATCAAAAAGTCTCCTAATTCTGAGTTTGTGGACTCTATGGCAACATCCAGGGACATACAATGGATTCCCCCCTCAATAGAAAGAACCCACCATCCATCTCCTGCTCTGTGAGCGGATAATGGTTCTAGAGAACGTGTATCGATTGTTTCCAAACTATCCCAACCGTAAGGATGAGGTGAACCCTCCCAGAGCATTCCATCGGCTGATTGTAGCAGTATTTTCCCACCAGACATTCGGCTAACCCAGGACCAAACTCTATCCTCCAGAAGACGTTGTGAATCATCATTTGCAAGTCTAGCACACCTTAGTTTGCCATCTTCATCTTGCCACATAAGATGTTCACGGTCAAACCATCCAATCAATCTGCGAACTCCGCCCACATCTAGCCGTTTCAAACCACGACCTTCTTGATTGAATACATGCAGTTGCCCTTTTCGGCAGGATAGAACCCAACCACCACCGGGGCGGGATAAAATATCGCTGAATCCACCTGTAGTAGATCTCCCTTCTCCGATTTGAGTTCCATCACTTACTCGTAGCAAATGGAACCCATGGCCGCATAATGCACCTATTTTTCCTGAATCATGAGCGGCTGAATGTACGCGGAACGGTAGCGAGCGCTTCCATCTTTGATTAGTATCTTCATCCAGTAAAATTAATTCAAGCCCGCACGAAATCAGAAGTTCGTTCCCTACATTACATGCTGTAGAAATCAAATCTGGTGCTTGCCATGACCTCGAAACAGACCAACTCATACTACCGCCTCCATCATTCCCCATGCAACTAATTGTGCTCTGGCATCATTAGTTAGTTTGAACATTCTAGTCCTGCCTTTCTGTTGTACCGAAAGTATTCCTGCTCTATAGAGGCGATTACTCATCTGTGACATTCTTGGTCTACCAACATTCAATCTATCCTGTAAACGATTGTCGGAAGGAGAATATTCTCTAGTGGAGGCTACTTCTACAAGTACAGATTCACTCTTCGATAGATTCCTCAAAGTGTGGACGTCCAGAGGATTGCTTTCTTTCTGCCCTATTGTGGGCCTTCTCATAGCAGCCAATAATTCAGCAAGACCTAATCCCTCCGGGACATTGAGGGCATCCATTAATTGCGTGAATAGTCCCTCTACGTCGCCAACTGGTTGTGATATATTCTCTGTATGATTTGCATGAATCTCAGTATGGTCTTGGAAATCTTCAACAGGGAAATCTTCGTCTTCAACATCTTGATTCTCCTGTACTAGCATTGCATTAGGATTATCTGAAATCCATAGATGGTTAGCATCTACTCCTTCAGGTTCTCTGGTTTGTCTTTTTGCAGAATTCTTGTCGAAAGGCGGTGCTTCGTGCTTGCTTACCCTGTTCCTCGCAGCTAACGCTCTGAATGCGCCCATCGGGAGCGGCATAGATGGCGAAGACTCTGCCACCATAACCTCTGGCTCTTCGTCTAACTTATCCAAATCGAGATCAAAAATAGGTTCTGAATCATTTTCTGTTTTATCCTCAGGAGTATATTCCTCTTCTAATGATGAATGAACAATCTCTGGAGCGGGTTCGTCATACTTCATTTCTCTAGGATTTGCTCTCTCTTCATCGACCATATCTCGCATCAAACGCATTACCTTAGAAGGAGATCCCGATGTTTTCTCAAAAACGTACTCCAAGGCTAATTGTGGCATATCCCATGATATTTTGGATGCACTAGCGATTCGAGTTTGACATAAATCCCTGACCTGTTCAATATCCAATGGCTGTATAACATCGGCATGGTCGAATCGGTTAACAAGTGAATTTGACCATTGAGCTCTTTGTTCTGTTGACAAAACGACTACGACTAATGCATTAAGCCTCTCTAGTGGCGCAGTTAGAGTAGATATGACTTCGGAAAGATGCTTACCGTCTACGTTTGAAAAGTCCAAGGAAATTAGGGGAATTGGCCCCTCAAAATTCTCGGTTTCACTAACGAGTCTTGACACCATTTCCTGGGTGCTTGAAGGAACCTCGAAACCGATTAGAGGAACGAATATCTCGTGAAGAATTTTGTAAGCATGTTCAGATGTAGGAAACATGTCCAAATGAACGCTTTTGTTAGTTTCTTCAGATACACATCGCATCAATGAAGAGCGCCCAGACCCGCTTTCTCCAATCAATAATACCATTCTAGCAGTTCTAGCTTTAAGGAATCTAGTCCATCTAGCGCTAATCTCGTCTCGGCCGATCAGCATACTAGATTGCCCTCTTTCCAAAGGTCGCGCTTTGAAAGGATTCTCTCTCAACGCAGGGATACCTAAAATCGGCACATCTTCGCTCATGATAGCACTGGGATTTACAGAGTATATGATGTTTCAGTTGGAAGTGTGCTTTTAGGAGCCCGTTAGTACGCGTTAAATGGATAGCCATAATGGCTATTTTTCTTGATTTAACACTTAGTTAACGCATAGTTAACGCGTTAATTAAAGCGTTAATCGTCGGTTTATTCATCAAGTAGACCCTGTTACCATCGAATGGAGAGAAGCCGTATGCCAGTAGACAATAGCAGGCTTTCTGGATTCTACAAACTATCTGTAAAAGACAGAAGAGACAAGGTTGCAGAATTGTCTGGACTTTCTCCTGAAGATGTCGAAGCTTTGGCTAGCCAAGGTGAACTAAGCGAAATCGCAGCAGATAGAATGATTGAGAATGTCATTGGAACGATGTCATTACCTGTAGGGGTTGCAACCAACTTCGTAATTGATGGAAAATCGTACTTAATTCCATTTTGTTTAGAAGAATCAAGTGTTGTGGCTGCAGCCAGTAATATGGCCAAAAGATGTCTAGTAAATGGTGGATTTAGAACCAATAATGATGACCCAGTAATGATTGCCCAAATCCAGGTATTGGATCTACCTAATGTGGAAGAAGCCGCCGAAGCAGTGCTTACTGCAAAATATGAATTGATGGCCATGTGCAATTCCCTCCCATCTACAATGATCAAACTAGGAGGAGGATGTAAAGACATAATCACTCGATGCATAGATTCCATGTCTGGAAGAATGCTAATCGTACACCTACTAGTAGACACTAGAGACGCTATGGGAGCCAATGCAGTGAATACAATGGCTGAATTAGTTAGTGGTAAAATCGAGGAAATTACGGGTGGCAGAGTTCATTTGCGAATTCTATCAAATCTAGCAACCCATAGATTGGCAAAGGTGGAAGCGACTTTCACTCCCGAAGAGCTCTCTGATGACGGAACTAGAGAGAGCGGAAGCAAGATAATTTCAGGCATACTAGAAGCACATCACTTCGCCATGGCAGATCCATATCGGGCAGCAACTCACAACAAAGGCATAATGAACGCGATAAGTGCAATTGCTCTAGCATGTGGACAAGATTGGAGAGCTATTGAAGCAGGTTGTCATGCTTGGGCTGCTGTCGAGGAAGGATCTTACAAGTCGATGACTAGATGGAATAGAGACGATAGTGGTAATCTAGTTGGAACAATCGAGACTCCAATGGCTGTAGGAATTGTTGGAGGTGCATCGAAGGTACACCCGGCAGCTAGGGCTAACCTGTCTATTCTAGGAGTAGAAACCGCCCAGGAATTGGCCGGAATTATGGCTGCAGCAGGGATTGCTCAAAACCTTGGAGCAATGCGAGCATTAGCAACCAGCGGAATTCAAGCAGGACATATGAAATTACATGCAAGGAATATGGCAGTAAGTGCAGGAGCCGTAGGAGAGGAGGTAGAACAAGTTGCAAATATTGTCAATTCTCAAAGCGGACCTGTAACTCAACAATTGGTCAAGGACACACTAGAAAGTATTCGAAATGGATGATTATTCATCTTCCCCGACATCTAAAGTGGTCTGAACTCCACCTTCTTCATCGGTTTCATCCCTAAGTGCGAGTTTGCTTTCCATCCCGTCAAGCATGCCTGATGTAGTGACCATTTCTCTAAACCATGCCTTGACTTTCTTACGTTCAGTATGCGGGCAACCAAACATCTCAGAAAATCTACGAGTTGTTGTTAATCTGCGTGTATTTCCATCTCTTCTGCGCCCGATTAGACCGGCTTGTGCTAGCTCTCTGATGTGATCATATGCTCTTTGACCTAGCAATTCAACTAGTCTGGATTGAGGCATTGGTTGATGGTATGCAATCAATGCAGCCGCTTTGAGCAATTTCGGAGGCAATTCTGATTTGGTTTCTTTTGGAAGATGGTCAGCAATCCCTGGTTTTACCTCCATAGCCCATTTACCACCAATTTCTACAATTTGAAGACCCCCTCCTCTTCGCCGCTTTATTGTAGATTGTAAATTTCCAATCGATTCAATAATTTCGTCTTCTTCATATCCTAGATTTTCAGACATTTCTAAGACACTCAATGAACGTCCAGCACTGAAAAGTATCGCTTCAAGTAAAGTTTCCAATGGCACCTCTGACATGTAAATTACTCCTTACTCCACTAACCAATCATAAGGATTCTCAGATTCCGACTCTGCTGCTAATTTTTCCATCTCTTCCTCTTTCAACCTTTCTTTTTCTTCTTCGAGTGCTTTTTGTGCTCTTTCTGCAAGTCGAACGGCATGCCTCATGGATTCTGTTTCATCGCCTTTGATAGATTCCGAATCTTCTTCAATCATTTTCTCAGCTAAAATTGTCACTTCATCAAAAGTCGATGCATTAGGCCATCTATCCTCTAACATAATCGGGTCATCTGGACCTTCCTGACTTATCCAAGCATAACCTCTGTGCGTCAGGAATAGTCCTGCAACAAACGACGTGATCTTTGATTCAACATTATAGCCATCAGGGATTTCGCCAAAAGTTTCTATCAGAATTTTTTCCAATTGTAAAGTAACATCTTCTACAGGAACCTTGGTTTCTCCAAGTTCTTGGGTTACTTTACGCATAGCACTCCAACACCTGCGGATATCACCTTCCATGTCTTCATTGTGCATCCTCGAACCTACATTTTGAAGCATACTTTTGAGTTCTTCAGCATGAGCCTTACGATATTCCTCCTTGGCCTTCAAAATCTCTGCTTCATCACATGCATCTTTCAAAGCCGATAACAACTCACCCAGAGTGGAAGGTCTCCCCTCATCACGTCTCATTCGCTCTCCAAAGAATGCCGGTAAATGCTGGTCTGCGCTACCTTCCAAAACTGATGTTGTGAAAATAAATTCTTCATCATCATATTCTGCTTCCCATCCAAAATCGAAGAATTCGTCATCTTCTTCCATATCCATAGCAATTACTCTATCAAAAAGAGTAGATGCTTGCTGAGTTAATACCTCCCATGACATACGAATTAGACGGCCACATGCTGGCAAATCTAGGCCCGATGCTTCTTTTCGAACTCGCTGAGTAAATAATTTCAAAAATGCTGAAAGGTCAATATTCCAAGGATCCATTCCCTCTTCCTTAACCAAAGAGAGAACTAAGGCAACCGACCTATCAAAGGGGTCACTCAAAACCTGATGTTCAGCACTATCTTCCTGCGCAATACGCATAATGCGGTCAGCATAACGTTCAGCCTCACTAATCTCTTCCTCTTGACGCATCAACTGGTCGAGGATGTCTTGGCGAAGGAACCAATCGTCAAGAACAGCTTGCTGCATACTCAAACCTCCTGCTCTGCCTCAGAATCTTCCTCAATTTCATCTTCTTGAGCAAGTAATTCGGAGACAATTTGTTGTCTCTCTTCAATATCTTCGCTCAACTCTTCTGCTCTTTCACTCAATGCAGAGAATCCTGTTTCCTCAGGCTTCTCTTCGTCATCCTCAATATGCTTTAGCAGGCCTCCAAGACTCTTAGGAGTAGGTAGTGCATCTGGAACCTCAGGCATTTCTTCAGAAATTATCCTAGCTTCCTCGATGCGAGTATGATTTTTGTCAGATGCATTGCTAGCCTCCTTTTCAGCTTGTGCACCCAATTCTATTGCACGGTCTCGGTCGAAATCGACGATTCTTCTGGAGCAGCCATCTCCTCCGTGAGTAATTCCAATATGATGGTCTGCTAGTTCCAGTGAAACTTTACGAAGTGTGACCATAATGAATTGGGCTGCTTCACTTCTGTTGCGGCATTCGGTTGCTATCAGTTTAGAATTCGGCACATCCAGGTTTTGATCGACTTCATCGAAGTAGTAGAATGGGCTTGGGTCGTGGTCTTGAATTGCGAAAATCAAAGACAATGAAGCCATTGATTTCTCTCCACCTGATAGGCCTTGTAATCTCGACTTATTCGACTTGCCACGTGGCTGAGCCCACATGTCAAGTCCTCCTTTGAATGGTTCTTCGGGGTTCTCGAGGAATAATTCACCTCTACCTCCATTTGAAAGGCGCTTGTATACAACCTTGAAGTTCTCATTGACTTCTTTAAGAGTTGAAAGCAAACGCTTCTTCCTTTGACTCTCCAATTTATCTGTAATGTCAATTAATCGCTTTCTTCTCTGTTGAAGAGTCTTGAAATCATCTTTCATTTCATCTAGACGGGCCTTACAAGCATCATACTGCTCTATTGCCAACATGTTGAAATCTCCAAATTTGTCAAGTTTTCTTCGAAGTTCGTTAACTCTCTTTTGCGCGTCTCCGACATTTGGCAAATCGGCGTCGTCATCGGCTACAGGAATTGATTCAGTTGCCATTTCAACCAATAAATCAGCCAGATTTTGCTCCCTAATTGCAAGGCTGTTGGCGATATCTTCTGCCATTGAACGGCAGTTGATGGCTGAATTTGCTTTCTGATTGGCATTGGCTTTGACTTCAGCCCTCTCTTCTACCAGTTCTTTCCTTTCATTCTCCAAACCTTCATGCTCTTCTAGCAATGATGCGCGTTCATCTTCCTTTGCCTTTAACAGAACAGTTTCCTCTTCTATAGCAGATTTCCATTTCTTGATTGACTTTTCTCTACCAGCCATTTCTGCTTGTATTTCATCAGCTCTGGAAGTTAATGAGTCCAATCTTTCACCAAGCAAATCTCCTTTCTCCTTACCACTATCTAGGGTAACCTGAGCTTTGTTTGCAGCCCCTTCGGCCTCTACTCTCAATGCTTGAGCATCCAAAAGGCGCTCACGTATTCCTTCAGGACTAGCGTTTTGGACATCTTCAGAAGCCTTGTCTCTTGCAGCTTCTGCTTGGACAAGTCGAGTTTTTGCACTCTCAATCATCTCCATCTTTCCAATGTGATCTGATTCCAAATTGGATAGTCTCCTTTGTAATTCGCTAGCAGCACCTTTGGCTTTTGTCAATTCTTTTGCGGCAATGGCTAATTCTGCTCTCAAAGTACCGGACTTAATTGACTGGTCGTCTTCTGCCAGAGAATTTATTCGGCCGCGTATCTCGTTTTGCCTAGTTCTAGCCTCACTTAATGCTAAAGATACCGTTTGAGCGATTGCGTACAATCTTTCCACTTCCCCAACCAACTTTTCGACTTCGCTAGCGCCATGGATTTTGCCTCCGAATCCAGTCTTCATCTTCTGCTTGCTACCACCTACCATGGCGCCTCCGGGTTCGGTAATCTCTCCTCCAAGAGTTACAAGCCTCACACCTCCCATGAGTCTTCGAGCAGTGCCAATACTGTCTACAACGAGGGTGTTTCTCAATGCATATGCAACTGCTGTTGCAATTCTCGGATCATAATCTAATAACTCGTGTGCGAAACCTAAGACACCGGGTTTGTTGACCAACATTGCAGCCTTACCCGTTGCCCTATTTGCCTGCATTTTGTTCAAAGGCAAGAATGTCGCTCTACCTAAATTTCTGCTCTTCAACAAGGCCATTGCTTCGGCAGCAACTTGATCGTTTTCTACAACAACAGAATTCATTCCGCCACTCACTGCGGTTGCAAGAGCATCTGCATGAGCTGCATCTTTTGGAGCGCACAATTCAGAAATTGTGCCGATAATTCCTTTCAACTCGCCTCTATCTCTAGCCGCCATAACTGCAGCAGCACCAGGTGCCATTCCATTGCTACCTGAGCGTTTGTCTAATTCAGTTCGCGCAGCAGCAAGTCTTCTTTCTGCATCTTGCAAACGATTATTCACAGTTGTTGACTCCTCAATGAGTTTCTTTTCAGCGGATTGTGCTTTGCGTAATTCCTCTCCAAGTGCAGTTCTATCGTTATCAGGGTTTGATTCACCTAATTCTTCTACTTGCAACTGCAAATCGTCGTGAGCGAGTCTTGCATCATCGACATCTTCCTCTGCCGCAGATAGTTGTTCAGCCACCAAATCTGCCTGATTAGCAACCTTTTCAGCCTCAATAATTGCATCATTAACTGATTTGCGACATGATTCTAGATTCTCATTGGCCTTGGATAACGCGCGGGATAATGCAGCATTTGCAGCCCCTGAATTTTCTAATGTTTGCTTGATTTCGGATTCTATTGCTTCGGTTTCAGCGAAAGCTAACTTGCTAGCCTCTAGGGCTTCTTTAGCAGCAATTAAACGCTCTTCATGTGCATTCAGATCATTCTTAGCAACTGTGATTTGCTCTTCGAGTTCAGCAAGTAATTCTTTATCTTCGATATCGGAAGATTCTGCTTCTTCGATGTGGTCCTTCTTCAATGCAAGAGAGACTTGCAATTCACCAATTTGAGNATTTAGGCCACCTTTGTCTCCGCCCATTGCTTCAGATATCTGGTTCTCCAATTCGCCGATTCTGTCATCTAAAGATAACAAAACAATCTCGGCTTCNTTTACTTTGGATTCTAATTCTGCGGCCTCACCTAAGTACCTCGCTCTTTCATCAGCGTGATGTTTGATTTCAGCTTTAGCAGTAAAGTGGCGTGATTGTTGAAGGATAATATTTGCAGAATCGAATTCTTCTTTNGTTTCCTTCGCTCTTTCTGCGACTGCTTTCTCTTTCTCCAGTTTTTTCAACTGATCTTTCTGCTCACCTTCAACCAAAGAGATTCTCTCGATGAAATCCTCAACTTGGCCTTTTTGCCTCTCAGCCTTTCGAATNTCATCATCATATGAAGTAACACCTGCGACTGAATCAAGNACCTTTCTACGTTCCATTGCAGTCATGCTGGAAAGCCTGGTNACATCTCCTTGCANGACGATATTGTACCCATCTGGGCGTGCATTAGCATGTCCTANAAGACGGTGNAATGCTTTCTGATTGCTTTCTTCTCCATTCAACAGATAAGTAGAGACCGTATTATTCGATTTAGTCAACCTAACTTCCCTAGTCATTCTGACTTCGTCTGCGTCCAAAGGAAGTCTTCTGCGTCCATTAGATAGGAGAGGGTTTGCAAAAACTAATGTCACCTTTGCATTTCTTGCTGGACGGTTNGATTTACCACCGTTGAATATCAAATCCTTNGAGTTCTGTGCGCGTAATACTTTGGCAGAACGGGCCCCCAATACAAATTGTATAGCATCTCCGCAATTGGATTTACCAGAACCATTGGGGCCGGTTATAGCTGTAAATCCACGGTCGAATGGAATAACTGCCTCTCCCTTGAAAGATTTGAAATTCTCTACCTCTAGTAATTTTAGAAACATCCCTTTCCCTCTCAATCAAGGTACTGAATCCTTGACTTCAAACAGTAAAGGAGACGAGGGGGGTTTTGAAGGTTACTAGTCTCGCGCTCGCGAGAGGCCTGTTCTTGGACACCCTGAAAATAGCCGACGCAATCCCTTCAGGATAAAATTCCAGTGTTTGCACAGCCATTACAACCTTCACCATTACACAAATGGCATGTGCGTCCTGTATTAAGATTGAAATTATCTCGCATACCGCCTTCAAATGCATCTTCGTAGGTGGAAAGTCCTTGGTGCCCCCAAAGGTCCTTCACAGTCTTATACTTCGAAATACCCTTAGGTTTACGAGATTTTGACAAGGAACCCAAATCCCCTCCNTTCTTGTAAGCAAGGTCGAGTTCTTGAACGGAATAATCTCGCTTTTTTCGCGTGTCCTTTTTATTCTCCCTCTGGATTCGATATTTTGGACCTCTTATCAAGAAAATCCCGAGGCCGAACAAGCCAATTTGCACTGCAATACCCGGGGCTGGGAATGGAAGAAGTGCGGCTAAATCATCTGATGAAGTACCCGGTAATTGATCGAACCTATCTGCGAGAGCGATACTGCAGAGAATAACCCCCGCAACTATGGCGATTTTACGTATTCGTAACGCCCATCTGCCTTTTCTAGGCCACNTCATGAATGATGCGAAAAACATCAGACAGCCCTCTGCCAATAACAGTAAATCCGGAGCTTCCCAAACTCCTGGAGTTGTTACACATGCATTCAAATCTCCTGAGTCGAGATCCTGCTGAATCTCATCAGCATTGCAACCAGGGTCTGCTAGACGTGCCAAAATCACTTTTTGCGGGGGGTCTAATCTCATCAGAGCTCCAAACTCAACATTAGCAATAGAAAGACCAACCAAAGTAAGGCCGATGATTGCAGCCAACTTCTTCATCAGGCCCATGTAATGCCGGTGTACGGCAAGCACCTTATTGATGTCGCACATTTTTATGAGTCACATTTGAAAGTAGGACACTACAGGGCCACTCGAAGACGATGTCTAGAGTGGTAATTATTGGTAGCGGAATAGCTGGACTATTCGCCGCATTGAAACTCGAAAAGGCAGGACATGAAGTAATCATTATCACCAAACAACGACCTGAAGATTCCTCAACAAATTGGGCCCAAGGTGGAATTGCAGGAATCTTGGACAAAACCGATGGCNAGGGGATGGAATCTCATATTTCCGATACATTAGCCTCTGGAGATGGATTATGTGATGAAGAAATTGTCAGATGTGTAGTAGAGGAAGCTGGTGATAGAATTAGAGATTTNCTGGCNGTGGGGGTTGAGTTCGAGAAAGATGGNGATGATTTCCATTATGTGAAAGAGGGTGGACACACATCCAGAAGAATACTACACGCAAAAGATGCGACTGGTGCAGAAATTGAAAGGGCTCTCAACAAAGCGGTTACCAATAGCAATAGAATTACAATGCGACCACATACACTCGGAGTTGACCTCATTCAAAGAGAACATGGCAATCCTGAAGATGGGGTAAAGGGAATTTGGTGTTTGAGTCTAGANAGTGGCGAGATGGAGGCTATTGCTGCTGATGCGATTCTAATCGCAACCGGGGGCTGTGGACAATTGTGGGAGAGAACAACTAACCCATCTGTGGCAACTGGAGATGGATTAGCGATGGCTGTAAGGGCGGGAGCTGCTAGTAGAGACATGGCTTTTTTCCAATTCCATCCTACTGCATTAATGTCNGNCAATAAGAAACCATTTTTGATTACAGAAGCACTCAGAGGAGAAGGAGGAGTTTTACTCGATTACTCTGGACTTCAGAAATATAGAGCGGCTCATGAGGCGCCTAACTCATTTTCATTCACATTAGATTTTTCACCACAAGGTAGTCTTGCGACTAGGGATGTTGTTGCACGTGCTTGTGATCAAAAAATGAAGATTACAGGCGCAGATAATGTCTGGCTGGTTACCGAACATTTAGACAGTGGAAAGTTGCATGACCACTTNCCTACTATCGAATCAAGGTTGAACAAATTGGGACTATCTTTGGGAAGAGACCCCTTACCGGTAGCTCCTGCAGCCCACTATATGGTTGGCGGATTGAAGGTCGATATNCAGGGAAGAGTACTAATGCAAAATGACAAGCCTATGCCTGGTCTTTACGCNATTGGAGAGGTTGCTTGNACAGGAATGCATGGAGCCAATAGATTGGCATCGAACAGCCTGCTTGAGGCTGTNGTATTTGCAAATAAGGCTTCGGAACATTTCATCACTAATCCCATCAGTAAGTTAGAGGAAGTGCCTAATTGGCGCGCTGAAGGAATGAAACAGTTACAGGAACATGCTCCCCTTGTTCGTGACTTAGAAACCCTGAAAAAAACCATGACCGATGATGTAGGTATTGTTCGAAGTTTTGAAAGACTTGAGAGAGCAAAACGAATGCTGAAATTACTTTCAAATGAAGTCGAATTAATTTGGAGAAAGAGCATTCCTACTAGAGAACTAGTTGAATTGAGAAATCTGGTTTTAGTAGCNACACACATTACTGAAGATGCTTTAAATCGCTCAGAAAACAANGGCNTGCATTGGAATAAGGACCTCATCTAAGTGCCTTAATTTGCGATAATAGCATTGAGTTTAGTGGAGTNGGTATTCCTAACTTTTCTCCACGAACTACAACCTGTCCGCATAGGAAATCGATTTCTGTTTCCCTGCCTGCCTTGACATCAGCCAACATTGAACACTCGTTTTCGGCTGTAGAATCTAAAACAGAATGCAAATTCTGAATTAGGATTTGATCCTCCTCAATTTCCACTCCTAGCAGTCTTGCCACATTAGCAGCTTCCAGCATAGTTGATTCTGCTTGAGACAGGAGTGGTTCATNTCTCANTTCTCCATTTANCACCCCACAAACGGCAGCAAGAGGATTGATTGCTACATTGAGGAGTAATTTGTTCCAAATAATCGCTGACAAATCTTCGCTGTATTCTGCGCCAAATATTGAAAGNGTTTCAGCGAAAATCTCGCCTTTAGGTCCGCCTACGGAAATACTTCCTTTACCAACCCATTCGATTTGCCCNGGNNCTGTTCGCTTCACGGCNTTAGTAGTTACTCCGACTGCTGAGTTTTCNAAAACGAAGCTACTCAAAATTTCAAGATTGCCCAAACCATTCTGCAAAGAAAGAACTGGGCCGTCCGTAATCGAAGCCGCAATTTGAGATAATCTNTGGGTGTCTTTAGCCTTNCAAGTGATTATTGATTGATCGAAGTATTTCTCCATGGANGGATGTATTCCTGCTTCGTCAAGGCTAACAGTCCATTGTTTTGGACCAACTTCAAAATCCCAGAGCCCCGAAACTTTCAGTCCAGAGATAGCTAAAGTAGCACCATGTTCACCTCTAGCGTGTACTAGAACATCATGACCATTTTCCACTAATTTTGCGGCAATTAGGCAACCGATCGCTCCAGCACCTAATACAGCAATACGCATGACTAAACCTCNTGATTAACAAGATGAAGTATCACTTCGCCATCATCCAATTCTANCCAAGCAAANGATACTCCGGTTTCGGGAGCAATTGCAGACACATTAGTTACCTGACCTGAAATTAGAACTATGTCATTAGATACATTCCATTGAGGGCCATCTCCATCAAATTCGATATTCAATGAAACATCGCTAGAGTCAAGGTTCTCAATAATGATTTGATCATTTTCGACTTGAACGCTGCCTAACCAATTTTGGGTTCTATCATCTCCAACTCCAATGGTTAGAAGTGGCCCATTTTTGACACTAAAATATTCAGGAGTGTGTATATTTTGACAATCGGCTATCACTGAGCCATCTTCAGCGAATAGACGGATCGATTCATTTGACTCCTCAAGATGGTTAATCGCTACAGGTAGTATGGACATATTCCACATGCGAGTACCATTATCGATAGCCAATGGAGGAGATGGGGTCCCAAGTTCAAGACAATCGCCTTCATGATTTAGAGCCAAAATCGATTGACTAAACATTAATTCATTTTGGTCTAAGATTACGCCTTCATCTGGAATAACTACTACATTTTCTGCGAAATAATCTGCTTTGTATTGAACCTGATTAATACGGAACTCAAGTTCCTGTAACCATGACATATCATCACCCGACAATGCGTCTATGCAAACTTCAGGAGAGTCTTTGCCAACTGTAACATTACCGTCATTGTCTAAGTTATCCCAAGTAGCGAAATTAGGTAATGCTGAGACATTGATCGATATTTGTGAAACTGTATTCAGTCCAATACAGGATTTTGGGTCATCCAAGTCTCCGTTAAATTCCCATGAACCAACCGGAAAAATACCCTGGTTTGGAACTACATCGTGGGAAAGAATCCTATCATCTACTTGCCAAATTAATTCCATAGAAGTAGAGTTCCATTCCTCCAACCATTGGAAATTAAACTCAAGTTTTATTGTTTCAAGAGGATCGATATCTCCGAAACACGAGGTATTCACAGATTCGCCTGATTTACAATCGATATTGACTAAATCTGATTCTCCGAATAAACCATCAACGTATGCGATATTCCATTTATGTACAACTAGTGAGGGGTTACTTACAGTAATTGTCTGATTGAACCAACCATCCTTTATTTTCAGTTCATCTTCACCGATTTTCCACTTGATTTCATCATCCCAACCTTCATCCTCATAGAAGGGGATTGATGCTGGAAGAGCCAACATGAATGAAAGGAATAGAATAACTCCTATTCTTCTGTGGTCAACATCCGGTAGACCTTTGAAGTCATCAAGAATAATTGGAAGTCGGGGGTCGCTACCTTTTGTAATCAATAATGATGCACACAAAGCGACCACAGGAACCCAGATACTCCAGCTCGCAAATGCTCCAAATAAGAACGCAAACAATAGAACCACCATCAATAGTAAAACTTGAGTTGAACCTGATCTCGCTTCAGGTATTCCCATCCTCGCGATGAGTATCCTCCCACCGGGGAATGTAGGAATAGGTAATAGTGCAATCCAACCAATAAATGTCAATGTCATTCCCGCCCTGGTTAGGGGATGAGCCCACGAAGTTTTGAGAATCATCGCAATTTCTCCTTCAACACTCAATCCAATTAATTGGATTAATAACGGCAATTCAATTGACAGAGGAGCCGAAGCAAGAGGAACTACATCCGGAGTTAGTTTTAGCCCTAAAAACGTGAATACCATTCCTAATAGAATCATTACCAATGGTGCAGCTAGTGCCGAATTACCTAATGATGAGCGGTCTGGCCATAATCGGGCATCGCTTCTAGGTAAGGATGCAAAACCAAGGATTCCAAATGGCCACCAAACCATTGCTGGACCTGGTATTGGGAAAAGGTGAGGTAAGTGTACTCCTTTTTGCGCAGCAACCCATTTTTGAACAAATGAAGCAAAAATCAACGCACCAAATAACGGCACAGTATAGCCAACAAAAGCATCAAGAGTAACATTTGAGAAGAACCAGCCATCTTTTGGCCTAGCATCTTCCATCCACATTTCTCCCGCGAGTAAAGTGGTCAGCAAAGAAAGAAGCCACATTGAGGCAAAAAACTTCGGAGATGGCCACTGGTTTGTAGGATGAGGAATAAGTTGTAAAATCCATGGATCGTCAGGATATAATCTGGCGCTGTAACTTAGTTTTCCTAAATGCTGGTTTATGGCATTGAGTACTTCATGCATATCTTCGTCTTTTTTTTCAGCAACCAAATATGTAGGGGTTCTTCCGCCAATATCTTCCAAAACATGACAGTATCTAGAGAGTACTCGCTGTAATAATTCACGTCGACTCCAAGAGTCCTTGTGAGCAGGAATGACTTCTTCTTCAGACATAAGTAAGCCTCCCAATGTTGCTTGGGTGACAACCGACCTCAATGAATGAATCGGGTGTAAATCACTTATTCTTGAATCGCTTAAGACGGAATGTTTCTTCCCTTTCCATCTCTTCAAGTCTTAGTTGAATGAAAACTCTAGCCTCTTCTAATTCAGGAATAACCTTGAACTCAAGAGCATTTACACGTCGCTTAGTCGCTTCAATTTCAGCTAAAAGTCGCTTCAGTGTCGCTTCCATTTCTGCAGCCTTGACCATTCTCTCGATCAGACTTCCAAATGAATCCGCAGCTTCATCGATGTATGGCGAAGAACCGGTGAAACCAATTGACCTTTCACCAAAGGCTTGCTTTAGATTGGTTCCTGAAACGGATGGAACAACCACACCCATGATGTTTCTGCGCTCGACCTCAACTTCAGGAGATGCAGAGTTAGCAATTGCAGCGGAGCGAACTTTCAATCCACCCTCAATAGCATTTGCAAGGTCGATTCTAGACTTCGCAAGAACATATGATTCTGTTAACTCTCTCTTTGCCTTAATCATGTCAGAAAGTAAGGTTCTGAATTCGTGGAATAATCCATCACGCTTCATCTTTAGCAACTTGTAACCATTCTTGGTTTGCTTAATACGACGCTTGAGGTTAATCAATTCGCTACGGGTTGGTGTAATGTCCAGTGCCATATGATTTCACCTCCTTTTTCTCCACTAAGTTGGTTTTACTCCCTGTTATCAGGATGGTACTTCTCAATCCATTTCTGGTCAAGACGTACAAGGTACTTGGTGTCGATTTCAGACATCAATGTCCAACATAGGTCAAGAGTTTCATCGATTGAACGGTCCTCGTCACGAGATTGCCTTAGGAACTTGTCTTCGAATACACCTGAGAAGTCAAGCAATTGCTTATCACGCTCGTTTAGTGCATCCTCACCTACAATTGCTACAAGACCACGTAGTTCACGACCTTGCGCATAAGCTGCGTACATTTGGTCAGATACAGATTTGTGATCTTCTCGGGTTGTTTTGGCACCAATACATGAACCCATCAAACGAGACAGGGATGGTAATACGTTAATTGGTGGATAGATACCTGCTTGGTGCAGTTCACGCGAGATAACAATCTGTCCTTCAGTAATATATCCTGAAAGGTCAGGAATTGGGTGAGTAATATCGTCACCAGGCATTGTTAGAATTGGGAATTGTGTAATACTTCCCTTCTTATCCTTAATGATTCCAGCACGCTCGTACAGCATTGCAAGATCAGTATACATGTAACCAGGGTAACCACGACGCCCAGGTACTTCTTCACGAGCAGCACCAATTTGACGAAGTGCGTCACAATAGTTGGTCATGTCAGTATAGATAACCAGTACGTGATAATCCTTCTCGAATGCAAGATATTCTGCTGCTGTGAGTGCCAGACGAGGGGTAATGATTCTCTCGACAGCAGGGTCGTCAGCAAGATTTACGAACAGTACAGCATTTTCTAGCGCTCCAGTTCGCTCCAAGTCACTACGGAAGAAATTGTATTCTTCAGAGGTGATTCCCATTGCACAGAATACTACGATGAATTCTTGATCAGAATCTTTTAGTTTTGCTTGACGTGCAATTTGCAGAGCAATGTCGTTGTGTGGCAAACCTGATGCAGAGAAAATTGGCAACTTTTGCCCACGAACAAGAGTTGTACAACAATCGATTGCACTGATTCCGGTTTGTATGAAATCGTGTGGGCTCTGGCGAGAGTAAGGGTTGATAGCAGCACCGATGATATCTGCATCTTCTTCTGCAACAATTTCAGGCCCTCCGTCTTTTGGTCGGCCTGCGCCGTCCAAAATTCGGCCAATAAGGTCATTAGAAACTGGCAACTTAAACACGTCACCCATGAATTTCACACCAGTGTTTAGGTCAACACCGGCAGTTCCTTCGAAAACCTGAACGATTACTAGTTCGTCAGAGGTATCAAGAACCTGCCCGTTCTTTATTGATCCATCATTCATACGTAGCTCTACGATTTCTCCAAATGCTACAGGTTCAGTTTTATTCAAGAAGACCAGAGGTCCCTTGACGTCAGTGATTGTTCGATATTCCTTTCCAGACATTTCTATTCCTCCTAGTTCTCCTCAATCGCTGCTGCGATTTCTTCATTCATTTTGTTCACGAGTCCATCGATTTCTTCGGTGTAAGTAGATTCGAAACGGCCACGCATTAATTCAGTCCTAGCAGGAACATTCACAACATCCTGTAGTTCTGCTCCAGCAGCCATTGCACTCTTTGCAGACTCCTGGAAGGTCAAGATAGCCTTGGCCATCTTGTAGTGTAAATCAACTGAACAGAAAGCGTCCACTTCATGGAAACCATTCTGTTGCAAGAAGTATTCACGAATCATACGTGCAACTTCAAGAGTTAGTTGTTGGTCAACAGGTAATGCATCAGAACCGACTAACTGTACAATTTCTTGCAATTCAGCTTCTACTTGAAGCAAACTACTGATAGCAGTTCTAATTTCAGGATAATCCTGTCCAATCTCGTCACGGAACCATTGGTCTAGTGACGGAGGGTAAAGGCTGTAAGAAGAAAGCCAGTTGATTGCAGGGAAGTGCCTTTGTCTAGCCAGACCAGCATCTAATCCCCAGAATACCTTCACGATACGAAGTGTACCCTGTGAAACAGGCTCTGAGATGTCACCACCAGGCGGTGATACCGCTCCAATAACTGTGACTGACCCATCGTCGCCATTCAGAGTTTGAACACGTCCAGCACGCTCATAGAACTCTGCAATTCTGCTTGAAAGATAAGCAGGATATCCTTCTTCACCAGGCATTTCTTCCAGACGAGAGGAGATTTCACGCATTGCTTCTGCCCATCGACTGGTTGAGTCTGCCATTAAAGCTACATCGTACCCCATGTCACGGAAATATTCCGCAATTGTGATTCCCGTGTATACTGATGCTTCACGAGCAGCAACAGGCATGTTTGATGTGTTTGCAATCATGACAGTTCTGTTCATCAAAGGCTTACCAGTGTTTGGATCTATTAGGTGAGGGAACTCATCCAGTACTTCTGTCATTTCATTACCACGCTCTCCACATCCGATGTAGACAACAATCTGTGCGTCGGAGTACTTTGCTAGAGATTGCTGAGTAACTGTCTTTCCAGACCCGAACGGACCAGGAATACCTGCTGCGCCACCCTTCGCTAGTGGGAAGAGGAAGTCGAGGATACGCATACCGGTAATCAGTGGAGTATCTGGTGCATACTTCTGTTGATATGGACGAGGAGTACGGACTGGCCACTTTTGCATCATCTGCATAGTAGTTCCATCTTCAAGCGTACAAACATCCTCTGCTACATTGTAATCTCCAGAAGAGATTGCCTTGACTGTGCCACCTTTTCCTGGTGGAACCATAATCTTGTGAACGATTGTCTCTGTTTCTTGAACTGTACCAATCACTTGGCCGCTGACAACTTCATCACCCTTGGAAACAGTGGCTTCGAATTTCCACTTCTTTTCCGTGTCGAATCCATCTGCATCAACACCTCTAGTGATGAATACGCCCATGACTTCTTCGAGAGTAGCCAGCGGTCGCTGAATACCATCATAGATTTGGGTTAACAGTCCAGGTCCTAGTGCGACAGACAGTGTTTCACGTGTATTCAATACCGGTTCGCCTGGGCGAATACCGCTGGTATCTTCGTACACCTGAATGACTGCTTTATCGCCGTGTAACTCGATGACCTCACCCATGAGACCTTCGTGTCCTACACGAACCACATCATACATTCCGGCTTCCATTCCAGTTGCTGTTACAACCGGACCAGAAATTCGGTAAATTACTCCTTCATTGCTCATTTCCTCTTCCTCCTTGGATTTGGTTGGAATCACTTCCAAAGGTCAACTCCTATCGCCTTGCGAATTGTTTCGCGCAGGGTCGTGTCCTCCTCAGTTCCAATTCCTAGAACCGTCGGAGTAACACTTTCTGAGAGTCTGTCACGCAGACGCTCAGGTAGGGCGGACAGAACCGCGGAGTCGACCACCACGATTCCCACACCCTTCGTTGTGAGTAAATCCCTGAAAACTTTGGAAGTTTCTTCCTCGCCTTCTGGGTTATACAAGGTACTAATGCCAGCCAATTGGAATCCGAGTGTGAACTCGGGACTGCCTACTACTGCGATTTCCATTCATGACACCTCAAAGAACGTGTGCCTCCAGCACTTCAGTTGCCAATCCAGCCATACGGCCTCTGACAATGAAACGTAGATCTTCAATTTCCTGAATCTTTGCCGACACATAGTGTATAACCGGCAACGCGGAGATTGGATGGAGGTAGCTCATACGCTTCATCTGGGCGCTTTCACGACTGCGCAACCAGGTGATGACAGGGTCCAACGTTCTCTCTTCATCAGATTCAGAGAGAGTCATTTGGAAACCATCTAAGTCGAATTTATTCGACTGGCGTAGTACTTCAAGAAGCCCATCTCTGCCGCCAGCGGCTTGAGAGTAACTCCTTTCCTTGATCAGACGGCCACCTGGGATGAGCGCCTGTGTGATTTCCTCAGTGGACAATCCAAATGCTTGTCCTTCGAGTATATTGATTATATTTCGATGATCTATTTCACTAGCCATGAGATTTCGTAAAAGACGAATCTCTGGAGCCCCTCCTTGAAGCATTTTCAGTGAGTGCTTGAAATAGTGTCTGTCAAGTGCATCTTCATACTTTTGCAATCCTTCTTCTTCGCCAACAGCAAGTAGCGCTTTTCCAAATGGAAGTCTGCGCATTTGCCCTACTGCATCACGAATTGTCTTAGACTCTTCAATGATTTTCAGCCAAGGGACGTTGATTTCACTCTCCTCAGGCAGGATTGAATGTGCCACTTTCTTCACATCTACTTCGTTAGTAATTGCACGAAGTACTACCTTAGCATTTTGGTAACGGAACCTACCGCTGTAAATCTCTACTAATGCACGGGTTCTACCGTTGCACAGGCTCATGATATTGGACAGTTCCTTCTGTAGGTTGTGTGTAAGTGCAGCCTCGACCAGGTCGCCACCAGTGAAATGGCCAGCATATAGGTCGATTTCAGTCCTGTAACCATTGTCCGCCACTGCGACGGTCAACTGATCAGGAGATTGTTGGATTAACTGCCGTAGCCTAGTGCGGTCCATTAGACTCGACTTGCGAGACTTGGCACGCGCTGCCACGTATGCAGTATTATTTCCGAAGATTGGCATATCACTTGACTCCTTTATTGATTATCATCCGAATAGGGTCTCATTAACTGCTGCTCTCTGTTCAATCCATGCTGCTTTCAACAAAGTGTCAAAGCGTAAATCAAACGAAAGTGTTCCATCCTCGGCTTCCAGTATAAAGCCGCCCAAGCCATCGATTTCTTCTCCCATTGTGAATCCCTTTGCGGCATCCTGCAAGGCAGCACTGTCGATTGCTGTCGGGCGTAAGACCATCTTTCCTTCACCAAGTGAATTTGCTTTCTTTACAAGACTCTTCAATAGACTTGCACGTCCAGCAAGACTTGCATCACCTAACTTAGAGCAGGCTGTTGCTAATGTAGCATCTAACTCTGCCCTGCGGGCGACAAGGATGTCTTTCTGATTGGCCTGGCGAGCGGATGCAACCATTTCGCGAGCGATTTGGTCTGCTTCCTTATTCGCTTTACCCGATGCATCATCTTCGATAGATTCCGCACGAGCCTTAGCCTCAGCTAGTATGGCCTTCGCTTCTTCTTTAGCCGCCTTAATGGTGGCTTTAGCTTCCGCTTCTGCTGAAGCGGAAATATCCTTTGCGAGTTGTTCTAGCGTCATTCTTTCACCTCCGGCACCACACCGAGATTACTCTCGGAGGTAGCCATTACTGCTCATAGGAACAGTGGTAGTGCACCTAGAATCACGATAGATTCTGGCAATGCAGTAAAGATTAGAGCTGGACCGAACTTTGATCCGTCTTCTGCTAGCATACCAACAGCTGCGCTTCCGATACTACCTTGAGAGTATCCAGCACCGATTGCTGCTAGTCCTAGTGCGATTCCAGATCCCATGTACTTGCCCCATCCATCATATGCTTCAGCTGCTGCTAGTACACCTTGTGCTAGCATAGCGATGCTCATGAGGACGATTAGTGCTCTTAGGCTCATCTTCATACTTCTTGCTTTCATTCTTTTTTCCTCCTATTTTGTCCATTTGGGACTGTGATATTAGTGGCCCTCCACATGTAGAGGACGGCCACCCAATGGTTGGAACTCCTCTCCGGAGCCGTCATGGAACTTACCCATCCACTCAACGAAGTGCAGACGGATAGCGTGGATACTTGGAGATAATAATCCAAGTGCTAAAGCGAATACTTGTACGCCTATCCACAAGAAGAATAATGCAAATGCGATTAAATAATCGCCTGAAGAGATGGCATCTGCCATGCCATGGAAGCCCATCTCATTACCGATTTCAGCAATCTTGACACCGGCTACACCAACTGCCATAATTCTCAGGTACGATAGAGTGTTTGCGAGTAGGCCGAATGTCTCGATTGGACCCATAATCATTCCACCAAGCCATCCGAAGCCTTCGTACACTGCCAGACCAATAATTAGACACAATACGCCAACAATCACCATCATCGACCAAATTGAGCCTTCGAATGTTCCGTAACTGTCATCTGTAATGAATCTCAAGATGTGTGCGGAGCCACCAATCAAGATTAGTAGCCAGGAACCCTTTTCGAAGAAGGCTGCAACAATTCCGTGAGCCTTGAACACATTGATGAATCCAATAATGAAACCAAGCAATAGATGAGCGCATCCAAGGTAGATGGACAACAGAATGTAATCTTGTAGGGCGCCACCTGCTCTATGGAAAGGAAGGTAGGTGTGAGATAATCCAAACCACTCGATGAATACAGTGTCCTGAAGTGCATACTTGGTACCGCTGTACATTGGCTCGTATAGCCATACGAAGGCATCCCACTTTTCGATAACGAAGCCAAATGCTTCTGCTGTAAGAACTCCAACTATGAAGGTCGCAATACCCATGTTCATCAAAATTCGTGATGCTACAGCTCCGGCAGGATCATGGCCAATCTTAGACTTCAAGAATAATGCCAACAGCATGATTACAAGACCATATCCTGCGTCTCCCAAAATCAATCCATAGAAGATTGGGAAGGTGAATGCAATGATACTAGTTGGATCTAGTGTTCCATATTTTGGCCTACCAACTAAGTTAGTTAGAAGTGATGCATGCTTTGTAGCTGCCATGTTGTTATATTCAATAGGTGGATATTCGGTTTCGTGGTGATGATGGTCATCATCGTGGCCGTGTCCATGGTGGTCATCTACAAATGCCTCAATTGACAAGTGTGAACTGACCTTAGATAGTACACTTCTAGCAGCATCTGCTTCAGATGTAGGTAGCCATGCCTCTAGAGCGAATGCGTGAGCACTTGTAGCACATAGAGTGTGGCCAGTAAGAATCTCAGATTCTCTTTCCAGATGTTCTTGAACTGCCATCAACATTCTACCGTTAGCATTTGTCCAAGACTGCATTTCTGAATCACAATCTGCAACTGTTCTCTCGAGAATATTGATGTCCTTGGATGCTTGGTCTAGCAGCTTGGAGGGTGTGCCCTTACCGGTCGGAATCTGAATTGATTTTGCGCCCAATTCGCCCAATGCCATTTGAACTTCAGCGCCATCTTTGCCTTGGCATGCTACTGCGATGACATTGCCTGCAATGTGCATCTCTACTCTGGAACTCAATTCACCAAATACCTGAGCAGCCTTACCTGCCTTGGAGGTTTCTCCAAGGTATACGTCAACAGACGCAATTTCAGTCATCAACTCAACTGGAAGATCAAGAGGAGCAATAGTGGTTAAGATTGCCACTCTTTCTGAAAGTTTGGAAATCTCGTTCTCAGCATCTGATTTTTTAGCGATAATTTCTGTAATGGAATCAACCTTTTCTGGGAAACTTCCAGAAATCGCATCCTTTACATTCTTTGAGGACACTGGTCCTTGTTTGTTTGAACATTTCAAGGCTGAGTTAACTGAACGGACTTTGGCCAAAAGTGCGGATATATCATCTGCATCCGGATGTGGTGTTCCAACAGTGATTCCATCAGTATCGCCAGAATAAGGCTTGATGTGAACATTACCTAGATCTGCACATATTCGAAGTGCTTCGTCGAGATTATTACTCGACCCTGCCATGGTAAGGCGGGACATTTCGACTGTACTCAGCATTAATTACACCTCAGTTGGACATCAGAGAATCAATTACTAGTTGGACTGCTGCTGCTTGGCGATCGCCTGCTGAAGATTGAATCCCTTCAACAACCTTAGCGCCCTCAGCCTGCACACCTTCTGCTTCCTTGCCGGCTTTACTTCGTGCCGAATCAAGTGTTTTTACGGTCGAACTGACTGCTCCATCCTGAGCGTTTTGGATGATATCTGCGGCTTCTTTTCTTGCATCTGCAATGATTTTAGCCGCTTCTTCTTTCGATGCAGCAATTTTTGCATCTGCTGCCTCTTCTGCATCTTTGATGCTCTGAAGTACATTTGCCATACCCATGGTATCACCCTTGGTATCCCGCCCGACTCAGAACGGGTTCATAACCCATGTGGTGCCAAAGTCGAATTTTCTCGAGGCGAAATTCATGGTAACCCCACCAAACCGTCAAAGCCCAAATCCATGACCGGCAATCATGGCCGACCGCTCTAGCACAGGTGGTTTCGATCCTTCCGGAATCGACGAAGAGGCGTGGACTGAACTGGAGAGGCAACTCGAAGCCACCATTCCCGTCTATGATAAAGTCAACAAAATAATGACTCTGGGTTTCGATAAAGGAATGAGAAAACATGTCCGAAGTCACGCTAAGCCAGGTATGAAAGTTCTGGAGGTTGGCTGCGGACCTGGTTCGTTCGCCGTGGATATTATTGGCATGGATTTAACCTGCCTAGACCCTAGTGCTGAAATGCTGAAAGTTTGCAAAAAGCGAGTCGACAAAGTTCGCACGGAGCGTGGTGAATCGCAGGCTAGTTATGTCGAAGCAATTGCTGAAGACATACCGCTTCCCGACAATACTTTTGACAGAGTTTTCTGTCTATTTTCGTTTAGGGATTTCAAAGACAAAAGGAAAGGCCTAGAAGAGATATTCAGGGTTTTGAAACCAGGTGGGCAATTGGTGATTTGTGATGCTGGAAAGGCCAACTGGCTACATGGATTATTCGGCAGGTTGTACATGGCGACCTTCGTACAATGGGTTGCTAGAATAGTTACTAAGGATCCTAATCATCCATGGAAATGGTTAGCAAGAACATACACGCATTATGGGACTCACTCTTACTACAAGGGTATCATGAAAGATTTAGGATTCGAGAAAGTGAAGGCAAGATTACTATTCCCTGGAATGTCAAGTCGATTCAAGGCAAATAAGCCTGAATAATTCCAACCCGTAAAGTTGCGTCTAAACGACCAATAAATCGCTTTGCAATTTCAAATTTCATGCAACTCAGTTAGTAACTCCACCAGCAATAAAGCTGAGGAACCAAAGCCAAATTAACCCTCCAACAATTATTGCTGCAATCGCAGAATTGCGCGCCCCTTCGCGGAAACTTTTCACAAAAATCCCACGACTTTTCGCTATACTAAAACCGATTATGGGCCATAAAATAAGTGAGCACATGAACCAGATTAAGCCCGTTAGGTCTGGGGAAGAATTACTTGAAAGAATACCAGTCATTGCCAATAAGACAACTATAATTGTAGGCCACAAGGGTGCAAAAAACCCCTTCCAGAAAACTCCATCATTGATTTCAATCTCTAAATTATCTTCAGAGTTGACCGGGAACTTTTCTTTACAGGCGGGACAGAGAACCTTTCCAAAATAGTTCAACGGGGCTGCTAGATCGATGTCGCAAGAAGGACATTTTACCATTACTTTATCCTCTAAAATTTTAGAGATATCAGATGACATTCACGCACCTCCTAAAAGTGCTTGAATGGCTCCAACAGAAACGATGAAAGTAATCCAGGCAATAGCCAACTTCAGCGATAAACGAGAACCTTTTTCACAATGTAAATTCCCAGTTTTTTTCGCTCGACGAATCATCAACCATGACAATAATGGCCACATTAGTAGGTGCCCCGAGATCCAAAGTATGATGACAATATGTGTCATTGGGCTGTATGGATTACCCGCAATACCCAAATTCCTATTTGTTAAAAGAATCAATGAAAATAGAGATATTCCCCATCCACCTAAAATAGGAATTCCTAATCCAAACCAAAAGCCTTGGAATCTCTGTTTCGCTTCGCTATTGATGAAAATGGACATTTTCCTCACAATTATTATCTCGAATACCTTGAATGAATTAAACATTACAGTGTTCCCAGCCAAGAAGAAATTTCATCCAAACACTTGTCTGGTCATTCAAACTAGGGATTCTTCGTGTGTTTGTCGACGATAAGATACCCAATGTATGAACGCTATTCGAATGGGCTTCGAAAGAATATTATCAACCAAGTAATAGTAGGCTAAGTTGCATTACTGCAGCCCCAAATACCGCCCCTACAACAAGGTGCCTCGGACGATTTTGTTCCATCGCTTGGGGTATTAATTCGTTGTAAGCAACAACCGTCATTATTCCCCCGACAAATGCGAGCGAACACCCAACCATGAATGGCGTCAATATTGGTCCTAAAATCAACAAGGCAAACAAGGCTCCCAATGGTTCTGTAAAACCAGTCGCCATTGCAATAAGTGTTGCTTTCAGCCGCCCCCCGCCCCCTGCTTGAATTGGTGCAGCTACTGCGATGCCTTCTGGTATGTTGTGTAAGGCAATAGCAGCCATGAGCACAACACCATACTGAGCTGATTCGAGGACAGCAACGCCCATTGCTAGCCCTTCTGGAAAGTTATGAATTGCTAAGGCAATAGCAGTTAAGATGCCGGATTTGTACAGTTTTCGCTCTTTTGTCATTTCCGAGATATCCTCACCTTTCGTAGTGTACATACCCACCGCATAAACGATCGCCATGCCAATACCAAATGAAATAGTGATAGGTAGGAAACCATTTTCCAACGCCTGGCCAAACCACAAATCAAGGACAGAAACCAACAACATCACACCAGCAGCCATCGCTAGTAAAAAAGCCATCATTTCCTGACTGATTTCTTTCACAACAAACACAATCAATCCACCGATTCCAGTTGCTAGCCCAGCCAATAGAGCTAGAACAAAAGGAAAGACCCATGATTCTGATTCACCCTCCAAGCCGGAGATTTGGATGAGCGGTTCCTCCACGCTTTCATGACCACCTTGAGTAACAAGGACTTGTAGGACAATTTCTACTGTTAATGCTAAACTCTCTTGATGAATAACGCTTGGCACATCGGTTTGGCGATGGTATTCTTCATATTCCCATCCATAAAATCCTATTGTAGTCGTACCAAATTGATTAAACGCTCGATGATCACTGTTACCTTGTGGGTTTACTTGGACAGTCGCATCATATTCATTCCATTCCCCATTATTCAACACTGAACTCTGGATTTTAGAAATGGAATCAACAAGGTTAGCATCAGATGTTTCAATTCCAAGAGTGCCAAGCCCTTTGGATGGATTGAGATTTGTTGAATCTAGGTTGATGTACAAATCGAGAGACTCTATGTATTCTTGATTGGATTCTATGTAGGCTTGACTGCCAAGCAAACCAAGCTCTTCGCCACCCCATGTCGCAAATCTAACAGTTGAGTCTAGGTTAAGTTCGCTTAGTTGTGTAGCAACTTCGAAAAGTTGTGACACGCCAACAGCATTGTCAACTGCCCCAGGGCTAATGTAAACAGAGTCATGGTGAGCGCCAACTAAAATCTCACCTTCTCCTTTACCTGGAAGTTCTCCAGTTACGACTTTTACACTCCTGGTGCCAACATTATTTCCTTCCCAAAATCCATCCAATGATGCAAATATTGTGGAATCGCTTTCCGCCTGTTCGATATAATCATGAAACACCATTGCGACACTTTCAGAGATGTATATGTATGGAATCAGTGAGTCTGCATATTGTCCATCGTAAGCATCAGGAAACGGAACAGTTTCTCCATTTTCTTTGACCGTTACTGAACGGAAAGGTGGAGTTTCAACCCCTTCTGAATATATCATTACGACACCAGCATTTCGATCTATGGAGTCTTTGTAAATCTCAGCGAGACTTCGTGAATTATCATAATTAATCATTACAGCGAGGTCGGTTAAATCACCAATACTCTCGAATTGCTCTGCTGAACCGTTTCCAAGGAAGGTAAGCATGTTGTCATGCTTGTGATTAGCGCCTGAATATCCTAGATAAGTAAAAGCCTCTATATGGTTTAAATGACCTGTTTCTTCAATAGCAATTCTTCCAGAACCTGCAGTTCCGTCAGGCAATCCTGGGCCATTTTGCAATCCCTGCTCTAATTGCGCATGCATCAATATTTGATGCTCGTCAGGGTCTGCATCAACAAACCAAGCACCTGTTACCTGAAATTCCTCAACCTTAACATTTTCAAGGCCGATTTCGATAAATCGTTGGCTTATGTACTCTGTTGCAAGATTTTCTTCAGCAGAACCTGCTACTCTTGGGCCAAATGATGCAATTCTATCGATGTCCTCAATCATGTCCGAATTATCTATTGAAAAGGAAATCTCATTTTCTTCATGAAGAAGATATTCGTATGTTAAACTCGATAATAGAACAATAGCTGAAATCAAACCGACAATGGTCAACGTACGGTCTGAGGACGGCCCCATGTTGGTGGCGTAAAGCGAGCCCTAGATAAAATTAGGGCACCCTAAAAATCATACTGGAAATAATCGAATATTGGCTTTTAAAGAGCGGGCGAAACGAATTCTTATTCGCATGCTACAGCGTTAAATGGGCTTTGGGTAAACCATTCAGTAACCGCCAGATGGAGTAAATATCCACACATAGCGTATCAGGCAATGCGCTCGACAGTTTCTGGAGTAATTCCTTCTTCTGGAGTGACTCTGAAAACCATAATTGACAAGTTTTCGGGAGCATTTCTGAACTTAGAGACTGTCATCGAGGTTTCGAAATCGGAACCAATTGTTCTTACCTTGAAGTCACAAACCATGTCGGCAATAGCAGCCATTTCTTGCTTAATTGCAGGAGTGATGGTGTCCTTTGAAACAGTGACGAACAATATTCCACGGTGGATTTGAGTGTGTGCTTGCATCATACGCAACATCGCAACTACTCTGCTCTGATCTTCTCTTTGCATGAAGAAATCAAGTGAATCAATGACCGCTCTGAAGTAAGGACCCATTGCCATAATCTCGTTAGTCATCTCTGTCAAGAAATCCTGAGTGTCATCATCTACAAACCTAGTTTGAGCTAAACGCTGGATATCTGGTAACTTGAAGCCTTCAAGGCGGTAACGGCTAGCAAGCAATTCCTTCTCAAGAACCTTAGCGTTGTATTCTTCACCTAGAGTTCTGACAGCGATATCTGTTGGCCACTTGTACTTATTGAAAACCCTTGCAATCTCCAATTGACTCTCGTTTGTAGAAATCAAGATTGTATTGTCTGGCTCTTCAGCAGGAGATGTCAGTTGCTTTGCAAACAATTCTAAACCTGAACCAGTTTCGGTAAAACCGACCACCAAGAATCCTCTTGGGACGCCCCCATTCATCGCATTATCGAACTTTGGAACGCCAAAACTTCCAACGCTACCAAAGAATTCTTCATCATCAGGACTGAATTTGATTTGCTTACTCATCTAATCAACCCCCTCAATGAATTACAACCTGCCCTCTATCAATTAAGTCGGTACAGTACAGGTCAAGATTGGAAAGAACCGTTGGCGGCACCTGGTCTGGAATATTTAGAATGACAGACAATACTTCTCTTTGTCTAAAGGTATTGATGAAGGTGTGAAGATATTCCGCCAGCATTCTCTCTTCATTGTAAATCGCTAATGCATTGACTGAATCAATAAGAACGAAATTCCTTTCATTGTTTGAGATTCTTAAGATGTAAAGAGTTCTCAGCAGCACGCTTTCTAACATGATTGGACTGTCAACGAATGTAATATTGCTGTAAGGTACTTCTGTGCCTCCCAAAATTCCTGAAGAAACCAAATCTACGAATTGAATGTTGGAAACATCAACACCAATTGCCTCGAATGCTTCGATAATCTCGACTGCGCCACGAGTAGCGCAAATGTAGACGCCACCCATTTCGAACATCTGCATTAGTGGAATCATTGTGGAAGCAGTAACCATGAACGCATTCGAATTTCCACATCTAACTTGGATTGAGGAATTGAGGCTGACCTCGGTTAATTGCTCAGCGATTCTTTGATCCAATTCATACATAATCAGGACCCCCATCTGTTTGTCTTGTCGCTAACAGCACCCCATTTTAGCATTGGAGTCAGCATGACTCCGAGGGGTGTTAGCTCTATCGCATGTTTAGCGCGGCTATGTGAAGTACCTCTCATTTTAACGACTTGCAAGAATCTAAGCAAATGGCCCATTCGTTCTACGTCGCCCATCACGATGATTCCGTCAGCAATCGCCTCTTCTACACCAAATGAGGACCAATGTGCATTTTCGGTAGCTGATGTAATCTCAGAAATCAAAATTGTTGTGCATCCTAAAGTTGCTAACTTCTTCCCCAAAGTAAACAAGAAATCTCTAATCAACTGCTCACTCTTAATCTTGTAACAAAGGGTGGTTACAGAATCGATTACCAACCTTGTGACACCAATCGTGTTAACGATGTCGACAATCGCTTTGATTAGTGCGTGAACATCGTCCAAGTCGAACGATGCTTTGTCTAGTCCAAGCCAAGAATACAAAACGTCCATATCGAATACATTGATCAACCCACTGTCAATCATATTCATATCGAAAAAGGCATATTGACGGATGTTTTCTAGTAATTTGACGCTAGGCTCTGTTGCAGTAAAGTGAGCACATGCCTCTCCTGCTAAAGCACCACGGACAAGGAACTCCATGCCAAGAGTTGTCTTTCCAGAACCACAGGTTCCTGCTGCTAAAACTGTTGAACCGTAAGGGATTCCGCCTCGCAGAATTTCATCCATTCCATGGATGCCCGTAATACAACGGTCGCGGGTGTAAACTGTTGCAGGTTGCATGGCTAACATACCACCCAATCAATCACACTAAATGAACGATACGCCAAAAACACTCAAGCATCACCCGGTGTTGGAGAATCTGAAACATTCCATGAACTGGATTGTGAAGGAGGTCCTCCATTCCAAACAATTGTGTTGTCAAGTAGAATCCCAGATGACGCACTCCATTCTATTTTGCATACTTGAACGCCTTGTCCTTCATCCTCTTCTGCGAACAATAGTCTCAACCTACCAGTATTGTCATCAAGACCATTTACTGAACCCACTCCGAGGAAACCTGTTGAGCCTAAATCATAGACTACGCTTGCATTTCCGACTTCTTGCGATGCTGGATCTCCGCTGAATAGAGCAATTTCTCCTCCAGGAATTACGCCTTCCTTGTAAAGGTAATCGCTTGACCCTGCAGTCCCACTACGCTCGAAAGACCATCCCTTGAGGGATAATGCAAAACCATTGTAATTTTGCACTTCTATCCATTCTGGCGCACCACTCGCAGGCCTTGGAGAAATTTCAGTGATTCTGAGAACTTTTGGTGCTTTACCACCATCATGGACTTCAAGACTGACTGAAATCACATCTTCTCCGCTGATGAAGGTTCTACTTGCCACAGAAGAGGTGCTAGCTGTTGACCTGTCAGAACCACCATCGAAAAGTACCTGCCCAATTTTTGACGAATTTGTAGAGGACTCTACTTGAATTAACAATCTAACTTGTAGGTCGTCAGAAAGCCCCAATCCTCCAGTCATCGCCTCGATACTAACATTCGAGAGAGCATCAACTCTTTCTAAATCTAATAATCCGTCACTGATTATTCCCGGTTGGAGCACTCCTTCATACAGTTTTGTAACCGGGATTAGATGCCAATCCTCTGTAGCGTTTGCTTGGTCTCTTACGCCATCAACATAAGGCACATACCAACCCTCTCCGTTGGTTAGTCGATCTAATCCATCAACTGCAGAACGATCAACTAAATCTGAATATGGGTCGTTACTACCTAACTCCAATTGTGCCAATGACATGAACGCCGTCAGAATCATCAAGAATAAAGTAAAGGCAGAGAGGAACTCTACGACTGCCACAACCGCTTCTTCTCCTTGGTTTGGAGATTTACGCGAGTGCTGAGCCCCCTGCATGAATAAGGGGGTGCACTCAAGAGTCAAGAGGATGTCGCCCCTATAATTCTCAATCTCTTTAATTGAAGTAAAACAGGCACTTGTCACCGATTGATATTTGAGGGGCGGGCGGCAGGACAACATGATGTCCAGCGCGCATGCTGTATCCAGACTGCACTCTTCGAAGAAGAGTATTGGCTTAGTTGCGCTAATGGTTTTGTCATCACTAGGTGGGATTTTGTTAGCACCTACAGCTACAGCATCCGTTAGTGGTGATTATGAAATTACAACATCAATTTCGCCTCGTCCGGATATTTACATGACAGCCTGGGACCCTTTGAACATTGAAGTACAGGTCACAAATACAGGTTTCTTCTACAACACTGAAAGTCGTTCAATAGAATGGTTCGTGTGTGAAGGGTTCCAAACAGAATTCGATTGTTACAATGACAGAGAAGATTACGGGATTGGTTCAATTGAATCTCTCCCCATCGGCGCATCGATTAATTACACCTTTACGCAGTCATTCAATTCTTTTGGAGATGAAGGCCCCTATACCATTGTTTATAGATTCATAGACTCTGATACAGTCACTTCAAACGATGTTGCGATATTCAACTTCAATTTAGCCCGAAAATTAGTTGATGTTAGTATTGGTGAGCAAGATCTAATCTCTCAACTAGATAATTTGGCAGAATATAATGGCAAATACATCCTAAATACCGATACAGATTATCAAATGTCAATGGACGGAATTGTAAGTTCTTGTGGCTCTTGCGGTTTAGAAGCAGACCTTGGATGGAAATTATTCGATTCCCTAGGTGTTGAGCGTGCAAATTCTTCCACGACTTACACCAATTTACCAAATTGGGGAACTGTTGCTTTCAGTAGAAATTTACCGGTGTTAAACTTCGACTCAGAAGGAACATATACAATGCAATTCGGTATTCTAAATTCCATAGGAACTCCTTCCGGCGACATGAATTCATTCAATGATTACCAAAGCATAGAGGTTATTTTTGATGATACCGTCGACTTGCAAATTTCTTCTATGTTCCCGCTCAACGCACCTACATCTGCGGAGTATTTCTATGGAAATGATAGCGTAGCAGTTACTATTTCGAATATAGGAAATCATACAGTAGTAGAACCATTAGTTAGGTTCACAGTAATGGACTTGGATGAACAAACTGAATCGGAGGAAGATTGCCTGCCGTCTGAGATTCTTCCTGGAAATGAAGAAACATGCATTTTCGATTTAAATGAATTAGGTGACAAGAAGCTGAAAGTATTCGTCAGCGAAGCACTCAATGAAGGATTGGATGCCAAACCTTCCGATAACATCCTAAATGTTCAGGCGCAAGTTATTGTCGGCGACATCGATCCAATTATTGAGCAAAGTAACTTCTATGGCACCTATAACACAGCAGACAACATCACATTCAGCGCAAGAACCTCGTCAACAGCAGCAGGACCACTAACCTACAAATGGTATCGTGCTGGAATACAATTGATTGCAGAAGGACAAGAAGTAACCATACCCGCAAGCAACCTTGGTTTAGGAGATCATTTCATACAAATAAGAGCCTTTGATTCATTGAATAACTTAGAATCAGCAACCACATTGATCACCATTTTCAATAGCACTGACATCAGCCAAGGAGATTGGTTGAATGGTTCAGCGGTAACACGTACTCATGCCAAGGGCGTTGTCGAGTATGACTATCCTTTGGCTGGTGTAAATTACGGGCCTGGAGAAGGTTTGGAAGCCTTACTTAGATTCTCTATCGATGTAGTTCCCACAACTGAAGAACAGAGTGCTGGGATGGATTGGATGGAGTTCGATATCAATTTGACCAAACTAATTCCAGACAATGTACCTAGAGACAGCATTGCAATGCACCAATTGTTAGGTTATAATCAGCTAGATTGGGACCCCCTAGATTCTGGCAATTACTACCAATTGATTGACAATGACACTCTGAGAGTACATATTGATCAAAACATGGACTTACTCCTAGTCGGAGATTTGCCTGCACCTGAAATAAACCTCTCATCTCCAGAACTTACTCTTCTACCAGATGGACAAATGAGACTGGATTGGAATGCAACCGGAGACATAGAAAATCCTTACTTTGGAGGTTGGAAAATATACAGAGTTACCAGTCCGATAACAGCCTCCACCTACTTCCCTGACCCTGCTGTTACTAGCAGTGAATTCATTTGGAATGGTTTGATGCAAGGTGGATTATCAGCAAGTCTTGAGGGCACGGCTAATTCATGGATTGATGAAAGAGAATTAGAAACTGGAATCTGTTCATCATACGCCATTATTCCAACCGATAGGACTGGCGAACCTGACTTTTTGGCAGCAAAGGTATCACTTGCCAACGGAGCACCTGGCCTAACATGCGGAGATGCGATTGACCCTAATTCAGAAGTATCTGAATTGAGAGCGACTGTGAGCTACAATAACGATTCTTCTTGTTTCGACTTGTACAATGATTGGCATCGGTGCTATGAAGTCACATTAAAGTGGACATGGCCAGATAATGAACCTGAAGGAAATATTTCATGGAACATGTACAGAATTGAACAGAGACCTAACGATGTAGATTTGAGATATATCGAACCTATTGCGACTGGACTAGTAAACATACCAGGAGAAGAAGGCACATTCACTCAATCCGGAACAGAATTTGATGGAATTGCTCCTTACCGAACATATTACTACATTCTAACGCCATTAGACAGCGTAGGTAACGAATTCACCTTTGTGGACTATCCATCTGAAAATGTGGAAAGAGTCTACATTGAAGACCAATATTGGCAATACAACGAATACAGGATACCTGAACCTGAACCAGAGCCAGAGCCACCGTATGGCGTGGAATGGTTGGGCGATTTACAAGACTACATGACAATCGAAAATTTCCAAATTGCTGGAATGGTAATGCTACTTACAGTGATTATCAATTTCGTTGGCCTTCCATTGATTTTGAAGAAGAGAAAGCGTATGAAGAGAGTCATGGCAAGGCGTGCTGCAAATGCACCTGCAGATTTAGATGATGAATTCCAAGATTTCTTCAACTAAGAATTACAGACCGTCTGTTTTATCTCAAATAGCAAAGTGGGCCGACTGCTTGCGGCGATCGCATAGCCTGGCCATTGCGTCGGATTGCTAATCCGATGGGTCTTCCCACGGGGGTTCGAATCCCCCTCGCCGCGCCTAATGCAATCACTCCGCATTCAGTACTTTCCTCTGTGAATTGGAATTTTTCCATTTGATTACAAACAGATTAACAATTGGCACTGCTAAAATGAAACCGAAAGAGAAGTACCAAATCTGCTCACTTGGTACTGCAGCGATATATACGAACGCGATAAACATCCACGCGAGATAACCAAGAGAACGCATAAATGATGCAAATGCTAGAGGCATCCTTCCATCTGCATCCAATTCTTCATTGGGATTTATTCTCCATACAGATATCGAATACCACAATGTCAGGAAACCGGAAATAAATGCCCAAGCTAAAGGCAATCCATATTCAGGCCAAAAACAAGGCACAGAACCAATGAGGAACAATAAAACGCAGTATATTTTGGATTCTTTTAGTGTACGTTCCGCTCCCTTAACATCCGGTAGCATGGGAACTCCGACCTTATCATATTCGCCACTTCGATACAATGCTAAAGCCCAGAAATGAGGGGGCGTCCAAAAGAAAATCAGCAATAATAACATCCACGGGATTGGCGACGCTAAGTCGAAAGGGTTCATATTATCAGGAATATTTGCTGATGCAGCCACTATCCAGCCAATCAATGGAGGAGTTGAACCTGCAATACCGCCAATAACTATGTTTTGAGGAGTTCTTCTTTTCAGCCATATTGTGTAAATGAAAACGTAAAACAGTACAGAAAATAACGACCAAAAGGCTGCTTTCCAATGAATAGGAATGAATACCGCTGTACCCAGCGTAGCCATACAAATTCCGAATATCAGTGCATGTTTAGGAGAAATCCAGCCATTTGGAATAGGTCTAGTTCTTGTTCGTGACATTCCAGGGTCAATATCCCTGTCATACACCATATTGATTGCATTTGAACCACCTGCGGCCAAGGTACCACCTAGTAACGTCACTAAAGATGATTGAAGTGTATCGAGCCACGTTCGATCACCTGGTATTGCGTCGCTTCTTACCATCAAATCATGAGCGAGGATTGCACATATTGCAGTTATCTGCAACAGCACAACTACTCGTAATTTCATTAATTGCAAGTAAATTGTTAGTAATCCGGGCTGATTATTCATCCTCGGCACCTTCTTCGCTTAACCGCAACAACATCAAGCCTATAGATGCACTTAGGAAACTTGCAACTCCCAAGACTAGATGAAGTAATGATAGCCCCTCAGGGAAATCACCCATCTTGGCATAAACGATGTACAGGCCACCGACGAAAACATTGACTAACCAAAATGCCACTGCTGTATCAAGACATTTAGAATAAGCATTGTGAACTCCTTCTTCTCTAGCATTTTCTTTGAATTTTATTGCACCAAAAATAAGTGCAACCCCTACCACTCCTGCGCCCATTCGGTGAACCATCTGGATCAAAATGCCACTGTTATCTAAACTTGGCAAAATATCGCCTTGGCACTTTGGCCATCCGTCAGGGAATCCTATTGAGCAACCTTGATTTGTATTAGGAGATGATGAAACCCACGCTCCCAAAATCAATAGCAAAAATATGGATGCTGTGAGTATTGTATAACGTTTATACTCATTCTGTTTGAATCGTTTGGGAACCGAGAAAACCTTCCAGTTCGCACCTTCTAACTTCCTCATTGCAAAAAATTGCCACAACAATATGAACACGAAACAACATGCTAGTCCCAAATGTAGTGCTACAGACCAGTCAGCGTTATCAAAACGGACGGTTATCGCACCTGCAATGCCTTGTATTGTAAGCAAAATACCTGTAAAGAACGATATCTTGACTAGTGATGAACCATAGAGTTCCTTACGCTTCAGAATAATTAGGAAATTAGCCAACACTGGTATTGCCATCAAACTAGCTAGTAAACGATGTATCCATTCGATAAAAATCTCAAAGGTAGTGTAACGATGATCAGGACCCCGGCTATCATATTCCTCAGTCTCATCATACCATATGCCTTGATCTTCCTGTGATACATCAAATCCCCATGTTCCAAAACACTTAGGCCAGTCCGGACAGGACTCACCCGCATCATAGATTCTGATCGTACCTCCTACTACTATAATCATCATCGCCATAATCGCAATCGCGAGAGGCAACGTAGAGGGTCGGAGGAACCATTTGGATTCCATTGATTCTAGGGGGCTAGAGGCTCCCTTTTAACAAACCGGACTTCGTGCGCCATGATATGAGGGCAATACTGGTTGCGTGCCTGTTTGCGACGGTTGTATTTTTGCCGAGCCTCTCAAATGCACATGGCATTCCTGGTGCGCACTCTGAAGGGTATATCGCCGATGTTTTGGTAATCGACTTGAATTGCGAAGAAGAAAACCAAACTTGTGTTTCACGCCCTAGTCACATAATCGAGTACTACGGAGCAGATTGGTGTGAAGAATGCCCCGCTGTCGAGGACCAATTGCGAAACGCCACCGATGATTCCTCAATCATCCTTAGTCACAGGCCATCGTCTAGCGATGACTTTTGGTTAGAAGCGTCCAAGGAGAGATTCCTCGAAGTATACGGTTTGTGGGGTTATCCTACACTTGCAGTAGATGGCCATTACATATTTGCTGGACCAACTCAATCTAGAGAATTGAATACACTGGTTTCTGAATATGATTCGAATTATTCTGGGATTTCGAATGTAACACTATTGGACGGTAACATCTCACTAGAGGGTAATTTCACCAATATGTCAATCGATATTTGGACATTGCACGAAGATGAAAACCTGACCAATCTAGTCACAAATTACACGAATTATTCACAATCGAACTCGGTAGATATTAGTGGAGATAAACTCGTGATTGTTCTTTCCAAACCGGGGTACATAGCTTTGATTTCGGGTTCATCGCTACCTGCAAACGATTACATTCCCGATGGAGGCGTAGATTCAATAGGAACTGAAGACGATTACGTAAGCGGTTCAACTGTCATAATTATCACAATACTACTGCTCATGATATCACTTCCTGCAACATATCAATTATTCCAAGTGATGCGTAAACCTACGCAGACGAATATCAATATCCAAAATGCTTCAATCAAAGATTCAGTGGTTGAGGATTCTGTTTTTTCTAATTATTCAGAGGAAGAATGAACCGATACCGGTTGCGTAGGGTTCAAAAACAGGACGATGGTCGCAAAACTCGCACGAACTGTGCATGAGGTGTCACAATGGTCAAGCCAAAAAATCCCCACACCCGCTTTGAGCGCGCTAGAATTATTGGAGCAAGAGCTCTACAAATCGGAATGGGCGCACCACTTAATGCTCCTGAAGATGTCCTTCGTGAAGCGTTTAAGGCAGAATTAGTTTCACTTTACGGAATGGAAGAAGCATCAGTTAGATTCGTTCTAGACCCGCTAAAGATTGCGATGTACGAATACGACAACGAGTTAATTCCAATCGACACCGATCCTCACGATCAGTGACTTAGTATTCTGAAGCAAATCCATAAAATTCAGGATTGCCAGGATTTTCTAAAGCATCGCGCTTGATCAGCATCGTTCTTACAGCCCATAAGTCTGTAAATATTCTATATTTCAGTGTCATATCTAGGTAATCAACGCCGCTTGAACCTCCAGTGCCCATCCGGCGACCAATCATTCTCTCAACCATTCTAGCATGGTGAGAACGGAATAGAAGCATTGATTCTTCTAAGTCGACTACTGAGTCGATTAACCTCCTTGGCCAGGAAAGAAGGGGCAATTCCCGATATGATTCGATGAAGAGGAGCCCTGCTCTTGCTGCTGAAACTTCTCCCTCTGGTAACAGGAATTTTCTAGCTCCCTCTATTCCTGCCTCAATTCTGGGACGAATTGTTTCCTCTGAGCCATGTCCTATCTTAACCATGTGAGCGATTACTGACTCACCGTGCTTCTTCATAGATGATAGATGGGATTCAACGAAATCACGGAGTACTCCTTCGTCACCAGATACGCCATTAACAGGGGTTCTAGAGAGCCACCTCAGTAAAACTTCATTCAAAGAAGGCATGCCATCAATTCGATTCATTTCCTGCATTACTGCATCACTTAATTTACCTTCAGAATGCAACTTACGATTATGTTTCATAGGGTCCATTCCACCAATTCTCTGCTCAGATTCTAGTCCCAATAGCATCTCTAAAGTACGCATTTGCCAGCTTTCGAAACCTGAGGATGTGCCAAGACGGTCTCTGAATGCCAAGAAATCTTGGGGTGAAAGGGTCTCCATAACTTTCCATTGAGAGGCTAGTAGACGGAATATTTCTGAACAGCGTTCAAGATGACTTACGATTACTGGAATTTGCTTCTCATCAACCTCTGGAACGTTCATTAGTGCCAATACATCTCCCAACTCTCTGTTGATCTGCTTAAACCAAAGTTCGAATGCTTGATGTGTCACGATGAAATGCATTTCATGGTTTGATGGCGCAGGACTATGGCCTTCAGGACCTGATTGTAATGACAATAATTCGTCTAATTGGAGATAGTTACCATAGGTCATCCGACTACTGGGAGTCTTCCCGCTCATATTCAATGCAGAGAAGGCAGGGCTTGAAACCTTGACGGAAAGAATTCGCTCTTTCGCAAGTGTTTTGTGATGGAAATTTCAAAGCAAAAAGTAGTGTATTTGCGTAATGGATATTAGTAAGACACTGAAGCCGTCGACATGGGCGTAGACATAGGACTTTTGCGGACTTGGCTCAAAAACTACGACCATGACAACATCACAATCGGTGTAGTCGCATCACATTCATCGCTGCAAATCCTTCATGGAGCAAGGCAAGAAGGGTTCAGGACTCTTGGTATAGCAGTCGGCGAAAACAGACGTAGATTCTACTCAGCATTCCCTGGAGCAGACCCAGATGAGTGGTTGATGCTAGACAACTACCAAGAAATGTTAGACCACGCCGATTGGTTCAGGGAAAATAATGTCATTATTGTCCCTCATGGTTCATTGGTTGAATATCTCGGAAGTCAAAACTTCAAGAATCTACAAGTTCCTACTTTCGGAAACCGTGGTATTCTGCACTGGGAAAGCAGTAGAGAAAGGCAGAGACAATGGCTTGAGCAGGGTGGTTGTTCCATGCCCAAGGTAATTGATGACCCACACGACATCAATGGTCCTGTGATTGTAAAATATGCAGGCGCCAAAGGTGGAGAAGGATATTTCATCGCAAGAGATTATCGAGATTTCAGAAGAAATGTCAAGTTAGAAGAAGAATATACCATTCAAGAATATGTGCTAGGCTGTAGATATTACCTTCACTTCTTCTTCGACCCTACAGCAGATGATGGTTTCCAAGTTCAGGGACGTGGCTCGAATGCGGGTAAGAATCTAGGAAGATTAGAACTGATGAGCATGGATAGAAGAGACGAGTCCAATGTAGATGAATTTTACAAATTAGGAAGTCTAAGAGATCTGCGTGAAATGAGCCTGGAGCCTTCGTTTGTTGTAACTGGAAACCAACCTGTCGTAATTCGAGAGAGTTTGCTTCCAAGAGCCTTCGAGATGGCGGAAGGAACTGTAGCTGCTTCATTTGAATTGGAAGAAGGTTCCAGGGGAATGATTGGGTCATTCTGCTTAGAGACAATCGTTACAGACAAACTCGAATTCAGAGTGTTTGAAATCAGTGCAAGAATCGTTGCAGGTTCAAACCCGTTCGTTGGAGGTTCACCTTACAGCGACATCAACGAGCCTTTCATGTCGACTGGGCGACGAATTGCTCGTTCAATCAAGAAAGCCATCGAAAATGACTGTCTTGAAATGATATTATCCTAATCAATCATCTAGAAGGTCTCCAAGTATATCTGGAGCTTCTACAACCGGCTCATCATCAGTTTCAGGCATTGTCTCCTCGACAGGCTCTTCATCAGACTCTTCTGAGCCATCCCATTCGCCACTGTCAAGAGCCGCAAGTTTGTCCTTGGCTTCCTTAGCATTAGCAGCCCTTGTTTCTGGGTCATCAATTGAGAATTCACAAATTAGCATAATTGGGTCGCCGCTAGTAATCTCGCCCTCATATTCTAGAATCTCTCCACCTGCATTACAAACGACCTTGAAGGATGTCGGATCTCTTGAGCGTCGCTTCTTGTGCTTCTTGTAGTGGTGAACATATGCCTTGTATGTACCACCTGGTGCCTTTCCTTCAGGCCAAACGACATTCTCGACTGGTTTCTTGGTTTCTGGCCTTACATTGGCATCAACATCCAACTCGCCACCACACGCAGACTCTCTGTTACCACCATGGATTCTTTCACCTGATGGACATACTACGTGTAGATCTAAGTCGTTGTAATTGTTCCACATTAGAGAAATCTGAACATCAGAAGACTTTGCACCTTCTCTCTCTAATCTTGACCTGAGTTCTTTCATTGCTTCCTCGGTGGCCTTTATCGATTCCAATTCTGCAGCTTCGTTTTCAACAATTTCTGCTAGACGCTGCTCTTCTGCTTCAGCCAATTCGATTTGCCTTTGCTCTTCAAGTTCGATAGCGATACGCTCTTCTTCGGCGATTCTCTCAGTTTCCTGGGCGATTAGCGCCACCTCAATCTCTTCATCTGTGCCTCGTTCTTCAGGCGCTTCGAGATTAAATTCACTAACCAACATAATTGGGTCACCTGATGATAATTCGCCCTCATAGTGCTTCACATCACCGCCGGCGTTAACTACAACTCTGAATTTAGTAGGGTCCTTGGAACGTCGCTTCTTGTGCTTCTTGTAATGGTGGACATATACCTTGTATTCACCAGGAGGGGCTTTGAAATCAGGCCAAACAATGTTCTCCACCGGTTTCTTGGTTTCCGGGCGTACATTGGCATCAACATCCAATTCGCCTCCACACTCTGAAACTTTGTTACCGCCATGGATTCTTTCACCAGACGGACATAATACATGCAAATCCAAATCGTTGTAATTATCCCACATTAGAGAAACTTGTACTTCCGATGTCTTTGCGCCCTCTCTGTCTAGACGCTTTTCAAGTTCTCTCTCCGCTTGTTCTGAAGCCATTTGCGCCTCAAGTGCTTCGGATTCTTCTTGGGCAGCAATTTCTGCTTGTCTTTCTTCTTCAGCTTCTTGCAAATCTTGCTGTCTTTCGAGTTCCCTCTCCGCAGCCAGACGCTCTTCTTCTGCGATTCTCTCCGCTTCTCTCTCGGCAGCGAGTTTTCTGGCCTCTTCTAGCTCTGCTTCACGAGCTGCCTCATACTCAGCCTTCTTACGTGCTTCTTCTGCCTCCAGTTCAGCAAGTCTTGCCTTTTCTTCTTCCATCAATTTAGCAGCGGCTTCCTCGGCTAATTTCTTGCGAACTTCTTCCTCTGCTAGTAAAATAGCCCGCTCATCTCTTCGCTTAGAAGCGAGGTGGCGCTCTACTTCCGCTAACTTACGATCGAATTCGTTGTGAGCAGCAGAAAAATCAGGAGAACCGCGACGCGTTAAATCTTGACGATGAATGGTCATAGTCCGTGAACTGCGGTCATCTTCTCTGACTAACATAAACCAAATTCCAAAGAGGAATGCTCCTCCGAGGAACCCTACCATCAGCCAAGAACCTAGGTCCATTGTGGAGCCCTAGAACAAACTGGGACTTATTTCCATCGCCTATAATTACAATCTAATTTCGTACTATTGTGACAAATCTTTGACTTTGTCAACCAAATCCATTTTCCTTATTCTCCACATACCAACAGGCGTCAAAGCTACCGAGATTCCAACTATAATTCCAACAATTGTAAATGTAGCAGCAAATTGTGGTTCAATAGTGAAATAAAATGCCCATTGAACTTGTGATTGTATTAGCAATACAGTTCCAAAGAAGGCGAAAATAGCACCCAAAATTCCACCGATTAGGCCGATGCCAAGGTGCTCCCAAAACATCATTTTGCCAATTTTCTTCATTGGTGCACCCAATACTCGCAAGGTTGCCAATTCAGTATCTCTTTCAGCTAGATTCATCAACAAAGTATTGAACAAAACTGCAACCGCAATAATGATTCCTAGAAACTGTACTGAAGCGATAAACTGTTGCTGTTGCTCGAGTAGAGATTCGAATGTTTTAATCGAATCACTCTTCAGACTATATCCAACCGTGATATTTGACAAACCATCCAAAGAAGAATCATCGGAAAATTGAATCAGAAGTGATGTGGATTCAATTCCAGTCAATTCGGATAAGTCTGCTCTGTGGAAATATATAGTACGAGAAACCTCACCTTTGGTGACACCTGTAACTTCAACATTGTGAATAGTGTTGCCTACCATGATTGAAACTTCATCACCACTATCCCAACCCAAGAATTCAGATGTACCCTGATCGATAAGTACCTGAGTAATGCCATTGTTGGAAGAGGGTAATTTGCCATCATACAATTCTACTGCAATCATTGATGATTTGTCATCTAAAGTTGAAAAATCATCTAACCCATATGCCATTAATTCTCGATTGTCATCAACCAAGCCTATTGGGAAATTGATTAACAACTCGTACTTGCCTTCCTTATTCTCAACCCATTCAATTACTGCATCCTCTCCACCGATAGGTGCAGATGCTTGAACATCCCATGACTGTTTATCTTTGATATTTCCAAGCAGACTGTCTTCCATTGAATTCATCATGAAAAGCATTGCACCGAATAACAACATCGAAATTCCTACTGCAAAAAATGTGAATCCAACTCTCATTGGTTTACGCAAACTTGACCTTATTGAGAGACCTACTGTTGCAGGAAGTTTTGAGGTTAGCCTTTGCAACTTACGGGATGATACTTTCACTTCATGTTGGCCTCTAAATACTTTCAAAGGTTGTAAACGCGAAGCCTGCCAAGCAGGCCTTATGCCTGCAAGCAATACAATTATCATGGCAATAATTACTATTTGAGAAACCAATTCGAAATCTGCCTCATATTTTATTGGTAATCCAATAATATCCTCATAAAATGAAAGCATACCTGGGGCGCCAACATAAATTCCTAGCAACACACCGATTAAAGACCCAAATAATCCAATAAACAAAGGCGCAATAATGTATCCTGGCATAATCGCCATCTTCGGAACACCCAATGTTCGAAGTACTGCGATTTCCTTTGCCTGAGATTGAATCAATCTTTGTAAACTGAGAAATATCGTGATTCCTGCAATTGCCGCAATCATACCCGTAACGTAAGGATACATCTTCGATGCCCCCTCAGCATCTGCACGTAATACTTCAACAGAAAATACTCCTGAACGATCATATACACTCACAGGAGATTCGTCAACTTCATACATCAATGCTGAGATATCATTTACTAGATTGGTCAGTTCGGGATTCTCGTTTATTTCAGTGGTCGATTGGAGATCATATGCTGGCGAACCTTCCACATCGATCAGAATTATGTTTGATGAACCTGCACTCAAATTCGCCAATCCCTCTAAACCCTCACTTGTCATGTAACCAGTAGCAAATGTACCTGCTTCAGCAGGAATTGAAGACCCCTCTGTTGCAAAATATAGATGCATAGAATGGAAGCCTATTCCAACGACTTTGTAGGTTGATTTTCCATATCCTGAACTTATCTGAATCGTATCTTCAACTTGAATCTCTAGAGCTTTAGCAACGTGGCTATCCAATACAATTTCATCTGGATTTTCAGCAGTTCGTCCAGAAGATAATTCACTGTATGTTGGCATCCAAACCTTGTCAATCAATCCCTCATCAATGCCATGCCAAACAGCCGGAATTGCTTTTTCTTCGCCATCAGAATCTGCAATAAACATCATTCCATTTAGGATCAATCGAGATTCACAGTTCTCTAATTCGTAAACTGACTCCGGCCAACTATTTTCTATGCTTGAACAGATGTTTTGCGAGCTTGATTCATTCCAAATCCCACTAGGATTATCCACCCATATATCTGCAAGATTTATTCCCTCTTCGCCATCATATATTCCATCATAAAGTGAGGTTGCAGCATTCGCATATGTTCCAAAAGAAATACCTGCAAAAACGCCGACTGCTACCATAAATACCACAGCCGATAGGCGTAGCTTGGTTCGCCAGAGGCTCCTGGCCAATCTCTTGGTTAGCAATACTGACATTCGTAACCCTCACTGATTGACCTTCTCATCTGAAACTATTTTTCCACTATCTAGCCTGATTACACGAGTAGCATATTGAGACAATTTTTCATCGTGCGTAACCATAATTGTTGTAATATCTTCTGATTCGCATGCTTTGACAAGAACTTCCATCACCATTTCCGATGTTTTGGAATCAAGATTTCCAGTCAACTCATCTCCGAGAAGTAATTTGGGGCTTTTAGCAAGACTTCTAGCGATTGCTACTCTTTGTTGTTGGCCTCCGCTTATCTCAGCAGGGAACCTATCCACTTCGCTCTCTAGGCCAACTAATTTCAGCAATTCCAGCGCCCTGTCTTTATCCCTACCACCAGACAATTCTTGGATTAAGAGAATATTTTCTAAGACAGTCAAATCTTGAAGCAGATTAAAAAATTGGAAGACATATCCTATGTTTTCTCTGCGGAATGTCGTCATTTCTTCGGACTTTTCTCTTGGTACACTCTTCCCAGCGAATGAGTAATTGCCTGCGGTCGGACTGTCCAAGGCGGCCACACAATTCAGTAGTGTTGTTTTTCCTGAACCAGATGGACCCAGAAGAACAATTCTCTCTCCTTTTTCAATTTCTAAATCTATTCCATCGAGGGCTTTGACCACTCCGGAAGCCATATCGTAGTGCCTCTCCAATCCGTTAATCTCCATCAATGGCATATCCAACATGTTACGGTCTTAATTTCGGTTATTAGGGTCTTTCCATATAGGCCCACATTTGAAGTATAACAGATGCAAGGGCGATTTGTGCGAGAAGTCCAGTTGAAGTGGAATGCTGATTCCATACTAGCTTCGGATATGGGTTTAATCACTAAAGTGGCTGCCACTTTCGAGGTTGTAGCTCATTTGGAGGTCACGAAAATCGGAGTTCGCCAACTAGTAAAAATTAATTTCAAAGAACAAAGGGGTCCTGAAGATTTGAATGATATTTCATACCTAGAAGTTGAGGGCCCACTAAACCCTTACCCTCTTCCTGAAACGGGAATGCAAGGATATGTTGTTGTTTGGAACAAACATCCTCTCTCAGTGGCTGCAATTAATTTCGATAGTTTGCACGTCATCCCTCCATATGTAATCGGCGAAGAGGGGGCTCAAATCACAATTCGAGGCCTGCCTGATGGAGTTAGCGGATTCCTAAAGGCTGCAAGAGTAATGTTGCCACCTGATAATGTAAATGTTGTAGACGTTGCCGAAATAGAAGATAGCATTAAACAAATTTTGACTCCTAAGCAACTAGAAATCGCCATTCTAGCCGTCCAATCTGGATATTATAAAAATCCCAGACAAATTAGCAAGAAAGAACTTTCCGAATTATCAGAAATTCCTCGCTCTACATTACAAGAACATCTTGCAAAAGCAGAAGCTGCTTTGGTTGAATGGGCGGTCAAAACCCACCTCTCAAAATAGAAAGCAAAGCCTTGTAATAAACCACTCACTGGGTAGAATCATGAGCGATAAAGAGACGCTACTACCGAAAGGAAATGGCGTTTGGATTCCAATCGATCACGGAGTTTCTGATTTTCCCGTCAACGGACTGGAAAATTTAGACCAATTGATTGAATCAATATCGCATGCTGATGCGATAGTTGCCCAAAAGGGAGTTGTTTCACATTATTCTTCTGNAAATGCAAACTTTGTTGCTCACCTTTCTGTATCTACCAGACATGCTGGAGNAAGAAGCAGTGACAAAATGTTGGTAGGAAGTGTCGAAGANGCNATGTCAAGAGGCGCCAAAGGNGTTAGTGTTCAAGTGAACATGGGCAGTCCTGANGAACCTGAAATGATCGAAAGGCTAGGAGCNATAACNCAAGATTCNCATTTCCTAGATTGCCCTGTTTTAGGAATGATTTACCCNAGAGGAGAAAATCTTGACATTATGGAAGGTGACGATACNAAAGGAGCNGCGCATGCTGCTAGACTGGCATTCGAATTGGGATGCGATGTTGTCAAAACCAAGTGGACGGGTTCTATTGAATCATTCCGCAAAGTCACCTCTTCTGTACCAATTCCAGTACTGATTGCAGGAGGGCCTGCTGGTTCGACTACTGAAGAAATTCTAACTACAGTTCACAAAGCCATGCAAGCAGGTGGCGGAGGAGTTTGCATGGGCCGGCAGGTATTCTCGCACCCAAATCCCAAAGCGATGGTTTCTGCACTGAAGGCNATCATCCACGATGGTTCTAGTGTTGAGAAAGCTATCCAAGATTCTGGATTGTGATACTATGCAAGTATGGCTTGAATCTGGCAAGACTACTGAAGGGGTCGATTTGGTCCTAGGAAGTGATTTGCGGATTGATGGTGATGCTTTGTACATCAACGGAAAACAAGTAGGACGTAGAGTCGATGTTAGTAATTCCACAGGTCAAGCTCAGGCGCGAGCAATGGCGGGAAGTGTTGAATGGATTCTCCTAGACCTCGGGGAATGGAAAATGATTCCAATAGAGAATATTATCGCGGCTTGTGATGGAGGACCAACTAAAGTTGCTGCAAGGATCTCTTCGGCAGAGCAAGTTCTCGGCGCTGCATTTGCCTTAGAAATTGGCGTGGATGCGCTACTAGTAGACGAAAATACCCTCTCTACAGCATTGATTGCTAAATCCCAAAGAGGAGAAGTAGCAACTGAAACAAGNGATGAAATAAGTACTAATGAAATNGANTTATCTAATCTNGAGGTCATTGAAGTCCGGGAAGGAGGAGTAGGTGACAGAGTCTGTGTTGACCTAACCTCAATGCTNGAGCAAGAAGAAGGAATGATTGTAGGTTCAAGTTCAAAATCTATGGTTCTGGTTCATGGTGAAACTGTNGAGTCAGAGTTTGTTCCTACTAGGCCCTTCAGAGTCAATGCAGGTGCAGCTCACTNCTACATTATGATGGCTGATGGAACAACATCGTACCTCAGTGAATTAAAAATGGGCGATGAGGTACTGGTTGTAAACAGCAATGGTGACTCTCGTAATTGTGTTGTTGGAAGAGTCAAAATTGAAAAACGCCCGTTTATTTTATTCCGATGGAAGAATGAAAATTATAATGAAGCAGGGGTTCTCTTGCAGCAAGCAGAGACCGTAAGGCTCATCTCTGAATCCCGTGGACTTGTATCAGTAACTGAACTCGTACCTGGCATGAAACTGCTGGGGTGGAATGGAGGAGCTGGACGCCACGTGGGACAAACAATTAGCGCTGAAGTGGACGAAAAATGAGGTGTTAAAATGGCAGTGTTGGGCTCGGGCAACTCGAATGGAGGTTGTAGCCTCCTACATGCTGCCGGCATCGGATACGGAGCATCATTGGCATTAGACCTCCCTGTGCGAGTTAGATTACTCGATAAGAAATCAAAGAGAGATTTAGATGACCCAGATGGATTATTGGAACAAGTTCTGATTGCTTGGAAAAATTCTGGCCACCCTGTACCAGATGGTGAACTGTACTGGTCAGTCAAATCTGAGATACCCCCTAGACAGGGCCTGAAGTCTAGTTCTGCAGTATCTGTTGCTGCAATTAAGGCGCTATGTGATGCTACCGGAGTTGACTTAGAAAATGCAGACATTGTTGACATTGCAGCATCAGCACAATTATCTGCAGGNGTATCGATTACAGGAAGCTATGATGATACTTGGGCTGCGCTAGAAGGAGGATGGAAATTAGTTGATGCAAATGCCGAAGATGCTCGNTCGGGGTTATTACTTGAATCTCCCGGGCCGTCTTCAGAGGACTGGGCTGTAATTTTGGTCTGTAGAGGAGACCGAGAAAGGAGGCCTGAATTGGAAGATTTTTCTTTACATCAAAATGCATTTGCTCAAGCCCTAAACGCCTTACAAGAAGGGAACGACCTAGTTGCACTAACATGGAATGGCCGAGGAGTCGTTGGTGCTTTGAATGATCCAATTGGAAGAAGATTGACCAATGATGCATTCGTTAACGGAGGAAGGGCTGCAGGAATCAGTGGCTCAGGCCCCGCCATTGTGATTTTTGCCTCCGCAGTCAGCAGACCCACAATTGAAAGAATCAAACAATGGTACAGTAAAAATGACTCAATGGAAGTAATTGAAACTAAGGTAATTAATGCTGATTTCAGTTCTATGGACGAATAACCATATTCTTGAATGAAAGCCTGCTGAACCACTCTGATACTCATGCGCATGAGCCTAGGTGAAAACATGGTTGTGACTCTGTTTGGAGAGTCCCATGGCCCCGCAGTAGGCGCACTTATAGAAGGAATGCCGCCTAATATCGAGCTTGATGCTGACCAGTTAATAGCTGACATGATTGCAAGGAGACCTGGCTCTGGCCTAGCCAGCAAAAGAAAGGAAACCGATGAGGTCGAAATCCTATCAGGCGTACACTCTGGTAAGACTACTGGAATGCCCATTCTTCTTCTGATTAAGAATCGGGATGTTCGCTCTAAAGATTACTCATTCTTGCCCTACCAACCTCGTCCGGGTCATGTTGACCACCCTATTAATATCAAGACAGAAGGTGCTGCAGATCTTAGAGGCGGAGGTTCATTCTCCGCTAGACTAACCGCTGGTTTGGTCGCTGCAGCATCGCTTTCACGCAACTTGATTCCTTCTGAATGGAAAATCGAGGCGAAAGTCGGAGCACTTGGAGGCCTAGAAGGTGAAGCTGGAGTAGAATTAGCAGAACAAGCCCGTAAAGACGGCGATTCCTTAGGAAGTCGAGTTGACCTTGTAATATCTGGGCTCCCAGTAGGATTTGGTGAGCCCTGGTTTGAAGGAATAGAACCTGCTCTTGCTAGAGGCCTAATGGCAATTCCTGCTGCAAGAGCTGTTGAATTTGGACGAGGCGTGAGTGCCGGAGAGATGAGAGGTAGCCAACATAATGACAAATGGGGCAAAGACATGTCATTGTCTGAAGGTGCTGATGGTGCATTGGGAGGAATGGCTAGTGGTGCTCCTATTCACGTTAGAGTAACATTCAAACCACCTAGTGGGATTTCTAAACCTCAAGAAACATTCAATCAAGTTACTGGGATGATGGAAGAATTGGCTATCAAAGGAAGGCACGACCCCGTAATCGCTCCGCGTGCGCGGCCGGTTGTAGAGGCGGTTGCTCGGTTAGTTATTGCAGATCTTGGCATTCAAGGAGGATATATCGATGGATGATATCGTTGTCCACAAATTTGGAGGTTCCTGCCTTAGAGATGGTAACGACATAGACCAAATCGCAGAAATTGTCAAAGAAACAGAAGGAAGACCAATCATTGTTGTGTCAGCACTTTGGGGAATGACAGATAGATTAATTCGTGCTTCAAGGGAACCGAGATATGCTAGTAGATTGGTTCAAGATTTGACATACCAGCATTTACGATTCGCACCAGGCTTAGATACTGGTGAGTTTGGAAATTTATTCAACAGAGTTATTTCTGGCATTTCGAAAGAATTACTCAAATTATCTAGTGGCGAAGAATCCCTCCGCTCTGAAAATCTAATCCTAGCTGCTGGCGAGAGACTTAGCGCTTTAGCAGTAGCTCACAGACTGCGTAAAGCCGGAATAGAGAGTGCCCATCCAGTCGGAGCAGAAGATATAGGATTGAGATTGAAAGGCATTGGTAGAGCAAGAGAAATCGATATTGATTCTTCTAGCGTGAACCTTAACCGTCAAAAATTGACAGGAGTTCCGATTCTTACAGGATGGTTTGGAGAGGGTGATGATGGCAATATTGCACTGTTAACCAGAGGAGGTTCTGACCATTCTGCGGCGGCATTTGCGAACCTGATGAATGCGTCAAAATTGATTTTATGGAAAGATGTAGATGGAATCAAACAACTCAATCCGAGGTGGGGAATTGATACTCCTACAATCTCCTACTTGGGCTACGGGCAGGCTGCTGAACTTTCCATGCATGGAACTCCTGTAATACACCCTGCTACAGTATTCCCTTTGATTGATGAAGGNATTCNNATAGAAATTAAGAATTTTCATAATCGTAATTCATCAACATCAACAATAATNGGACCTGATATTACNACAGATGATGTTGTTGCAATCGGTTGTCAACCAGGGGTTGCAATAATTACCAACGATAAACCACTTAGCAGTGNTTTACTACTTGAAATTGAAAGATTGGGAATAATTCCTTGGTNGATGAGTTCAACTCCGGATGGATTCAAAATCATCTTGCCNAAGCATGACCTACATCACTTAGAAAACATTGTTCAGGGTAAAATTGAGTTCAAAACAGCAATAATTTCCATCATTGGAAAACCAAATATCAAAATCGAACACGAGTTGGTTTCAACCAATGATTATGGAACAAGAATAATTGTTGAGACTAATCAACTTCATGAGACAATTAGGGAATTATATCATTCCTTATTCTCTCGCCANGACTGCAAATGAGTCGGCAGGTCAAGGGCGAATAGTGCTCCAACAACCAAGAATACGAATAGTGTNCCAAGGGCGACTCCGTACACAGAAATCAACTCAACTGATTCTTCCATTCGCAAAGCGGTTTGCTCAGAGAACAAAGAAATGAATGCTGGCAGAATTGTGTTGACTGAAAGAACTAGCATTGCTAGACTTCCGGCGATTAGTGGATTGATTACTAGAGAGCGATGATACTTACCGATAATCTTCTTCACATTCATCACATATACTTCACGAGTTCTTATCGAGGTGTCAAGCATGCTGAATCTGATAACACCATTGGACAATTCGAAGTACATGACAAGAAGTACTGCATAGACGACAACTAGAATTGTCAGCAAAAATTGACTGTCTCCGAATCCAAACAGATCTTGAGATAGCGAAACCTTAGAAGATGCGAAACGCATCACTGAAAGAATGAATAAAATGTAAGATGCAAGCATGAATCTAGCATCTCTGGTCATAGTACCCCAAAATCCAGTACCTATTGCACCTGCAACTACCATCAATTGTAGTATGTTTGCCACTGTCATAGAACCGGTAATTGCAAACCAAATAGTTCCGACTGCAGGAGTAACGATGTATGTTAGAATACCGAGTGCGATCAAAACACCATAGCAACCTAACTGCAAATTTTGAACCATTTTATCCGCAGGAAGGAACTTCATCTTAGGCACTAATGGCCCTCCTAGCAAGCTTTCAACGAATGAAGGAATTTCAACNGTTGGGATTGCATCCTTGGGAATATCAGCAGATGCATTACCGGTCGCTGCTAACTTTTTCCTTGATGGAGCTGCAGAGCGCACAGTCTTACCGTCGTATAGGTGTGCAGTATCGCCTGATTTCGAAGCCATTCATCTCCCTCCTAGAATCCTCTTGCACCAGCAAGTGCAGTTGATAGTAGCATATCAGGCTCCCAATCCATTATGTTGACTCCAAGACCTCTTAATTCACTGATTAAGACATCTCTTTCGGTTTTCAGCACTTCATATCCTGTTCGATCTAGCCTCTTTGCGTCAAACTCGAATTCAAGGCTAGATGGCGATAGAACTGTAACGTCAAAGTCTCGTGCTCTAAAGTCTCTTAATGCGCTAACTATGGTAGGATCGTCTTCTAAGTTAGACAAAACGATGATTGGACTTCCCTTGTTTATGTGNGGGAGAATCCTGTTNACNACNACTTGNANNGGAATNTTTCCTCNAGCCATAGCACCAGCAAGTTTTGTCAGGATGACATACAACTGCTTCTTTCCAGTATCACGGTCCACACTAACAACTTCATCACCATAGGTGATTAGCCCGACCGAGTCGCGTCGACCGAGGAAGTACTGAGCAAGGCTGGCTGCTGCTCTAGTTGAGTAAACTAAGGCATTTCTTGAAACTGGTCCAGTTTCGGAAACTGCACGAGAATCAACAATCAGAATAATATCGCTGACTGCATCTCTTTCACGCTCGTTAACCATCAACTTTCCACTTCTTGCATAAGCAGACCAGTTGATTGCACGGAATGAATCGCCGTCGAAATACTCACGGAGCGAGTAAAACTCAGAACCAGGACCGGGTTGTCGAATGTTTACTGCACCAGTGAAAATCTTTGGCACACGAGACTTGACGAATGTATCTTTCAAATCTTCCATCTTAGGGAACACAAGGAAATCATTGTAGACATGCAGTTCCTTTTCCTTGTGGAACAGTCCGAATGGATCTTGGACGCGAACAGCAACCGGTCCAAGGCTGTAAAATCCTCTAAGTGGGCATTCAACAGTGTATTCAATGAAGGTTTCACGGCGTGGACCAAGCTCCATCAATATGTAATTCGCACCATCTTTGATACGCATTACTTCAGGAACTCTATCCTTAACTTCCAAAATCTTACCCAATGCTGAGTGATTTTGCATACGCAGTGTGACACCGACTTCTCCGTCTTCGAAAATTCTAGCACTTGAGAGTTTACGCATGGCCGATACATTAGACAGAGAGACTCCTTCCTCTCCAGACCACTCTTCAGCACGGCGGCCGCTGGCAGCAACATCAGCGTGACCGCCGAATAGCGCTGCCCAAGTTAGGAATACGAAGATTACCACAGCAATGGTAACCAATTGCGAATTCCTCAATGTCAGACCTAGCAAGTACATTGCTACTGCTAGGGAACCCAACATTGCACTCTTACGACTCCACATGCCAATCGCCTCTCTATTTCAGTTCAGAAAATATCAGACGGTTGGCACTGGAACTTCTCGCAAAATGGTTTGAATTACTTCACCCGCTTCCAATCCTTTGATTTGGTGCTCTGGCTTTAGGATAATTCTGTGTGCGATTGCAAGTTCGGCAACTGTCTTGATGTCATCTGGTGTTACGAAATCACGACCACGTAGAGCTGCTGCTGCACGTGAGGTCTTCAAAAGAGCCTGTGAACCACGAGGCGATGAACCTACAAGAACACGAGGATCTTCACGAGTTCTGCTCACGATTTCAACCATGTACATTCGCAGAGCTGGGTCTACATAGATGTCTTCACATGCTTGCTGCATAGCAATAACACGCTGAGGGTCAGTGATGACGTCGACATCGACTGCATCCTTACCACGTGTGATACGGCGAGCAAGAATCTCGTCTTCGTCCGCACGGTCTGGATAACCAACGCTCATCTTGAACATGAAACGGTCCAATTGAGCTTCAGGTAGCGGATATGTACCTTCCTGCTCAACAGGGTTCTGGGTTGCCATAACAATGAACGGTGCTGGTAGTTTGTGAGTGACTGTTCCGATAGTCACCTGCTTCTCCTGCATAGCCTCAAGCAAAGCCGCTTGGGTCTTAGGAGGAGCACGGTTAATCTCGTCAGCTAGTAGCAGGTTACAGAATAGTGGACCTGGCTTGAAGGTAAATTCTCCCTTCTTAGCATCATAGATGTTTGTACCGGTAATATCTGCAGGTAGCAAATCCGGAGTGAACTGCACACGCTTGAAGTCACAACCCAACGCATCTGCGAAGGTGTTGGTCATCAAAGTCTTAGCAAGTCCTGGATAATCTTCGAACAGTAAGTTACCGTTCGAGAGGATGTTAATCAGAACGTTGTCAATAACGTGGCTCTTACCGATAATTACCTTCTGGACTTCGGCACTAATCGCTTGAGCGATTGCTCCGACGGCCTGAAGACGTTCACGGACCTCTGGGCTACTCTGGTGTTTAGGCTGTGCCTGTGCCGGTGCTGCTGGTGCAGGTGCTGCAGGGGCTGGGGCCGGTGCTGCTGGGGCTGGAGCCACTGGGGCTGGTGCCGGTGCAGGTGCAGGCGCTGGTGGCGCTGCTGGGGCCGGAGCCGGTGCTGGCGGTGCTGCTGGTGCAGGTGGTGCCGGCGCAGGGGGGGCTGCGGGTGGTGGTGGTGCTGGCTGCATGTCTTTTTACCTCCTAGTTTACTTTCCCCAACGTCGAATCTGTTGCAATAATTGCCTTAATTCTTCGTTGGAATATGAACGCTGTTGTGAGTACAACAGCTCGATTAGGCGAGGATCCTTTACCATGGACTGGATCTCGCCCGGTGTCTTCCTAGCCATTTCGTCTCTGGTTAGGTCATTAAATTGGCGTACTTTGGCCATCATGGCTTCTCTTACGCGCTGTAAATACTGATTAGGGTCTACCTTGTTCGGCCTCTCCCTAAATCTAGTTAAATCGAAGACATGGCGCCAGTTCTCTTTTTCTGGTACAACCATGATTGCAATGGACAATAATGCCATCAAATTGAGTACAATTAGCCACTTGAGCAATGTGTCGCTCGTAAGCATAACAATCGCTCCCATTGCTTCAGTGAATGGAGATGACATAGCAGAAGTAACGTGTCGTGATTCGTCGAACACGATGTAGAAATTGCTGTTTTTGCTGGTAATAACAGTCGAGATATCCTCATTCTCATGCTCCATCATATCCCTGATAAGAGTGGTGAAATAATCTTCATTACCGTTCCAATCAGTACCACTTCCATCTGTAGAGGAAAGAAGTGAATCCCAACAAGGGCGCTCTCCATAGAATCCTGAATCGCACTGCTGTTTGCCAGTTACTTCAGCATCTGCATAATCCCACAAGTGGTTTGCAAGAACTGAGTGGTCGGAAATGAATACTATACTACCAGTAACTTCTACATTTCCTTCCCTAACACCCTTGACTTGGTCAATTGCCTCAATACCAGGGTAATCCATTCTAATGATTAGACCAGTATTGTTACCACCTAGAATTGGGTTGTCAGGGTCGTTTGCATCCATATTCTCTCTAGCGATGAACGCTGAGCCTGATGCGTGAGCTAAGACCTTGACATTGCGAGATGTATCTTCATTTTCTAGGACTTGTATTGCTGTTGGGCGGTGGAATAGTACAGGAAGTGCGCAGTTGCTGTACTTTGAACTGTCTTGTAAAGCATCAGCATTGCAGTATTCTCTGCGCTCGAATTGGTCTTCCCAGACCTTGTTAACTCCTGCAACAGCCCACAATTTTCGAGAATCTGCTGGTTCTGCTTCACCAGTTTGACTAGCGACCTCGTAGTATCTGTTAGGATCAACTACTGGTGCATCAAAGAACTTTACATCGAACTTGTCTGCTACCGTCTGAGCATTTGTTGAATTTGCAGCGATAATTACCTTACCGCCTCTCTCGGTAACGAACTCATGTAGAGCCTCTGCTTCTGCATTATCGAATGGCTTCTCAGGTGCAGCAATTACCAACATTGTTCTATGAGGCTCTCTCCAATCATTTACCAACATTGGCGTAGACATTGTATTAGCAATAACATAATCCATACCTCCATCACCATCACCCAAAGAATTACGCATTGATGATACTTGCTGATATTGGATATTCTGATCTTCATCAGTAACATATGCAGAATAAACGGTCGTTTTGTTAGCAGATGTTGCAATAATTACAGTTGTTGAAAGCAACATTGCGGTGATGAATCCAACAAGGAGCCAAGTTTCTAACCTGATTCCAGATGTATCATCTTCAGCCATTGTAAGCACCTCAAAAAACGGCAACGAATAAACGTAGCAGTTTTCGGAACTCCAACCCACTCATATAGATTATCGTAGGTTGAGCGAGTGAAATATACGAGTATCAACTAGAATAAAGGAATATCATTCCCGGAAAAATGTATTATTATTGCAATTCTCGTCGGAAAAATGACGATATTAGTACAGTAAATATACACATTAGTGAAGACATTGCCGGCAAAGTGGAGCTTTTAGAATCCAAACCTGATGTTTCTGATGCTTCTTTTTCCTCTAATTCTTCATTCTGTTCCTTGACGTCGATGGCGTCAACATTGAACTCTAGAACTTCTACATGAGAGAATCCTCCTCCTCCACTTACAACGGAAAAAATGAGCTCACATTTCTTGTCTGGATGACTTGATGATGCAGACAGTTCAATCATAAGATTCCACGACTCTTCCGGATTAGCATTTCCACCTGTACTACCTTCTTTGATTGAGTAATCCATTTGAGGGCAGTATCTGAAAATAAAATCAGGATCTACTAATGAATCAATAGAATTACCCTTATTTCGAATTATGACTTCGACAAATTCACTAGTTCCTGATTTGATATCATCAACCAAATTCCAGTTGTCTGTCTCTACAAATTCAGTGCTCAATGAGTAGATAGGGGAAAATCTTAGGTCTTGTTCAATTGTTTTTGAGCCATCTCCCGCCTGTCCTGCAACAATCAAATCAGAAACTGATAATTCCAAAGAAAAAACTTCGCTTGTTGAGCAAAGTTCTGCACTCATCATGTCCCCATATCCATTACCAGAAATTTTGATTTCAAACGTCTCATTTGTGTTAGCTCCGACATTTACTTTACTCTCAACATCAATCGAAAATGAATTATCATCATCTGCACATTTTGAAGGATATGTTATCTCTACATCTATTTCGTAATCTGAAGGCAGTGGTCTAGTATTATCAATCCAAAATTTCAATACTGTTTCAAATTGGACTGTGTCATCTAAAACCATGAGGACTTCATCTTCTTCAACATCCCAACCTAAGCCCCAACCCGGATTACTTACATCTGGTAGTTGAGAACTAGCAACTGGAAGGAGAACTGCCAAGATTAAAATCGAGACCAAGAAATTCTTCATCATCATTCCTCACATGCTCTCTTAATTAGCACTTTTATCATGTTTCTACGATATCTTGGAGGAAGTGAAGTGTTGTTTACTGGCTTAGTTGATTTGTATACAGCATCACATATCGCTTTGACATCACCGTTTGATTCTGCAACTTCTGTATCGTGTCTACGCGGAATGCTTTCTAGAGCGGTTGTTGCAACTCTGAGAGTTGACCTGTCGCCTTTTTTCCATGCTGCAGCTGCACCTGCCTCAGGAAAATCCCATGAGTCTCTTACCCTCAATTTTCGATAGGACCCTGTCCAATCTGCGGCATCATCAGGTAACGTAATCTTGAGCATAAATTCACCTGGCTGCAACACATTTCTGGTCATTCCGTCTAATTTGTAAAATTCTACTAAAGGCATGACTCTAATTCCATCGGGGCCAATCAAATGAACGCTTGCGTCTAAAACCATTAGTGTCGGTGCTATGTCTCCTTGGTAAGTTGCCACACAAAGTTCATTTTGATTTGGTATAACTCTACAATCTGCACCTGTTCCACAATCGCATTTGTGACACCAGTCAATGCTACTACGCCATTCTTCGGTTTGATTGAACCAGAAACAGCGTGTATCCAAGCAAAGGTTACCTCCAAGAGTTGCATTTCTTCGTATCAGCGAAGATGCAACTTTACTAGCAGCATCAGAAACAATAGGGTGCACATCCTGTGATTCAGCGATATCATGTAATCTGGCCATACAGCCTATTTCTGTCATTGAAATTTCTGAAAGGCCATCAATTCCAGCTAGAGAAATAACGTGAGGTTTGGAATTAATGTGCCACTTATAGTTAGGAATAAGGTCGGTTCCACCTGCAATCCAATCGAATTCATCTCCTGCCAAAATGAGTTCTTTAGCGATTGCACATGCCTCTGATACCGATTTCGGCTGATGAAGTTCAAATGGAGGCATTAGCATTATTTCCCACCCTCCATGTGTCTCTGCTCTTTTTTGGTCCAAGCAGTACCCGCTAATCCGAGGTTATCTAGTTGACTGGAGTCGGGTTTTACGGAAATCTTCCAAGTCTCGTCCTGTTCTTCGGGTGGCAGTGTTGGATCTAATCCAAATAAAACACCATTTAGATACGGTCCTTCATCCTCCCTTCTCTGTCGACGTGCGTCTCTTATTTTATGCTCTGCAGACCTTTTGACCAATTTCTTTTGAAGTTCGGAAAAGTCTAATCTAGGGACAGGTAAATCCCTCGCATCATCTATCTTTTCCCTCTTCATCTTCTTGTTAATAGCAGCCCAGACCTTGTCGGGTGTTAACGGAAGGTCGTTTACTCGAACCCCTATTGCATCATACACTGCATTGACCACAGCAGGTAAGATTGGAAGAAGAGGACCTTCGCCTGCTTCTTTTGCACCAAATGGGCCCTCAGGGTCACATGATTCGATTATTATTGGAGTTACATTAGGCATCTCATGGACACTGGGTATTTTGTATTCCAAAAAGTTTGGATTTTGTAAATGACCTGTTCTGCCATAGACCATTTGTTCGGACAGAACTTGTCCTAAGCCCATGTGACATGAACCGATAATCTGTCCTTCGACAGCTAACGGATTGAGAGCCTTTCCACAATCATGAGCAGCCCATACATCGGTACACTTGATCAATCCTGTATCAACGTCAACCTCGACCTCTGCAACATAAGCAGAGAAGGAATAGGCAGGTGCAAGACCTGCCGCTGCGCCTTTGTGCACTCCACCCATAGGTGGAGTTCTGTAAGCACCACTTGCAATTAATGCTCCAATATCCTCTTGCGATTTATGCAATGCTTCCAGGTATGATACACCAATTGTAGGGTCTTTCTTGAAGTATATTCGCCTATCATTCAATACCAATTTTTCAGGCGGTAAGTCCAACATTTCACCTGCAGCATTCAGAAGTTTTTCACGGATTTCTAATGCCGCTCCAATTGCAGCATTTGCGTTCATGAAAGTCACTCTAGAGGAATAGGAACCTAAGTCGACAGGGCTAGTATCGCTTTCATGAGAACGGACATGGACCATTTCTAACGGGAGAGCCAGGACTTCTGCGACCACCTGAGCTACTGCTGTGCTCGAACCTTGACCAATGTCTGCAGCCCCAGTATGAACTGTGACTCCTCCGTCCATATCAATTTGCAAATGAACTGTTGCATGAGGGAAATTATGAGGGTCCCAGTGAATAGGTAAACCCGAACCGGAAATAAAGAAACCACAGCCAATTCCAATTCCTTTACCAACAGGTAATTTACGGAATTTTTCGTCCCAATTACTTCCTTCTCTAACCCTTTCAAGCGCTTGACGCATTCCATTCGATGTTATTCTAAATCCAGTGATTGTTTTAGAGTGAGGTGGTAATAAATTTGCCAGACGTAGGTCGATAGGATCTACCTGCAATTTTTCTGCAATGTCGTCAAGTCCTACTTCTATCGCACACCTTGTGTTTACTGCTCCGTGACCTCTCATAGCGCCACTGGCAGGCTTGTTCGTCCAAACTCGAGCCCCAGTATAGTGGAAAGACCCTAGTTCGTACGGCGCAGTTGCTAGAACTCCGTTGTAGTAAGATGTAACATGCCCAAATGATGCAAAGCCACCACCATCGATCAGTGCATCGATTTCAAAACCAGAAATTTTTGCATCATCATTTGCATTTATTTTCACTTCGATATGTGAAGGATGTCTTCCACGATTCACCCAGAAGACTTCTTCCCTGTCAAAGGTTATTCGAACTGGCCTACCTGCCTTTCTCGCCAAAATTGCAGCACACATTTCGTGAGGGAATGGATCGGATTTTCCGCCAAATCCTCCACCCACGTATGTGCGTATGACGTTGATTTGGTGCATGGGAACTTCAAGTACGGTAGCTAATGCTCTGTGAGCATAATGAGGGACTTGCTGAGGAGTGTACAATTGTAATCGTCCGTTTGAATCCCAATGAGCTACAACCGCGTGAGGCTCTGTGAATCCATGATTGACTCCCATAAACTTCCACTTTCCATTGTGGAATGCCTTTGTTGTATCTTCGAGACTTTCTCGGTCGCCAAATTCTTGGAAAACTCTTTTTTGAACATTGGTTGAACCAATGTGATAAGGGCCACGCCAGTGTATAGGTTCGTCAACATCAAGAAGTCCTTTCTTAGGATCGTGAATTGCGTCGAGCACCTCGTACTCTACCTCTATGAGCGCTGCTGCTTGACGTGCCGTTTCTTCATCTATTGCAGCGACACATGCAACCAAATCCCCCACGTGTCTAACCTTCTCAACAGCCATCGCATGCTCGTCCTTTGTTACAGGTAAAACCCCAAACTTGCTTGGAGCATCTACGCCGGTTGATACAGCAATAACTCCAGGTAATTCTTCCGCTTTTGTCGTATCAATACTTTTGACTTTGGCATAGTGATAAGGTGATCTTACTATCCTTCCAATTATTTCGTTTGGCAGCCTAATATCGTCACCATACCACGCTTGTCCCGTGACTTTAGCGTTCGCATCAACTAAAGGAGTTCTTTTTCCAACCGTAGTTCCAGTACGAAGACCATCATGTAAGTGAGCACCAGCTGGTTGAGGTTCATTGCCGCCTTCAAGTTCAGGAATAAATTCTAAATCGCGCTCAGCCATTTCGGGCCTAGAACCCCCAGAACCCGGAGGGTTAAATCTTAATTTTCCTGCAACTCTCTTACCATCGACACGGACGTCCTTGTTCATACCTGCCTGCTGAACGTAATCCTTGCTCATGCTGACACCTACATTTCTGGACCACTCGGATGTGGGTCTGAATGTGCTGCATTGTTTGAGACAACAGCATCGGCCTCTCCCCTATGAATCGCAGCAGCTGCTTGTATTGATTGTACTATTTGTTGGTACCCAGTGCATCTGCATAAATTGCCTTCGATAGCACAGGCAATTTCTTTTTCTGTAGGGCATGGATTGTTGTTTAGGAGTGCTTGTGACGCTACAAGAAAGCCCGGGGTGCAGAAACCACATTGGGAGCCACCATGGTCTGCAAAACACTGCTGTATTGGTGCTAAGTGCGAGCCATTAGCCAATCCTTCTACAGTTGTTATTTCACAGCCATTGACCTCATGAGCCATGGTTAGACATGAAAGTCGAGGTACTCCATCAATCATGACGGTGCAACATCCACAGGTACCCATATCGCACCCTCGCTTTACTCCAAGACATCCTGCCTTATCTCGCAATACATCTAGTAGGATAGCGTTTGATGGAGCCAACACCTCTCGGAATTGACCATTTACATCTGCAGACCACGCTTTCGAAGTCGCTGATGGAATCATAGAAACATGCTCTTCTCCGACCATATCACACGCCAACTAATCGGTGGGAGAATGAATCACCCTTTCAGCATTGGCCTGAATTATTTCAAATTAGACCTTTGAAATGAAGTTTGTTCACTATCTAAGAATGACTGCAGTAAAATCATCTTTTCCTGCCGCCGGCTCCTTCCAGTCTCCGTCTCCTGGAAGAATTAAACCATCGCCGATCTTTACCAAATCCATTGCTAACTCTTGTTGCTTTTTGCACAAATTATCCCAGTCGAAAACGCTGTTTCTCCATTTTGCCCACAGCCTCATTCTTCTCCATGAGGATTTACCTTTGGAATACAATTTCATTTGTAACTTCCCCGCAGTAGGCATCCACCAAATCATCAAAGGCAAAACCAAAACAGCGGGTAAAGAAAACAGAAATTCGATAATCATGCTGTAATCAGCAAGCCAAGCGATAGGACTAGAATCTGAAAGAAGAGCCCAAGTGAAAGCGCTTGCAGAAATTAACCACCAAATCGGGTAAGCTATCACTGCTGTGTATAATTTGAATGCTCCACGGCTAGTTTCTTTCATTTTTCGACCAAATATTCGGTCTACACTAACGACGAAAAGAAATGGAGGAAAAGAGCCAACTATTGCACTGAATGTCACAAAGCCCAACATGAATGACCATGCAAATAGCCACAGAAAAATGGATTTCATAAACCCTGCACGAGTTACCGATTTTGGCCTTGTGTCAACATGGTGGGGTTTTAGATCTAATGAGTCTAATTCCGACATATGGTCTCTAGTACGTTGCTCCAATAGTCCACATTTCTTCGAGTCATTTTGTGCAAGCCATTCCCAAGCTGCTCGAACTCTTCTGGCGCCTATGACTCCTTCACCATATGTTGCCAATTTTTCTAATTCGGGATTTTGTCTTCTTCTCTCGGCACGAATGATTGAGCGAGCTTTCCATATCAATTCCCTGTCTTTCCATTCTTCTTTAGATAGAGATGCTCTGAAAATTTCACCGGATATTATCGTACTCAACTCTTCAACTGTTCCTTCGACTTCTATCGGCCTTTCGACACTAAGAGCAACTCTCTCACGAAAGTAGTGTTTTCGACTGTAGTGGATTCCTACTGGGATAATTACAGGCGGTTTTTCTCTGGACAATTCACTAGCTCTAATCGCGATTCTTGCTGCATTGTCTTGAATTTCTTTGGTTTTTGGAGACGTGTGCGACTCACCTTCTGGAAATACTACTACATTTTTCCCAGATGCTACTTCAGACGCAACCCTTTCTAATTCCTCATCACTGTTGATGAATCCATCAAACTTTACCTGCTCTCCCGGAAGGAGACCTTGTGTAAGCATATTGTCAAACAATCCCCCCGGGTGCCATGAAACAATTACTGCACCTCTATCTGTGGGGAGGTTCTCGACATCGATGACTGTAATCTCACGAAACCAAGTCGACATCAAAACTCTACTGAACCAGTTTTGAAGCCCCATGAGGGGCCCTGTGGACAAATGGTTTTGACATCTCTCCCGATTTTATCTAGAAACACAGGGTTCAAACACTATTGCTCTATCGCGCGAAGCGCGGTGAAGAAGATGAGCGGTTTGAGACGAAGTTTCTGCCTTTTCGGATTGTTGATTTTAGTGGCTCCATTAGTGGTAGCTACTGTTCCAGTGTCTATGGAAATTGAAGATGAAAATGAGCCTCAAGGATGGTGGACTGAAACTACCGTTGATCGCAACCAGAACAAAATCGGTGACATGGTTGAATTGCATATGGACAACCCAATTTTCCTTGATGAGGAAAATACATTGCCTTTGATTATTGACTTCTATTACACCCCTGGTCAAGATGAAATCGAAATGCTTGAGAAAAATGTAAACTACCAACACCAATTTATTTTGCATGGAATCGATGCATTAGCTGGAAGAGTACCAGTTGATGAATTGCTAACTCTAAGGGACCTACCTGGCGTAGTGATGATTGAGTTAGATGGAATACTAACTATCGCAAATAACGATGCAAGAATCGGACATGGAGTTGATATGACATTCCTAGAAACAGGATATGATGGTTCAGGAACTACTGTAGCAATTATCGACACTGGGCTTGATGGGAATCATTCTAGCCTTGATGACCAGGATGATGACCCAATGACAAACGACCCGAAAATTCTAGGATTTTATGATGCTGTAAACAACCCTGGCAACACCAACGGATCTGATTTGCCATATGATGACCAAGGTCATGGCTCGCATTGTGGAGGCACAACTGCAGGAACTGGCGCTCCAACCTATGAGCACCCAGGGATGGCTCCACAAGCACACCTCGTTGGTGTTAAGGTACTGGATTCTGGAGGTTCAGGTTCTTTTGCTGGAGTTATGGCAGGAATGCAGTGGACTATTGACACAATGCACCAATACAATACTAAAATCGCGTCCATGAGCCTTGGAGGCCCTGGAGCTATTGAATGGACTTCTTCCGAAGAAGACAGTGTAAATCGTCAAGCCAATGAAATGGTAAGTGCAGGAATATCGCTTTTCATAGCAGCCGGTAACAATGGTGTTAGTGCGCAAATTGGAACCCCAGGTTCTGCTGAAGATGTGATTACTGTAGGGGCTTTAGATAAGGACACTTCAATAGCAATTTATTCTAGCCAAGGCCCAACTGAAGAAGGCCGTGTAAAACCAAATGTTGCATACATGGGAAGCAGCATTATGTCAGTTGCATACAATACCGGTGACCAATATACCGCAATGAGTGGAACGAGTATGGCGACTCCTGGTGCTGCAGGAGTTGGCGCACTAATGCTGCAAGCCAACCCTGATCTGTCACCTTTCGATATGAGGAACATCATGCAGGAAACCGCTACTTACAGACAATGTCACTACATGGGAGCGAATGAACCATGTCTGGAAGACTTAATTCCAAAGAACAGACAAAATAACGTCTATGGCCACGGCCATGTCAATTCCCTAGAGGCTGTAATTGAGGCTGCTGAATACAATCAGCAGTACACATTCAATTCCAATATCTCGCTTTCTGTTTCTGAAAATGAATTTTTGAACGGTTCTGTATTACTAGGCCCTGGCTCAAAGTTTGAAATCAAATTGAATCAAGGGGTCGATACCGTTCAATGGATGAGTAATGACTTGAGAGACGAATGGTCTAATATCCATTCATACAACCATGAGACCGTTGCTGTTTTGACATATGATGACATTGTCCATGAGTTCGAACATCTACCAGGAACTACTCTCCATGGAGATCATACAATCTCAATTAGAGGATTGGAAGGTACAACATCTAGTCCTTTAATTTCTATCGACATTACTCTAACTGAAGAAGTCCTAGTCGGTTTAGGCGATTCTGAAAAATCGTCGATGAATTTTGTAATTTACGGATCTGTATTTGCTGCGATAATTTTCTCAATTGTTCTAGTGGTTGCTTTCATGAAGAATGAATCTGACGAAGATACAATTCATCAAAAGGATCTCGACATTGAAGAAGTTGTCGAAGCAGTAATTGTCGAGTAGACAATTAATCGCTGAATACGCCTTCTGAGGCACATTTACCGGCTCAACATTCAAAAGGCGAAAGGTTGAACCAAACTTGAGAAATATGGCTGATTCACCTTCCAGACCTCAAAGACCGACTAGTGCAAGGACCCTTTCGCAACGTGCAGGAAATCTATCTGCAGATGCAGTTGCAACGCCTTCAGTGAAAATGGGAACTGTTGGAACACCTGCAAACATGGTAGATAACAGTTTGATGAAATTCGCTCAACTTATTCTCTTTGGAGTTGCAATGTTAGGTATATGGGCAGGATTGCTCAATATCGCATTCCCCGGAGATGGTCAAGAAACTGGACAGCCCGAGTTCTTGGTACTAGGTTTCGGAGGTTTGTTTTCAGGATTCCTTGCGATTTCTCTAGTTGAGTTTCAAAGAAGAAAGGGTGGAAACGAATTACAAAATGTTCACGATTACATGTTAGGAGTAGGATTTTTCTTCCTTGCTGTAGGAACGCTCTGGGGTTCAAGATGGTTAGTAGGAGAACTGGCTTTGCAAGATGTCAAATGGTTCATTCCAGCTGGTACAGATCCTAGTGCTGAAGGCTGGATACCTTCTGCTAATGCCATTTATGTACAAATGGCTGCAACACTATCTCTCGCCCTAGCTCAAACTGTTTACTTGATGCGTCTAAAGGGAGTTACGACATTCGGATGGTCAGTTACTACATTCACACCGTTAGTTGTGGCATTGATCGGTTCAAGCATTTGGATGGAATGGTCAGAGAACAATGTTTCTTGGGAATTAGGAATCTCGATGATTGCTTTGGCTTCTCTCTCTATGTGGTTATCTTTGCGAGCAAATAGTGGAATTATTTTCTCAGTTGTTGCGGTAACATCGGGATTACTTCCTCTTCTTTACGAATATAATAACGAGGACATAGGTAATGGAGGTGCAATTTCACTACTCGTTTTCATTATTGCAGTACAAGGAATACTTGCTGCTGACCGACGTCTTCGACAGGACTTGATGCAATGGACTTCTGCTTTATTAGTCGGAGAAGTAATAGTTGCAATGCTAATTGCAAGAGAAACCGATTTTGAATTAATCTTGGGTCCAATTAGACAGTCTGAACTTGGTACTTTAGCGCCATATTTGACCCTACAAGTAGGATTATGGTTAGCCGTTCTAATCGCCTATTTCCCTGCAACATTAAAGCGAAGAATTCCTTACATGCCCATAGGTTTGGCAGCTAGTTTGTTCATAATCACTCCAACTGCTGGACTGATACCTTGGGTTACGACCCTAATCATGCTACCATACTTGCTAGTTATCTCAAAGGTAACAAGAAACTGGGTCGCTAATATGACAATGATGGCTGTTGGGTTCTCATTCTTCGCACAATCTCATTTCACTGGAGGTTTCGAACCTGTATGGCTAGAATTTACTATACTGGTTGTAGTATTATTCAGTGGAGAAATAGGTAGAAAGAAAGGTCATCTCTCTGATTGGGCTCACTTCGTCACACTGGGATTACTAGTTCTATCTGAATCTGTATTGTTCGGTGATGACCCATACACTCCTTGGGCAATATTCCTCTATGCAATCATTTCATCATTCATGATGATGATGGATGCGGAGAAAACTGGCGACAAGAAAATTGCATTCAATGCATCTTCAGCTACAGCTGGTTCGATGGTAATTGCAATCATTCTATCAGTTTACGATAGATTAGAGGTCCCATTACCGGATAGTATCGCTTCTAATCTTGATGGTTTCAACATCACCTTAGCACTAGTTGGGTTGATAGTTTATGCATCGATGAGGAAGTTCAAGAGTATTGAATTAGATATTGGTGTATTACTCAACTGGGCTGAAAGCCAGAGAAAGAAAGTAATTCCTGTTTTCGATTCAAGTACAAATGCTTGGGTTGTGCCACAGAAAAGTGAATCGAAAGATCCAATGGATTATTCCTGGGGTCCACTAGGCCGAATGAGCCTAATTGGCCCAATGGTTCTATTCACAGTTGCATTAACATCTGTAGGTCTAGATGATTTAGCACAAAATATTGTATGGACTCTATTGATGATAGTACCAATAGGCATTATTATTGCAGAGGTAATTAGAGAAAAGGAAGCATCATCCACTGGAAGAATGATTGCAACATTGACAATGATTGCAGTCACTGCACCAATGGCTTACAGTCTAAATGATGCAAGAAGTGATTTTGGCGTATTAGAAAATTCAATGATATTATTCGATTTAATGTTACTAGCTGGACCACTAGGAATTTCAATTATGCTAGACAGGAAAGGTTTGAATGAAGAATCACTGAACCGAAATGCCGACATTACAACATTACTCGGGTTACTAATTCTAGGGTTGTTCGATACGACTGGCGGATTACTATTCGTTCCAATGTACATTCTTGTATTCCTAAGAGCACTAAAGCACAGATTAGTCTTCGTCCTTTGTATAACGCCGATTGCTCTGTTCATGTTTGGAGATACAATCGAAGGAGACAGGTTCGTTTCCGATGGTGCGATTATGGCTGAAATACTTGGCGTGATCAATATCACAGCGTATGACCCAACAGAAGTTACCCTTCTCAACCTAAGCCGATTTTCATACATGATAATGGCTATAACAAACCTAGTGGTTTTGGTTAAGGCTGTAATGGACAGACAATATGAAGAAGATTTAGAATTTGAAACTCCAGTTGCAATACCTGCAATCTGGATGACGATTGGTGTTTTCGGAGTATTACCAGAGGCAAGTTGGATATTACTATCCTTGACCATATTACTTACAATTTATTCTTGGTTAATCGGAAAATTAGACCTTATTCCATGGACACCAGTTCTGGTATTCTTCTCGTTTTGGATAGGATTTACGAATGATTCTAATTTCAATCATTTCGAAGAAATAGATTACATCACAAACAGTTTACTGGGGACCGGAATATTCACCCTAATTCTCAACCAATGTAGTGCCAAGGGCTGGCTATACAAGTGGGCTGACGAAACTGTAGCTGGTGTGGAGCTAGGAATCGATGGCGAACCAATAATCAGTGTATTCGACCTGAAAACTGATGAAGCACGTGACAGACTTACCACAATAACTCGAACTTGGACTATCGTTTGTTTGACATTCTCTTGGACTGCTCTCAAAGGAATTGGTACAATCATTGGAGCCCTGTGGGCAACATATGATGCGTTTGCGAATGGACAGAAGTATTCAGTGTTCGTACTTCCACTACTGCATGCATTCGCAGTTTGGAACGTCTTAGAAAGGTTAGAACAACCTGATTTGACGCAAGATTACTTGGTTGGAACAGTGCTAATGTTATGTGGTATACTCTTGACAATTCTTGCATCGAAAGTAGACATTGCTTGGAATTGGAATATATTTGATTGGTTAGATGAAATAGAATATTATGGATGGATTGACAGATCAGGACAGTTAGGTATTGTTTACTTTTTGAGCGGTATATCTTGGGCTCTAGGAGAGACTAACCTTGAACAATTCATGTGGGTCGTTTGGGCAGCATTCCTCTCTGGAATTGCTGTTCAAGGATTCAGAGATGAGACTGAAACCCCTTGGAGAAGAGGATTCGGTGCCATGGGTACTGTATTTTCACTATTCATGCTCTCATTTACATTCGAGACTGATCTTTACAGAAACGTAACTTGGATGTTCATGGGAGTTGTCGCTCTTGGATTCGGATTCGCTTACTTTGCTAGAATGGGAGAAGTTTCAACAATATTTGCTGAAGATTTCATGGAGGCAAAGGATGCAATCATTGGACAATTTGGTGGAGATGATGAGGGCGAGGAGGCTGAAATTGAAGCGATCCCCGAACCTGTCCATTCAGAAGAAGGGATGGAAGAGGTTTCTGAAGAAAGTGATGATGTAGAAGACCTGGAGGAAGTTATCGATATCGATGAAGAGGAGACTGAAATTGAAGCAGTCCCCGAGCCTGTTCATTCAGAAGAAGATGTTGAAGAGGTACAGCCTTTGTTAAAGAAGGAAATTGAAGACACAATTATCGATAAGGCTGCTGAAATCGTTGAGGAAGCTGTTGAACAGAAGATGTTCGAATACGATTTGCTATTGGACCCATCAGTTATGTCAGCAATTCAAGATTCGCTTGCTAGTACGCCTCACGAAGGTTTCAAACCGGTGGTATCAGTCTCTCCTAATGGTAATTTGAAAATTGACTTCGTTCCATTGTGATTCATCCGCCATGATGAAACACTTCGCCAGCATGGGAGTGCTATGGCGAAAGAAATGGTTTGGATCGATTTGGAGATGACAGGCCTAGATGTCGAGGTAGAATCGATTATCGAAATTGCTACTATTATTACCGATGCGGAATTGAACATTATTGCAGAAGGCCCTAACCTGGCAATCAAAGTCAGTGACGAATTGCTAGAAGGAATGGATGAATGGAATACTAGTCACCACAATGCTTCTGGACTTGTCGATAGAGTTCGCAATGAAGGAGTAAGTCTAGGAGAAGCTATCCGCCATACATGTGATTTCTTGAGTGAAAATATAGAACTGGGCACAGCGCCTCTATGCGGCAACTCAGTACACAATGATAGAGTATTCCTAGCAAAGGAAATGCCAGAAGTTTTGGAGATGCTACATTACAGAATTGTAGATGTTTCCACAATCAAAGAATTGGTTAATCGATGGTACCCTGATTTGCCAAGATACCACAAAAAAGAGGCTCATAGAGCGCTGGATGATATTATTGAATCAATAGAAGAATTACGTCACTATCGTGAGCATGTTTTCACAAATTGATTCCTTTGTGAGATGCCAAAATCTCTGCAAGAACTGCAATAGCGATCTCTTCGGGGCTTTCAGCGCCTATATCCAGGCCTATCGGGCAATTTACTTGGTCAAGTCTATCTTGCTCTATTCCTGCATCGAGTGCGACCTTAGTGAATGCTTTCCACTTTGATTTCGAACCTATAACTCCTAATCTTCCATCATATCCTGCAAATAATAAGCCCAGCAAGCGTTCTTCATCCTCTTTCCAGTCGTGGCCAAGAAGTAAAATGTCACTAAATCGAGAGAGAGATTCTTTATTTTCTGCCATCAAGAAATCTTTCGGGCATGAATGATGGGTCTCACTCGCTCCTTCGAGTAGAGCATACTCTGCTCTCGAATCTTGGACCGAATAATTCCAATCTAACGGTTTACAGGCTTCTGCAATGGCTTTAGCACAATGCCCTCCTCCCATCAGTAAAATATGCGGCATAGGAATCAGCACCTCCAAAGCGACCGTCACACGGCCGCCACAAAGACTGTCGAGAGGTTGTACCTCATAGCCCTTGGCCCCTTTGTTAAGTCCGTAAGTTATTACTTCTCCACATGGTTTTGACGCCCCTTGGAGCAACTCTTGCAGGCGAGAAATTACCTTCATCTCCAATCCTGCTCCACCCACTGTACCCTCAATCTCAGAAACAGTGAGTGCAAGCCTCGCACCCATTTTCCCAGGTACAGAGCCAGCAGTTGAAACTACGGTGGCTATAGCAACTTTCCTGTTCAAGGACAATTGACCAAGAGACCATTGCAAAATACGAGCTGTCATCGCAATGCCTCCAAATCGCCGGGTGTGTCAATGTTCATATGTTCGCCGGGCGCATTTATTCTTTCAATTTCTAAACTGTCTCTCAGCGACGCGCTCTTTGCTAAAGTCAAAACTTTCTCCACATCACAGAGCAATAAGGGATGACCGCTAGGCACTGGCGATGTATTTGTCTTGCATTCTAATAATTCAGATACCGTCTCCGAGCTCCAGCCACATCGATCAACAGGACAAATCAACACTCTCCTGGGCGTTCGCCCTAATTCGCTAATTAGCGAAATTAAGCCAACTTGCAAAGAACCTGTTCTGCCCTCCTCCGGAGTTGGATTCACTATTACAGTGGCCTCACTACATTCTAACATGACATCTACTTGTAATTCTGAACGGGTAACTACTATGATTGGTGAACTGCCACTTTCCAATAATATTCGCACTGAACGAGAAACCAATGTTTCATCACCCCACTTCACTAAGGCCTTGGGTTGACCCAATCTAGATGATTCTCCCGCTGCCAAAACGATGGCAGGTACGCCTTTGGACATATACTCACAAATCCTTGGTAATCTCACGGCCGATGATCATTCTTTGTACTTGGCTGCTACCTTCATAAATTTGCATTACCTTCGCACCACGCATAAGTCTAGCAACTGGATATTCTTCTGAATATCCGTATCCGCCATATACTTGTACTGCATCAGTGGCGATTTCCATTGCGGTATCAGATGCAAATCTCTTGGCATGCGCAGCAGATTCTGTATTACGAATTCCTGCATCACCTTCTGAAGCAGACTTCCAAGTCAACATTCTTGACGCCTCGATTTTTGTTTTCATATCTGCAAGCATGAATTGTATAGCTTGATGGCGATGCAAAGGCTTGCCGAACGTTTGCCTCTCATTCGAGTATTGTAGTGCATGCTCATAGGCAGCCCTAGCAAGACCAGTAGCGTGTGCTGCAATATTTGGGCGAGACATATCGAATGCTTTCATTGCATTCATCCACCCACCAGATTCGGATTCTCCAACAAGATTGGCTGCTGGAACTCTCATGTCATCAAATGAAATCGACCTTGTATCAGAACACCTCTGCCCCATGTTGTTCTCTTTCTTTCCAAGAGATAGCCCAGGGGTGTCTGCATCTACAATAAATCCTGACATTCCTTTATATCCTGCATTTGGATCTGTTTTCGCTAAAACGAAGAACCAGTCGGCTTTACCAGCACCTGTTATCCACATTTTGGAGCCGTTGATAATGTAGTCGTCTCCATCTTTAATTGCCAATGTTTGACATGCTGCCACATCGGAACCAGCGCCTGGCTCTGTAACCGCATAGGACGCTAGTGCCCCTTTTTCGGAAACCATGCGCAGATACTTATCCTTCTGTTCATGAGTTGCTCCAGTGATTACTGGGGCACATGCTAGACTTGTTGCATAAGCAGCTGTTGCAAAACCGGGATCTCCCCATGCTAATTCCTCATTTACAAGAACTTCTTCCATTATGCCCAGACCAGGTCCTCCGTAATCCTCTGAGATGTGCAAATTCAGGATTCCCATTTCATGGGCAGCGTTTATTGCTGCTTTTGGGTACTCCGAATTCATATCCCAATGTTCTGCATTTGGACGGATTTCATCAACTGCAAATTCGTGAGCGAGTTCACGTAACATCTCTTGCATTTCATCAAGTTGGAAGTCGACCATGCTAAGCCCAGAAGGCCATTCAGCATAAGCAGTGCTGTTATCAAATTACTAGATACCCTTGCCTTTCCAATTCAAGTGCTAGGATGAAAAGAAGATAGAATGTTATGAGGATGCCACCCTCTAGACGACTGAACTTGAAACCGGACCACATCATTCCTAAACAAATTGAGACTCCAATGATTGTTGCCGGAATAATCAGGTACATTGTCAAGTCATATGAAGCAGAAGTTAGGGAGATCGGGGAGACTAAAGCTGCAATTCCTATGGAGAGCAAAGGGTCGGTGATATTAGAACCAATTAATGTTCCAATAGCAACACCTTGGCTCTTTCTTACTGCGACCATAGCTACAGTTAACTCCGGTAATGAGGTCCCTAATCCCGACATAGTTGAACCAACAATTGCGTGTGGAACATTGAGTTGGTATGCAATCTCACAAGCATACTTCACAAGTTGATTCGCGGAATATACAGCCAAAGTCAAACCAATCACTACCATCACCGTGTAAGCGGTTCCAGTCCAAGTGAAATCTGCTCGTTTGATATTTTCAACCACTTGCTGTTCATCTTCACGAATCTTTGCAGTGTCACTAAGCAACCATGTAATGTAAAGGCCATAAATTAGAACGAGGATTCCTCCCTCGATTCTGGAAAGACCTCCTCCTTCCCAAAGTAAAGCCGTTAGTAAAATCACAGATAGTAACATCAGTAATCCATCCCTTCTAAGCCAAGCTGGTCTAATTTCTAACGGTTTGAATGCCACAACAATTCCCAAAACCAAGGTAATTTGAACCAAAATTGAACCGTAGATATTCCCTACTGCTAAGTCCATCAAAGCTGGGTCGTTCCCAGATGTTGCTGATGCCGTGGCGGTTACCAAAATTTCTGGCAGCGATGTACCTATACTGACGATAGTCAAACCGATTACTACCTCTGCCATTCCTGCTCTTCTAGCAAGTCCTTTAGCACCTTCAACGAAGAAATCTGCCGATGTAATTAGCAATGCGAGAGCAATTACAATCAAAAGCAGAAGGATGCCTATGTTGGTCCAATCATTTTTTGCGGTTATACCGCCTAAAATTGCAA
>PAQE01000019.1 GCA_002709705.1 Methanobacteriota archaeon | reverse complement strand
AAGACATTCTGAAGGAGGGTATTGAAATGAGCAGACGAGAGAAATCCACCCCGATCAAATGTGATTCATGTGGAAGATGGATTTGGATTCAATATACAGATAGCGGTAGTCGTGTATTTTCTGCTTTACAGCCGAAAGGTAAGTCGACTAGAGATGAATGGATATTACATCGCGTTGAGAATCCTAATTGTCCAAGATATCAATAATTGGTTTAGAGGTGAATCAAGGGGTATATCCATAACACCCTTTGATTCATCTCGCCCATACACATGGGCTTGCTATGGACCATATACATCGCTACCCTCTGATTCAAGGAGTTTGGATGGTTAATCTTCTTACCTTTGCTCACTTACATCTTAAAGGGTATTCTTGGACAGGCTGTCTTTTTGTTTTTTTCACGATTTTCATTATCGCAATAAACAATAGAGTCAGGATGAAAGTCCACCCCATTAGAGAAAATCCAAGAATGATAAGTCCAGTTAGATGAAATGATTCAGAGTTTTCGCTTGACGAACTCACATCTTCCGCAATGGCATTTGTTGAAGCGAAACATATGATGGAGAACAGTAGCAAGAGTAATGTTTGCACGCGCATATGACTTCCCCCCCTTCAAGCACTATTGAGATTTAAATTCAAAATAATTACACTTAAAAAATTAGGTTTGCCAAAAAAAAACAATTTTGATTCTACTACTTTCCAACCCTGCGTTTTTCTTCTTCAATGTGATCTTTCCAATACTGCAACATTTCTTTGGCGAGGTAAACATCATAACAGGATTTACACAACTCCATTTTTTGTGAATCTGAACCGTGGTAGTGGCTCGTAGCGGACTCTTTTTTACAAGATATGCAGACCCCAGTGTTTGGTCCTTGTGTCATGATTTTTCCTAGTTCCCCATGATATTTAGAGATGGTCAAATTTAGTTTAATATGACAGATTAAGATAGATGAAATGAAGATATTGCTCCTTTCATCACCTAGAATTCAAACATAGTTGTGGTGAATGATTTCCTTAGTAGGCCCTCTTCCAAGCACAGTTTTGGTTTCTACAACAACCGGCCCTACATTTCGCATTGAGTTAATGCCAACAATGTAGGACGCGAACTTTGAGCTGTTCCTTCCCTTTGTCCCGGTTATGCCAAAATTTGACATTTTGTCTGCAGAACCACAGATTGTAATCATTCTGAGATTGTCACAGTTCCTGATTGCTTCCTGGAATCGAGAAAAGAATTCACGAGGGTTAATGTTTAGGAAATCCAAGTCGATAATCAACCAATGATTACAGCAATTATAACCTAAATCTCTAGGCCAATAACACACTGGAATTCCATTGTTTCCAAAACACTCCTCGAGTGGTCTATCGGTAAGTAATGCGTCCTCAAAGCACGGGAATTGTTCCCAACCAGATGACTCATAAATCATGTCCAAATGTTCTTCGTTGCTAAACATACAGTTCAGTTAACATCGGGGGTTATTTGAACCCTTGGAAAATCAGTATTGCTTACGATATTCTCCGATGAAATCATTTCTTCTTTTCATATCACCACGGAATGTAATGTAACATAAGAACCACAGTATAGCCCAAAAGAAAGACCATCCGAATGTATCATCGTCGAATAAGCAAACGATTGCCAAAAAGCCGAATACAAAGGACATGATCCTCACAAATGCAGAAGGTGCCAAAGGAATTTTTTCATCGATTTGTTCTCTATCAAATCGTCTTTCAATCCTGTCGATACAGGCATTTTGATAATCCAATTTTTTAGAAGTACGAGCACTAGATAAAATGATTAGTAGAAATCCAGCAATACAGCATGTAGAAAAAATGGCTTCTTCATCAGCGCCTATTATGGAGATGAAACTGACTATGAAAATGAACAGTGCCGCAAGAGATGTGCCACCAGCATCCGGTTCATCGGGCAAAATAATTTGGCTCTGTAGCTTTACTTTCTTCCTGTCTTTTCTTTTCTTTTCCACTTTGATTTCTTCTTCTTGTGTTTCCTCTTCAATTTCTGGTTGAACTTCTTCTTCGTGTTCTAGTTCTTCTTCTTCAACGAATTCAACTATAATATCGTCGTTTTCCTCTTCTTTTACTAGCTTTGAAGTGTTGATTAAAATTGATCTAGGGCCACTTTCTGTATGTCTTATGCAGTAATCAGACTTACGATGCTTAGGTGCATCGCATCCCTCATACATGCATTTCTTGCTTGACATGATATCGGATTAATTGAGGCACTTATGAAACTTGACCGGTTTTTGTATTTTTGAAAACCAATCAAAATATGATTTAGATTGGTCAAGTAACTATCATCAATCGATTCTGAATAAGCATTCAGTAGGTCGCTTGAAGAACTTGTGACGATATTTTGCAATCACTCTGTATCCTACATCACGGATTGGTAAAGGAATTAACCAAAATAATGGGAACCACATTTTGTAATACCATTTCATGTAAAGTAAACATCTAATTCCAGCAGATGATCGGATGTACGCATTTCCATTTCTAATCAGATATACGGAATCTGCATCTTGGTATTTCTTAGGCAATTTTGCGATCATGGCTTGAGCATCTTCAGAATTAATTGGCCTGTAACCGATATCTTGGTCTTTTGACAGTCTCTTGTCTAAGAAGGTCGCAAGACGATGGCAGAGCCCACAGTCGCCATCTAGTAACAAGAAATCTCTTTCACTCAACCAGATACCTCCTCAATTGGCCATGTTAAGACATAAACTCCGAATGAAGCATGCACATATTGCGGATTCAATACATCAATTCCTAAATCGTATGACTCAGTTAGTGAATTATCTGCTATTGTTACTTCACCATCTTGGAAAGTCCACGGCTCATGAAGTGTGTATGCCATGTGTAATTTCCCATTATGTTCAGTGTATAGCGAATATCTCTCGAAAAGAAAGTACTCAAGAGTATCTTTCTTTGCTCCTCGTAAAGAACCGGTAAGTTTGCATTCGCCTTCTAGACTCAATCCATCGCGCTTGCTTTTGGATTTCCACAAAAATTTGCCATCAGCAAAATTCAGTTTACATTTTGAGTAACGGTAAGGTAAGCCATATGCCTTAGGCGCATGCCAGCAAGTGATTCTACTTTGAGCTTCTAGGGTAAGAAATAATACTCCTGCCTTGCCATTTTTCTTGACATAGGTTCTGATATTAAACTCGGGAAATGTCGAGATACCTGGCACTGGGGGGAGAAATCGTGGTCTAACGTTTCTCATTTGGAAAGGTATTACTCCAACATACGCCTTGCCTTCAAACAAATCCAATTCTAGGCCTTCAGGGATGTAAGGTGCAATCTTTTCGGGCTCGACCTCCCAATGCATGAAAGTTAGATTTCTCCATTCTTGGGATAGAGCATGTGGCCTATCTGGCATGGAAAATGGAAGGTGATGTCTACTTATTTCCCTAGCCATTGAAAACACTCAGTAACCCGATATTGCTGGCATGGATTATTCCATTTACAAGACACCAGAGAGAAATTGGGATCAGTGCCCAACCCAATGCTTGTGAGAACGGCCCTGAGCCGAAAGATCCGAATGCGCGAGAAACAGCACCTCCCCAAGATGCAACAAATCTAATCAACAAAGTTAGCATTCCTGCTACAAGAATATGAACAACAAGCATAATTGGGCCCAGCAGGTAACCCATTCCACCAGTCATTGTTGTAGCAGCAACTCCTTGTGGTAGAGTGGCAGGGAATGCCAACCAAATGAACCAACCCATCCAGAAACCAATCAATAGGTCTCTCTGCACATCTTCAACCTCTCTCCAATTTCTGAACCCTTCGGAATACATTCTGTGTAATTTTTTTGCTACAAACTCTATTTCCTTCGGTGTTCCAACTATGGCGGCCCTAATTGCCGCTGTAACAAACCAAAACAGCAGACCTAGGTCCACCCAAGTTCGTATGTCATTATCACCCGGAACAAATGCCATAATCAGTGGAGCTAGGTTAACCATCAAGAAGCCGATTCCACCTGCTAAGGCTACACTTCCCCACAAAGAGCCTGGCACTTGTGCTTCTTCAGGAACTTCGAATTTCTTCCGAGGTAGGGCAACGAATAGCATCGCTAATCCTGGTCCCCAAAACAGACTGAGGGTTGAAAGAACAGATTGCTGTCCTCCGTATCCGATGTTGTCAATTGCATCGATAATATCTTCAGAACTTGCGGTTCTGCTCGCCGAGAAGGTAACATGTCCTGATGAATCAATTACCACTATTGAATCTGAAACACCCATTGGCATTCTTTGGGCAAACCTACTTTCTCCATCATCGATTAGTATAGGCCAACTTGCATTTGTGATATCAGCAATTATCTCTAAATCATCCATCCGAACATTTTCGCCTGTTACAACTTGAATGATGCTGACATCGTCTCCTCGACGATCAGCAACATTCTCCAATTGCTTGCTTTGGTCCACTGCATTAGATGATGCAGGCAGGGTTATTCCGATGACTACTGCATCCTTCCCATTGAGTAAATCATCCAATGAAACCGAACCATTCCCATTTTGGTGAAGAATGAAAGAAGGCGCTCTAGCATCATCTGCGACAATTGTTTCGCCGCCTAAATCAGGCAGGTTACTTGCTAGTGGTATCATCAGAATCGCCATGATTACTAATGCTGCCATCAATGGTGGAGGGAGAAGCAATCCCTGCCTTAATTGAGCGATTAAATAGGCGACGATCGCAACGAATCCTGATATTGAAAGCCAAAGGAAAGCACTTGCCAAAGGCTCATCGTCAGCTTCTACATTGAATCTGATTATTCCTTCATGGTCGCAATTCTTTCCTGCTACTCCGTTGATTCCGGTGTCGATTGTTTTCAAGCATACAATCAGAACGTTATCTCCGGCTGGCAAAGGATTTGTGCCTGTCCAAACAGTTGAAGGTCTACCCATGTCGTCAGTTCGAGGGTACTTTTCACTTGTAGCAGTGAAACCCTCTGCACGCATATCTTCGTCATACACTCTCTCCTCATCAGGTTCTACAGGGCCGTATATGTTTAGCGAGGTGAAATCTTTGTCTAAATCATCAAATCCCCAAGGCAAAGTAGCCACAAGTTGAATGTGAGCGAGTTTGGAATCATCCACAGTAACTTCAACAACGGGAGAAAACAGATCGCCTTTGATGACAATTCCACCTGCGAATTCTCCATCACCACCCCATTCAATGTTGATATTGTAAGGGCAGTTTGTCGATGCTGACATTGAGTAAGTGATGATGTCTCCTGGCCTTGCAGTAATATTAGCAAATTCAATTTGCGTGCTCATGTTGTGAGCATCTGCAGAAGATTCGTACACATTAGTAGTGACTGTCCCGAAGTATGAGAAATCTCCAATTTGGACTTGCGTGTCGATTGTTACTGGATTATTTGTCCGGCACTGGGCAAGAGGGAATCCTGTTCCTGCTTGTACGAATGCAGCGACATAAGTTGAAATTTCAAATGAGCCGTTGAATCCCATTTCTAATGGAGGCATGGAAAGAGGTCCGATTGATGCAGATTGGCCGGTTGTTATCTGCACACTTCCCATTGATGCACCTTGATAATCTCGAGTTAGGTTGACATTATTTTCAGAGCCACTAAGGTAGATCCTGTGTAATTCATTACCTTCCCACCTAACATAACCTGGTTCGTAGATTTCATCTTCACCAGATGCGTTTGAAACGATTGGAGTTATGGATGGAATGCATATGCAGACCAGAGCAAATATTGCAATCCACCTCCTCTGCATATATCCACCCAAGCGGTATGAGTTGAAGAACCCACATCATAGATGTGGGAATCCTAGGTGCCACCACATTGTAATTATTCCAAAGGTAATCGCTGCCGCATTAACTGTTCCTTTCGTCATCAACCCACGATTCTCAAGAACAGCACCCAAAACGCTGTCGACTTGACATCCTAACCAGCCGATTACTGCCACCAGTGCTGCTAATTCGAGATTTGCCTCTGACACAAATGCTAGGGTTGCAATGATAGTAGAACCAACCAGTGCAGCGATTTGTCCGTTTGGAGAGAATCCTCCATTCAATCCTGGTTCACACTTTTTCATTGTAGTAATCATTCTTACTCTCTCATCTAGACAACCTATCTCTGAAGCAAATGTATCTGCAGCAGCTACCGAAACTGCAGCGGAGAATAGCCAAAGTCCGTTTTTATGATCGTCTAGAATAAACGCAATTATTGCTACCAAACCAGGCAATCCTCCGTTTGCAACAACATTGCCCCAACTTCTGTGCCCGTCACTTGATTCAGAAAGGCCCTTAGCAGCCTTTTCATCAAATCTCCATTTTGTCGCTTTGTGAGCAGTTCCAAGGAAGCCAAGTAGAATTACAAGCCATGTCCAATGCCCAAGTGCTCCTACAATTATTCCTAGAGCAGCAGCAGCATAAACACCCAACCTGTCTAGGACACGATATTTCTCAGAAATGAGGATTAGCACACCTACTATCCCAAAGGTAACGAGCAAGTTACCCTGCTCTAGCCCAGGTTGCATGACATCAATCATGTCTCTCCCCAATTACACCCGACGGGAATCACCGTCTATACCTTACCCCTGTTTTTGATTCAATAAAACTGTTTAATTGGTTATCAAATTATGACGGAAGATGCATTACTGCGGCTAATATCTCTCTTCCAATAATCCATAAAGTTGCAATCATTATTGCAACCCATACCAAACTTGCAATCACTTGGACTACAATGTCTGTTTCGATGAATAGCCAAGAAACAATCCAGCTGCTTCCATTCCACAATGCATGTCCGCATATTGCTAGTGTTATGCCAGTTATTGGGTTTCTAGGAAGGCTCCACACCTTGTCAAACGGCTTGTACAGCCAACCTCTGACTGTTCTGGCCATAGTACTCATCTCTCTTTGAGTATTGACAATCTGTCCAGTTTCGCTATCGAAAACTACCCAACTGGTTGAATCTTGTTCTGTCAAATTTTGTGACTTAATACCCCTTTTAGTGCACAAGTACCACCCTATTGAAACTCCAGATAGTCCCGTCCATAATGCGTGCCCAGGTATTGAACCAATGCCCCTAATCACAGTTGTTAGAGAGTATGTAACAGCCAAGCCACTGAATGAGCCCATGATATATTGTAAATTTTCCAACAATGCAAATCCTAGACCTACAGAAAAGCCGATCTGGAAGCCTCTCTTTGGCGAGTCAATCAGTTTGTACAAACTCAATACGAAAGCAGCTTTGCATAATTCTTCTCCAACTGGCGCACTTACGGTTAGAATTAGGAATTCGCCAGATGTACCTGGGCCAATAGAATAAATTCCGATAGAAAACAAGAGCAGTGGAAATAGTAAGGAGTTAATTACAAGTGCGGGAAATGTCGAAAGCATTCCTGCAATAAGCATTTTTTCACCTTCAATTTTGGTAGTCATTATTTGGAAATGACGTGTAGAGAATGCCCACCATGCATGTACTGGTAAAGAGAATCCGAACAGCCATGCTGGAACGCCGACTAATATTGCCAAAACCAACCAAATTGGTTCATCGCTGAGCATCGCAGGTAATAATCCCAAAAATGCGGTTATGACTGTTAAGGTGAAAACTATCCACAGAGTTGAAGTTGGTGGCATTTCTAGAGGTGGTGAATCTTTGATTAGGTGATGTGAAAATGACGTAGGGACTGGAGTCATCAACATTCTCGAATCTGTCAATACATGTTGCATAGTCCCGGTAGGTGACGGATTAGCTACGATGACATGAGTTAGTTTTGGCCTTCGAGCGTAAATGAAAATCAACAATAGAGGCACTGAACATACTAAAGAAAAAATTGTTAATCCCGAATCTCCTTCAACTATTCCGAATAAAGACAATACCATAACTTGTGCAATTATGTAAAGCAGCAAAACAATCCCTAGCATCCGCCAAATGGTGCTCCATGGTGACGATTTTGATGCCAATGCAAGGCCTTTGGGTGGCGGCGTAAGTGGAGCCATCATAGCCTGCATGAATCCTCCACTGGGGAGGGACTAAACCAATTTTGCCTAGGTCCCCGCTCAGTTCGCCCATCACTCGTCACTGAAACAGCAGTCCGCTCAAGTGCGCTCATCATCGCAGGGGTTGGTCCTAGTGGCCCTTGGAGTTTAACCATCCGGTTGGAATAAACACTCATTCATTAGTACATCTAGGAAATTCAAAACATGAGTTGGTCAGATTGGTTATTTGCTCCGCGTATCGACCACAGAGGTTGGCAAACACCCAGTGAGGCATCGAGGATTTTCCTGATAATCACATTGCTAATCGTTGGTTGGTGGTATTGGGAATCAACTCAGGATAACATTGCAATATGGATTGGCATGACTATACTAGTTTCGACTCCAATACTGACTGTGGGATGGTATATCCTTTCACTAGTTGCCAAAAATAAAAATGTGCAATTACTCACTCCCAAAGTCAGGAAGCCTTTGGAAGAGAAAGGTAGACTACCTCCTCAGTTCAAGAATCCGTAAGTCCAATCGTGAGGAGGTGCAAAGGTCTCCTTGATCGAACGCGGACTTACCCAACGAAGCAGATTCAATGGTGAACCGGCCTTGTCGTTGGTTCCACTTCCTCTTGCACCACCAAATGGCTGCTGTCCGACGACAGCACCGGTTGGCTTATCGTTGATGTAGAAGTTTCCTGCACTGAATCTTAGAGCTTGCAAAGCGGTCTCGATGTTTCTGCGGTCTGTTGCGAAAATCGAACCTGTGAGTGCATATTCAGATGTTGAATCACACACTTCTAGGATTCTCTCAAAGTCGCTATCTGGATAGACGTGGATTGAAAGTACTGGGCCGAATATTTCTTCTGCCATTGATTCATATCTCGAATCCTTGCACAGAATTGTAGTAGGCTCAATGAAGTAACCAGTCTTGTCATCATAGCCTCCACCGGTTACAATTTCGCAACTTGGGTCTTCTTTTGCCCTGTCGATGTATCCAGTGATGTTGTCAAATGACTTTCTGTCGATAACTGCAGACATGAAGTTAGAGAAATCTCTTGGGTCACCCATTCGTATCTTTGAAACTTCTTCGCAGTATTCATCCTTAATCGCTTCCCAGATGCTTTCCGGAATGTAGGCTCGACTTGCTGCACTGCACTTTTGTCCTTGGAATTCGAATGCACCACGAAGTAGTGCAACGGTTAGAGCACGTTTGTCGCAGTCAGGGTGTGCAACGATGAAATCCTTGCCACCGGTTTCTCCTACGATTCTTGGGTAAGAACGCATGTTCTCTAGGTTGTTTGCAATGTCCTTCCACATCTTTCTGAATACTGCAGTTGAACCAGTGAAGTGAACTCCAGCAAGTTCAGGATGAGACATACAGATGTCTCCAACAACACTTGCTTTACCCGGAATGAAGTTGATTACACCAGGTGGTAGGCCTGCATCCATCATCAAGCGCATTAATCTATAATTCGATACATAGGAGTTCCTTGATGGCTTCCAAACACCAGTATTTCCCATGATTGCGGCACTCGATGGTAGGTTTGCTGCAATGCTGCTAAAGTTGAACGGAGTTACGCTGAATACGAAGCCTTCAAGCGGTCTAACTTCGCTTGAATTCCACATAGAAGATGGTGAGACAGGAGGTTGAAGGTCCTCGTAGATTTGACGACAGTAGTCGCTGTTGAATCTCCAAAAATCGATCAATTCACAAGCGGAGTCAATTTCCGCTTGGTGACAAGTCTTCGATTGATTTAGCATAGTGGATGCATTTATTTCAGCACGTCGAGGCCCTGCCAGCAGTTCGCTAGCCTTCAAGAAAATCGCGCAGCGAGCTTCCCAAGGCATTGTTGACCACATCTCGTGAGCCTCTAAGGCTGCATCGATGGCCGACTTGACTTCCTTCTCTCCAGCCATGTGGACTCTTGCGATAACATGACTGTGGTCGTGTGGCATTACTTGTTCAACAACATCTCCGGTGAATACTTCTTCACCATTGATGATACAAGGGATTTCCAAAACTTCTCTTTCCTGCTTTTCTAGTTCTGCCTTCAGTAAGGCTCTCTCATTGCTTCCAGGAAGGTATCCTAGAACAGGCTCATTGACAGGGGTTGGGGGTCGAACTACGTTGTTCACCATATTCACCCCGAAGGGGTGTGGCACAAAATAATGCCCATCAATACAAATGTGACATTTTGTGCCTAACTTTAGCCAGTTTTGGGGCTACAACCATTTGGCAGTAACCGTTTCCTGGATTTAATTCGAAGTAGTTGTGATGGTATTCTTCAGCCTCGTGGTAATTTGACAATTCAGTTATCTCAGTAACTATTTCATCATCGAAATACTGTTGAAAATCTTCCTTCATTCTTTCAGCGAGGATTTTTTGTGCTTCGTCAACATAGTAAATCACTGAACGATATTGTGTGCCGATATCGTTTCCTTGGCGATTTAGTTGAGTAGGGTCGTGTACTGTGAAGAATACTTCTAGGATGGTTTCATATGAGATTATTGAATCATCAAAGATGACCTCTACAACTTCGGCGTGACCAGTTGAACCATTACAAACAGAGTTGTAGTTTGGATTGGGATCGTGGCCCCCTGCATATCCCGGTAATGCAGATTCTATTCCTCGCATATTCTTGTACGCACCTTCCACACACCAGAAGCATCCTCCGCCTAAGACCGCTCTTGCCATGGATAGGCCTGATAATTATCGTATATTGAGTTCTGTAATTTGTAATGTGTGCGTGGGAATAATTAGTTTGGACATAATCGATTGAACATGCGGGTCCCGCTTCTGGTTATGATTCTGTTACTCGGCAATCTGCCGATGCAGGTCGAAGCTACATCGGGCCGTGCACTGACTGCTGAAATTGTAATTAGTGAATATGTTTGGACATCCTCAGATGAAATCATTGTGGAAGTATACGTTTCAGGAGCGCCATTTAATCGCAATCTTACATTGGATTGGGAGTTGAGCGATGAGAATGGTCAGATCCTAAACGACTCGATAATATTCCAAATGGGCGCTTCAACCCATATAGTCCAAATTCCATTGAGTCGATTTTATTCTGGTGGCACCTATCACGACATTTCAGTCGAGTTAAGGTTGGATTCAACCGTTGTTAATGATAATCAACCGTTTACTGTATTGAGAGATTCTTATCTGCAGCCAGCGTCCAACCTAGTCGTATTTGGTGATTCGTTATCAGATATGGGTAATGGGAATAATAGCGCTATAGTTTCAGTTGTATTCTCATCTCCTCCTTATTGGAAAGGCAGGTTTTCTAACGGGCCAGTATGGATCGAGCATATTTCCGATTCTTACGGACTAACTACTACTTTCGGTGATGGAACTGCACAGGGCGATAATCGGGCATTTGGGGGTTCCCAAACAGGTCAAGGATATGCTTACTTGACTTTACCAAATGTTGGTACTCAAATCAACAATTATCTCGCTAATGTTCAGTCCAGTTTTTCTAATTCAGATGTAATATTTTTGTGGGCGGGAGGAAATGACTTTCTTTACGGTACTGGAAACCCCGACCTAATTAGCCAGAATATGGCCTCACATATTCGAGCATTAGAATTGGCGGGAGCAACCAGATTCGTAGTAGCTAACTTGCCACCATTGGAGTTAACGCCGGAAGGAGCATCACGTACTGCATCTCAACAGTCAACAATGGCTTCAAATGTAGTATCTTACAATTCTAAATTGGCTCAAGAAGTTAACAACCTAACAAACACGCTGGGAATAGAAATTACTCTTATTGACGCTTGGTCAATTTTCAATGAGATTGTCAATAATGCTGACCATGTTGGAATTACTAACACGCAAGACCAAGCATGTTCTGGTGGCGCTACGGTACCATTGGTACCTTTGCCTATCTGTGGAAGCGGGGCGAATGTTGTATCCAATGTCGATGAGTATCTATTCTTCGATAAAGCCCATCCAAGCGCAACTATGCACAAAATAATCGGCCAGTTTGCTGTAATGAATATCGGTGATGCAGATACTGATGGAGACGGAGTTCCTGATTCCAATGACATATGTGATTGGACAGAAGATGCTTCAACTGTAAACTCGGAGGGCTGTGATTGGAATCAGCAGGACGAAGATTCGGATGGTGTAGTCAATGCTAACGACGAATGTTTAGGAACTAATTCAGAGCATTCAGTAGACATCAATGGTTGTGCAGATTATCAAAAAGACACCGATGGTGACGGACTAACCGACGATATTGACCCTTGTCCAAATGATGTGCCAGGAGATGATTACGATTCAGATGGCTGCATTGATCTAGTGGATGACGACGATGATAATGATGGAGTCGTAGACACTGAAGATTATTGCCCTAAAGGGCAGATAGGCTCACATTCGCACGATTTTGACGAAGATGGTTGCCATGATGATGAAGACCTCGATGACGACCAAGATGGATTGCCAGATGATGAAGAATCAGAAGTAGGGAGTGACCCCTTCGACGCAGATACTGATGATGACGGAGTATGGGATGGTCAAGATGCATTCCCTACAGACTCTAGCGAATGGAAAGATTCTGATGGAGATGGTTATGGGGATAATTCAGATGCTTTCCCTTACGATGAATCAGAGTGGGATGATTCAGATTATGATGATGTAGGGGACAACACTGACGCATTCCCAGATGACCCTACTGAATGGGAAGATTCTGACATGGATGGAATTGGAGATAATTCCGATGATTGTCCATTCCAATTTGGGACCTCATTCTTCCCTAAGGGATGCCCAGACCGAGATTCAGACGGATATGCTGATGAAATCGACCAGTTCCCAGATGATATTAATGACTGGAATGATGGCGATGGAGATGGAATCGGCGATAATTCCGATGCATTCCCAGATGATTCAGAAGAATGGTTAGATTCCGATATGGATGGTTTCGGTGATAACGGGGATGCATTCCCCTTCGATGATTCTGAATGGTTAGACAGCGACTTTGATGGATGCGGCGACAATTTGGATGCTTTCCCATTCGATTCGACAGAGTGTGTCGATTCAGATTTAGATGGAGTAGGAGACAATAGCGATCCATGGCCTAATGATCCATTAGAATGGGCAGACAGCGACTATGACGGAGTTGGTGACAACTCTGATTTTGACCCATATGACGCTTCAGAAACCAAGGATAGTGATGGTGACGGAGTCGGCGACAATTCCGATTTGTGGCCCCTTGACCCAAGTAAGAAAAGGGATAGTGATGGTGACGGTGTTGCAGACTCTGTCGACGCCTTCCCGAATAATCCAAGCCTAGATTCTTGGACTGGCGTGATAATTAGCTTAATCGTGATTTCAGGAATTGTATTGGTAGGAATATTCCTATTTAAGAAATCAAGACCACCTGAGAACAATGCTGAGGCATGGGACTCAGAAAAGCCCCTTCAAGCACCAGACATGTCAGATTGGAACTAATTCTTTCACAAATGTAACAGAATAACCAACCGCTCGCATACTCCTTTTGATAAAGGATAAGCCGTTGGCCCTACAAGGTGGGAAGATGTCAGATTTAGGGACCCCTAAAATAGATCTATCGAGATTCTTCTCAGAATCGTACGTTCATGAGATAAATGGGCGTTCAGTTGACCCTCAAGAACTAATTAACAGCGTCAGCATGATTTCAATTAAAATCAACCCAGACACTGTTGAACACGTAAAATATCTTACAACGGAAGGGCTTTCTAAGGAAGACCGCCTGAACTTCATTGGGAAACTTCGTGATGGTTTACAGTCTGATGTTTTTGAAATGTCGACATGCAATCGGGTTTTGTATGTCGGTTTTGGGGTAACAAGCAAGGAACTTGAAGCATGTGTGTTGGAAAATACTTCTTTGAAAGATGCACCGTTTAGCCATTTTACTGGGTTGGATGTCTGGCGTCACCTAGTGAAGGTTTGCAGTGGTTTGGACTCCTTCATTATTGGCGAACTTCAGGTTATGTCTCAGTTTAGAGGGTCTGTTGCTTTGCACAGGAAACATCAATTGGTTAGTGACATTAACAGTTCATTCTTCGACCATGTTATTTCAGCAAATAGAATCATAAGACGCGAATTTGGATTTAACCAAACCACAGAGTCAATGCTGAACCTCGCTACCAGTGCTTTGGAAGAAGCGATATCAAACAAAGAAAGAACTTGCTCGGTGATACTTGGTTTTGGAGATATGGGTTGCAAAGCTGTCGAAGTTTTACTTTCTTTAGGACAAACCAGCATCTATGTTGTGACTCGCTCTCCTGAAAAAGCAATTAGTCGTAATCCTGAATTGGCATCAAGTGTGGAGATAATGTCTTTCGATGAATGGAAAGAGTCAACAATAGAGCCGAATTTGATTATATCGACTATCAGGAATAATCAACCTACATTCAATGAATCTAATCCAATTCCAAACTCATGCTCTGCAATGGTAATGGATTTTTCATGGCCTCCTTCGATCGATAAAACAGGAGTTTCAGCTAATATGGAACTATTTGGAATGGAACATTGGATAAGAATGTCACACAGGTTAGGAGTAGAATGGGATTATACCTCGACCATAGAGAAGAGCGAACTTCTCATTTCCGATATTCAAAATAAGTTCATGAGTGCATTGACAGATAGGTCACGTGCGAAGTTCCGCTCTTTCATGTACCAAACTTTGGAAGCGATGTCTAAAGAATGGGAAAAATCAGAATTCATCGAGGATTCAGTGGAACAAATGGGTGCGTTTTCCCGCGAGATTGCCACATGGATTTGCAACCAAGATGGCCCTTTCACTAAAGTTGACTTGCAGAATATGATGATGTCAACAAGCAGACCAATTAATTCAATTCTTCTCAAAAAGGTGGCAAATGACGTAAATGAGACGGTCGACCGAATCAACAAGATGCCAACTTTTCCGGGGGATAATTCTTGAATGTGAGAATTGGTACTAGGACCTCTAATCTTGCAATGTGGCAAGCAAACAAGGTTTGTCAATTGTTAGAATCCAATGGGATCGCAACTGAGATAGTTGGAATTAAATCGAAAGGTGACAAATCATTAGGAGGTAATCTAGCATCTTCTGTGGGCCAATTTATTCATGCAGTCGATTCACAATTGATTGAGGGCAACATTGACATTGCTGTTCATTCAAGTAAAGATGTTCCTGTCGATATTGATGAGGAAATTTCCAACCTAGCTTACCTAGAGCGAGGTTGCACTAATGATTTGCTAATCTTCCAGAAAAGCGAACAGCACCCTGCACTTGTTAATTTGCTGAATTCTACACAAGAAACTTCTGTAGATGATGCCTTAGCAATAATTCCTAATTCTGGAATGGTTGGAACAGTATCAGGGCGCCGCCAATCATTTCTGCTAGGTAAACGCCCAGATATTATCCCTATCGCAGTCCGAGGACAAGTCGAGACCAGGCTCAAGAGACTGAAAGAAGGTAGAGTGGATGCAATTATTCTTGCAGAGATTGGTTTGCAGAGATTGCACCAAATTGGGGCTTTGGAAGATTGGATATTGCAATTTAGTGCAATTAGGATTAGTGATAGTGATTGGCCTACTGCCCCTGGACAGGGTGCTATTTCTGTTCACTGCAGAACAGATGAGTATGATGAATTAAGTGAGATTAGAGAAATTCTGAATCACAAAGAGACTGAAAGAGAAGTCAATTTGGAAAGAGAAATTTTGCAATCAATTGGAGGCGGTTGCCTATATCCTGCTGGGATAAAAGTCAGAGGTGAAAATGCACATGTACAAATTTCTCCAATGAATTGGAGAGAAATATTCTCTCGTGGACTGCCTTTCCCGAGCACGATATTTCATGGACAATTAACCGATTTCGAATCAGAGTTGCCAGATAACGAAATTTTGGATAACCAATCGATAAGTAAGGGTCCGAAATTGATCTCGACATTGAATTCAGACAGGCTGGCAACCATCTTGCAGAATGATGGCATTAATGTCGTTAACAAGCCGGTGATTGAACTTGTTTCTATGCCTGAAAATTGGCCGAAATCTTTCATTGACGATGATTCATCTAGGTCAGATTGGCCTTACTTAGTACTGACCTCACCTTTCGCAGCTAAATGTGCGATAGAAGTTTCAAGGCTAAATCCGGATTTGAATAGAATACAATGGTTAGCTATTGGTGAAGGCACTGCTAGAGCGTGTTTTCTAAGAGGAGTCACCGTTTCAATTTGTGCTAAAGCAAGAGATTCCAATGAATTAATCGACTACATCGGTAAGAACATTGACCGTAAAATCAGACTAATGATTCCCAGGTCAAACGTTTCCAACAGGAATTTATCTGAATCTTTAGAAAAATTGGGCTTCAGTACAGATAGTTGGATTGGATATGAAAATCGTATCAAATCTGTTTCTTCGATTGATATTCAAGCAGATGATGTATTGCTTCTTTCATCACCATCATCTGCTAGAGCGTGGGTTGAAAACTCCTTACCCATACCTAAAAGTATACTGTGCATGGGGAAGTCATCATTAGAGGAGATTGATTCCCTAGGTTACTTTAGCGGATCTACAGTTGAAATATTGAAGGGTCCTACTGCAGAATTCGTATCAAAGTGGTGGAAAACAAAGCGTGGTGATTGAGTGAAAAAAAGGCCAAGAATAAACCGCTGGACTCAATCACGGAGAGATTTGATTTTCTCTAAATCGATAAAATCCTCACTTGTTCAGCCACATTTCGTTGTGGCAGGGAATGGTGTTGATGAAGCCATAGAAAGTATGCCTGGAATTAGTCGGCAATCAGTAGACGTGCTGATGGAAACTATTGCTAGCGATATGAAAAATGGTATCTCTTCACACATGTTGTTTGGTGTTGTTGAATCACACGAAAAGGATTCTACCGCTTCCAAAGTTTCTGATTCTGAAATGCCTCTTCAAAGGGCGGTCACGCAACTGAAACAGAAATATGGAAATGAAATTGTTTTGATGACAGATGTATGCCTATGTACTGCTACTGAACACGGACACTGCGGGGTAATTCATAATCAGGAAATAGATAACGACCTTACTATTCCTGAACTGGTTAGAATATCTTTGTCACATGCTGAAGCAGGAGCCGATTACATCTCCGCATCAGATATGATGGATGGTAGGGTTAAGGCAATCAGAAAAGCCTTCGAATTTGAAGGATTCACGAGTACAGGTATTCTTTCATATTCGATTAAGTATGCAAGTTCATTTTACGGTCCATTTAGAGATGCGGCATCATCATCTCCTAGCCATGGTGACAGAAAAAGCCATCAAATGGACATTAGATCAGGCTACAAAGAAGCAATATTTGAGGCCACTAGCGATCAAAAAGAAGGTGCAGATATAATCATGGTTAAGCCTGCAATCACATATTTGGATGTGGTTAGACAAGTTGCTGATGCAGTATCCAAACCTGTGGCAGTGTACAACGTTAGCGGCGAATACTCAATGGTGATGTCATCATCAAAAGACATCTCAGAGAGAAAAGCAATGGTTCAAGAGTTATTCTATTCGTTCATCAGAGCAGGGGCAGACATTATTGTCAGTTACCACACCAGAGAAGCGATGTCGCAAAAATGGTTCGACTGAGGTGTTTTCATGCAACGTGTAAATTCAAATTCTCTACACGAAGAGGCTTTGAATCACTTAGTAGGGGGAGTAAATTCTCCAGTCAGAGCGTTCAAATCTGTACATGGAAATCCGATTTATTTTGAGAGCGCTTCAGGTGCAATCGTCACGGATGTTGATGGAAATGAGTTAGTAGATTTCGTTCAATCTTGGGGGCCATTGATTCACGGTCACTCTCATCCAAAAATAATTGAAATGGTATACCAAAAAATGCAGAAAGGGACGTCCTTTGGAGCTCCACACATTGGTGAGATTGAACTCGCAAAGAGAGTAAAAAAGCGCTTTCCTTACATGGACAAAGTACGATTTGTTTCTTCCGGCACTGAAGCAGTCATGAGCGCTGTTCGATTGGCTAGAGGCTATACTGGCAAGGACTTCCTCATCAAATTCGAAGGTTGCTATCATGGGCATGTAGACTCTCTAATGGTCAACTCTGGAAGCGGATTAGCGACATTTGGTATTGCCAGCAGCCCAGGTATTCCTAAGGATACAGTTGCTACAACTTTGGTCGCACCACTAGATGATATTGAAGCCGTAGAATACCTATTCGACGAACATGGAGATGAAATTGCAGCAGTAGTTATCGAACCATTGCCGGCAAATAACGGATTACTTGTTCAGAGGCATGAATATTTATCGAAATTGAGAGATATTTGCGACAAACATGGTGCACTACTGATTTTCGATGAAGTGATTAGTGGATTTAGATTCAAGGATGGCAGCTACGCTGACATTTGCGGAGTTGCTCCAGATATTACTGCTCTAGGCAAGGTGATTGGCGGTGGTCTGCCTGTAGGTGCCTATGGTGCTCGAAGTGAAATAATGCAGAAATTATCTCCTTTAGGCCCTGTTTATCAGGCTGGAACTTTATCTGGAAACCCTCTTGCCATGGCTGCAGGAATAATGACACTTGATTTGCTGGACGGTGAAGCCTATGATCGATTGGAGGAATTAGGACAGATTCTTCAAAACGCAGTGGAGCCAATTCTAGAGAAGCATGGAAATCCAATGAGATTAGTCAGAATGGGCAGTTTGTTTTGGTTCTCACCGGGTTCTTCCAAGCCACCTGCAAGAGCAGATTTGATTCCCAGTGATGCTGGTAAATTATACTCGGATGTTCACAAAGGCTTGCTTGAAAAGGGATACATGTTAGCACCTTCTGCCTATGAGGTTGGTTTCATTGCAACAGTTCACGACAACAATCATATTTTGGGTATGGCTCAAGCACTTGATGAAGTGCTAACAGAAATGGAGTTGTAGTCATGAACAGTAAGCAGAGGATTGTTTCGGCTCTTAATCTAGAACCGGTCGACAGAACTCCGGTATGGTTTATGAGGCAAGCAGGACGACATTTACCTGAGTATCGAAAGATTGCCGCAGAGCATTCCTTTTGGGAGAGGTGCATGGATGTTGATCTGTGCACGCAGATAACTCTTCAACCATTAGAAAGATATCAGAAAATAGATGCAGCAATCATCTTCAGCGATATTCTCACTCCTTTGCCAAGTTTGGGATATGATGTCGAATACGGAGGGGGAATAAGGATAAGCGATTTTTCTCTTGATGATGTAAATGACTGGACTAAATTTAGTGCTAGAAAACATGCGCCTTGGGCTGCAGATGGATTGAAATCCGTAGGGGAAGAAATAGGTGATTCTACTGCTAGACTTGGTTTTGTAGGCTCCCCATGGACAATTTGCATGTACTTGCTTTCAGGGGGGACTGGCGACAAGGATTTTCACAATGCGCGTGCTAAGGTCTATTCAAACCCCGAGGAAGCAAAAAATATGTTTCTAAAAATGGGAGAAATAGTTGGTGATTTACTTGCAGACCAAGTTATTCACGGAGGAGCTGATGCCGTACAGATTTTCGACACATGGGCTGGATTATTATCACCTGAAATTTATCAGGAGTTTGCGAAGCCCGCTACTGCAAAAACGATTGAAGTCTTCAGAGATAAGGTGGAATCAAAGGTTCCTATAATCCACTACGCAAAAGGCTCCGGGCATTTGCATTCAGATATTAGGGGCCTTGACCTTGATGCAATATCTCTCGATTGGAGAGATGACTTGGCCGCTAACCGTGAAAAGTTCGGCGACAAATATGCATTCCAAGGTAATCTCGATCCTTCATTACTACACGGCTCAACTGAAATGGCAAAATTAGCAACTCGCAAAGTTTTGAATGCAGCAGGGGATAAACCGGGTCATATCTTCAATCTAGGTCATGGATTTGCTCCATCAGCTAGAATAGAATGTGTTGAAACCGTCTTAAGAGAAATAGTAGGTGAGTAATCATGCGTCAGAAAATGGTGGACATGGTCCATCGTATTCAAGATGAGATTTGTGATGCTCTAAGAATTATTGATGAGGTTGATTATCGACAAGATGAATGGACTAGAGAAGAAGGCGGAGGCGGCAGAAGTCGCGTCTTTTCTGGAGGCAAGGTGTTCGAAAAAGCCGGAGTAAATGTAAGCGTAGTTCACGGAACATTAAGCCCTCAAGCCGCAGCAAGTATGGGTGGCGGACATGAATTGCAAGGTGCTGATTTAGATTTCTTCGCCACTGGTATTAGTTTAGTACTTCACCCAATTAATCCGATGGCTCCTACCGTTCATGCAAATTATCGTTATTTTGAGCGAGGTGAAGGCCAAAAGCCGGGAAGCTGGTGGTTTGGTGGAGGTGCCGATTTGACTCCGAGTTATTTGTTTGAAGAAGATGCTATTCATTTCCACACTGTACACAAAAACGCTTGCGATCGTCACGAAGTTGCTGATTATATCAATTTCAAAAAATGGTGCGATGATTACTTTTTCATTAAACATAGAAATGAGAGAAGAGGGCTTGGAGGTATATTCTTCGATGACATCAATGATGTTAGTAGAGAAGATTGCTTCGCATTTGTTACAGATTGTGCTGAATCTTTCCTCGAATCGTACTTGCCAATTCTTGAAAAAAGAAAGGACATGGAATTCACTCCTAAACACAAAGAATGGCAACAAATTAGGCGAGGTAGATATGTTGAGTTCAACCTTGTATATGATAGAGGTACCACATTTGGATTGACAACTAATGGAAGAATTGAGAGTATTCTAATGTCCCTGCCATTAACTGCACGCTGGGAATATTGTCACGAAGTTCCAAGCGGTAGTGAAGAGGATAGATTGCTTGAAGTCTTGAGGCAGCCTAAAGACTGGATAAATGAGTAGATTGGGATTTGTTATGTCAAATTTGGATGAATGGGTTCTTCACGGCGATGAGATGCGCCGCCCTTTACTTGTTAATCCCAAAATAAGTGAGTCATCTAAATTGGTTATCGTTGGAGCAGGACTAAGTGGTCTGTGTTGCGCTTATAGAATCGCAAAAAAGCGTCCAGACCTAGAAATTATTGTCCACGAAAAATCTTCACAATCAGGGGGAGTAATTGCTACATGGAAAGAAGACGAATGGGTTTGTGATGTTGCAGTTAATGCCACAAGACCTCACCCTGCTTTTTGGCGTTTGATTGATGATTTGAACTTGAACTCATTTTTCAAACCTTCAAATCCTATTGCTAAATCAAGATGGGTTCTGCTAGATGGTAAAAGACACAAGTTGTCATGGAGAACAATATTCAAGATGGGTCCAATCAAATTGCTAAGCAGCATCAAACGTTCAAGATCTGGCGGTGTATCCGTATCAGAATTGATTCCGAATAAACAAATTGCGGATGCAATGTGTCTAGGCATAGTAAACGATACCTCAGAAAATGTTGATGCAGATTTTTTGTTCCCCTCATTAACAAAATTCGGTCAAAATCCACCAATTAAGAAGTCTAAATTGAACAAATTAATTTCACAATCATATCCAATCTTCTCCCCCAAAAAAGGTAGTATTGCTTCTCTCAAAGGAGGTATGGAAATGTTAGTTGATTCTCTTGTTGAGCAGATTTCAAACCTTGAGAACGTATCAATAGTCTATGGGGATGAAGCTGAGTCTCTCGCTTCTATTTCAAAGACCTATAATGTTCCATTAGAATCGATTTTGTGGGCGGCACCAAGTCCTGAGTTCGAACAAGAATCTTCCAAGATATCGATATTCGCAATTGGTTATAGCGTTCAACAGGTTTCTCATATTGAAAAGGGATATGGTACTCTTATCCCTGACGAAGATTTTCCAGTTAGTGGCATACTGCATGAGAGCGATATTCATCATTCTCAAAGGTGTCCGAAAGGACATCGTTTGTTTCGTCTAATGGTTCCTCACAATCGTTGGGATAAAGAAACAGATTCTGTGCAGAAATGTGCGGAATCACTTTTGGCTCATAATCCTGTTATTTTTAGAAAAATAGGGGAGAGAAAAATCCCAAGTTACACTCCAGGTCACATGGCCAAGTTGTCACAAATAAGCCTCGAATGCTCATATGTTGGTTGGTCATATTCTGGTGTTTCGATTACTCATGTCATCTCTCAGTCGGAGAGGATCGCAGAGTTATTCTAAATTCGATTCAGGACTTGTCAAATGAGTGATGCAATACTTCTCTTGAAACTGATTTTGGTTTACCATCCATTGTCAATTGCGGCATCTGTTCATAATCTGAAGCCTCTAGTTGATATTCCAAATCTTCTTTTTGTTGAGCGGAACCTTCGGCTTGAGTGAAAGTATACATTGCGAAGTCCTTGCACCACTGCTGATTTACGTTCAGGCATTCAACTGGGTAGACGTTTCCGCCCCATTCCTTTGCGTCTTCAACTAATTCATGTCCCAATTCATCAGTGGTTTCCAGGCAATCAACAACGAAGCTTGGTGAATAAACAACTATCTCCTTTTTACCGTCCTTAATCAAATCCTCAACAACTTCTTCCGTGTATGGAGTTATCCATTCTTCAGATCCAAATTTACTTTGAAATGTCATCATTGTTTTTTCCGGTTNTATGTTTTCCAATCGGTCGACTATTAGCCTNTANGTCTCNTAGCAGTGTCGATAATANTCNTCTCCCTTCTCCAATATTCTACGTTTTTGCATTCCATGGAAAGTCAATAACANAGTGTCCACATCGATTCCTTTTTCCTTTANNTCATGCAGTTTAGAATCTAGAATTCTGACAGAATTATCAATGAATGCGTGCGTTCTGTGGAAGTTTGTTATAACTTCAAAATTTGGAATCTTGACGCGCTTTGATAATTCCTCAGCGAGGCTGTCAATTCCTGAAGCAACAGTACTTTCAGAGTACTGTGGGAACATTGGTATGACCATTAATTTGGTAGCACCAACGCCTTTTTTCAAATCCTCTTCCCAACTGTCGTAAACTTCGTGAACGTAAGGAGGAGATAGTAAGAATGCATGATTTACTTCGACATGTCCNCCTTTGTCAATTTTGGATAATTCCTTGTCTACTTTTTCAGTAAATTCAACAGTGTTGGTNATNAGNGGAAAACTTTCACCATCCCAAATCCTTTCATACAATTTTGCTGATTTTTTGGGCCTGAATGGTAGAACNAAACAGTTCAGGATAATTTTCCAAACAAAAGGATTCCAATCGATCAGTCTTGGGTCTCCAAGAAATTCTCTCAGATACTTACGNAGGGCTTTGGGNGTAGGTGCTTCGGGAGAACCTAACTGGACAAAAACGACCTTTGTTTTTCGCTTTGGAGGAGTATATGTCATCGTATTACATCCTAGAGTGAGATTTTCTGTTAATCGGGGCGTACTATCTGCAACTGGAGTTGCTGTATNTGGTGCTGTAAAAAATTGTTAAATAAATACATGTTTAAAACAATTCATTTATGGCGCTGTCCATCTGTCTTGAATTGAGTTGTAGCCACATTTCTCACATAATGTACTGTCTATGCTAAATAGGGCTGGCAGTCGGCCATATTTTGGAGGTTGAGGAATGAAGGTGCGTTTTTCTGATTTAGGCATTAGCCCGCAAATGTGCCATGAACTCAAACGTGCAGGTTTCGATGAGCCCTTCGAGGTTCAAAGAGAAACCATTCCTGACATGATGTTAGGGAGAGATGTTTGCTGTCGAGCTCCAACTGGNAGTGGTAAAACTCTAGCATTTGGAATTCCTATGCTTGAAAGGGTAGGAAGGGGTGAGCCAAGTCTGCCTAAAGCACTGATATTGACCCCGACCAGAGAACTCGCAGAACAGATTCATGGAGTTCTTGANCCAATAGCGTGGGGATTAAATCTCAAAATCATGCCAATATACGGAGGAGTATCATACTCCAAACAAATTCGAAGACTGGACAGAGGCGTCGACATTGTGGTTGCTTGCCCTGGAAGNNTGTTAGATCTAATCGANAGAGAGAATGTATTCTTGGATGAGGTCGAAATCGTAGTTCTTGATGAAGCAGATAGGATGGCAGACATGGGATTCACAGAACCAGTATGCCAAATTTTGGAAGAATGTTCTCCAAAGAGACAGACAGTAATGTTCAGTGCTACATTAGATGAAGAAGTAGCAGAAATCAGAGATAAATATCAAACAGCACCTCAGATTATAGAAATTGGGCCAGAGGAAGTTTCAGTCACTGAAATGAACCATCACTTTTGGTTGATGCCGAATTCAATGAAGAGTAGAATAAGTGCGGAAGCGATTCGTAAATCAGGTCGAGGTTTCATATTCTGTCGAACCCGAGCAGGGGTAGATAGGGTCGCAGATGAGATGGAAGATGAGGGATTAAGAGTCACCAGTATTCATGGNGGAATGCCACAGAAGAAACGTTCTCAAGCGGTTGAAGATTTCACAGAGGGTAGAAGTCATGCAATTGTAGCAACGGATGTAGCAGCCCGTGGTCTTGACATCAAAGGAGTGCACTGCGTGGTGCATTACGATCCACCTGAAAACGGTAAAGCGTTCAAACACCGTTCTGGACGCACAGCTCGTGCAGGTGGCTCTGGCAACGTAATCAGTTTGGTTCAGAATCCTCAGAAGAAGAAGTGGTCTACAATTCAGAAAGAAGTCGGACTTAACATCAAATTCTCTACTCCTGAGTTCAACGAGTTAATTCAGCATGAAGACATATCTCACATTCTACCTCCAAGAAGAGGCGGTCGTAATTCTCGTCAAAGAAAGGACCGCAGAGGTCGACCAAATGATGGCGGTAACCGCAACAGAGAGAAGAAGCACTACGGAAGAAGAAACGGTAGGGATGACACTCGAGGTGGAAGTAGAGACTCTAGAGGTGGAAACCGTGGTGGAAATTCTGGTGGGCGCAGAGGTTCTGGTAAACCCAAGTTCGACAGAAGTAAAAGACCTCCAAAAGGACCAGGCCGAAGCCGTGGGCGNGGCGGCGACAATAAGCGTAAATCGCGCAATAATCACTCCCGCAGATGAAGACATTTGCGCTGCATCTGAAACAGGGTTTGATATACTTCAAGCACCGAATGCTGTTTATGTATGGGCTGGGCATCAATAATAGTGTTCAGTGTTCACAGACCAAGTCAAAGATTGGTCTTTCAATCATTTTGTTGATGATGGTCTCAATTCTAACCCCATTGGCTAGTGCGCAAGATATTGAATATGCTGCGACAGGCGCTCCTCTGAGCGAAAATCCTGAAGATGCTCCGATTACTTACTCATATTCTCCAGCAATTAGAGCCGCATTTGCCCGAGTAAGTGACCTCTCACAATATACTGAANGNGAGTTACAATCAACCTCAGAATGGGTTGTTGTCAGTTCGAAGAAGATGGGTGAGCCGACTGGTTTGATCGCCAACTCGTGGTTCGTTGAAGTAGAACCAAACATTGCATTATCCCATTTCGCTAAATTACAAGATAAGGGGTTAATCGAGGTTGCATANCCTCTAGTAGAGAGGCAGATGACTCCTAGNTGGACTCCAAATGANACATACTTCTCAAATCAATGGCATCTTGAAAATACAGGTCAAGACAATGGAGTGGCCGGAGAAGATGTCAACATCACTGGTGCATGGAACAGCGTTCGAGGTACCGGGATAGTCATTGGAGTTGTGGATGACGGCCTAGAATGGGACCATGAAGATCTGTCAGCCAATTACGAGTCTAACCTTGACTATGATTACTGCAACTATGATTCAGATCCTATGCCTGCAAGTTGGGATGCTCACGGCACAGCTGCAGCAGGAGTTGCTGCTGCAATCGGCAACAATGGACTTGGCGTCAGTGGTGCAGCACCTGATGCTTCACTAGCAGGATTGATGCTAATCGCTTGTGGTAACTCCGACAACGATGAAGCAAACGCGCTCTCTCACCTAAACAATGACATACACATCTACAGCAATAGCTGGGGTCCATCTGACAACGGACAAACTCTATCTGGACCAGGTCCACTGATGATTGCAGCCTTCGAGGATGATGCTTACAATGGCAGAAACGGCTTAGGGAATGTGATCACATGGGCTGCNGGAAATGGNNTGTCAAGNGANGATGANTCAAATNTNGACGGNTATGCNAANAGNAGATTCACNATTTCNGTNACNGCTGTNGACCATGATGGAGACCAGACNANTTANGGTGAGCCNGGNGCNAATGTTCTCGTATCTGCACCTTCAGATGGCAGTGGAGTAGGAATCACAACAACCGATAATGAAGGTAATAGCGGCTACACTAACGGTGATTATACCAGCAATTTCGGAGGAACCTCAAGCGCAACTCCTCTGGTTTCAGGAGTTATTGCTTTGATGCTAGAAGCTAATTCTAACCTAACTTGGAGAGATGTTCAACAAATTATAGTCGAGAGTGCTAGAAAGAACGACCCAAACGATTCTGGTTGGAATACAAACGGTGCAGGCCACGAATTCAATCACAAGTATGGATTCGGTGTAATTGATGCAGGTCATGCAGTTAGCCTAGCGGAAAACTGGACAAACTTGGGCCCAGAGGTAAACATCAGTAGTGGTACAATCACTGTTTCACAATCTATTCCAGACAATGAACCCGACAATCCTGTCGTCTCCACTCATGTCGTTTCGGAATC
>PAQE01000018.1 GCA_002709705.1 Methanobacteriota archaeon | reverse complement strand
GAATTGAACGGCGAAGAAGCGAAGTTGTTAGTTGCAAATAATGTAATTGCAGTCGCAGAAGGTGCAAACATGCCTTGTACTCCTGAAGCTGTTGCAGTCTTCCAAGAGGGTGGAGTTCTTTTCGCACCAGGAAAGGCAAGCAATGCAGGTGGTGTAGCAACCTCTGGACTTGAGATGAGCCAGAATTCACTTCGTTTATCTTGGACTCGTGAAGAAGTCGATGCTCGTCTAGATGCTATCATGGTTGATATCCACGAGCAAGCATACTCAACTGCAAAGGAGTATGGCCGTGAAGGAGACTATGTCTTTGGAGCAAACGTTGCTGGTTTCCTCAAGGTTGCTGAAGCAATGATGGCTCAAGGCGTGATCTGATTTTAGAACAGAATATCGAGAAAATTTGCTCAATATTACCGTTCTATTGCTAGATAGTGTTGAACTACAATCAGTTCTTACTTTACGAAGGAAATTAGATTGCTGTTGGAGCTACGTGCCCATCGCTTTTGTCGTCTGGTTTGCGGACGCGTGACCAAACTCCACCCATTAGTTTGTCATGGCAATTAGCGCAATAGTAGAATCTTCGATAAGCCTCTCTGAATGAATAGGCTTTCTTTCCTGTGGCAACTAGGTAACCCTCTGGAGATAGGCGAGAAATGATTTCTCCGACTGCTCCACAGCCGGGATAATCGCAAACAGCCTCTTCTCCCATATCTCCACCCAATCTCTCGTCCCGCTTTAATGATTGTAATTTTTTAGTCCTCATCTTCTGTTTCTGGAGGGGTAATTACCAACAGAGGAACATTTGCTTCAATCGATTGTCCTTCTTCACAATGTATCTCAGTTACAGTTCCGCTTACAGGAGCCTGAATCTCATTTTGCATTTTCATCGCTTCAAGAATCATTACTACTTGTCCTTCTTGGACTTCGTCCCCCAAGGAGACCTCGACAGTCACAACCTTTCCAGGAATATTTGCACTAACTTTACCAGATTTCTTCGATTTACCGCCGCTAGATCTTCTCTGTTTGGGAGCAGGTCCAGCATCTGGAACTTTGATGTCAAAGGTTTGACCTCCAACAGTTGCGGTCCAATTTTCACCGTCTTGTTCAAGTTCAACTTCGAACTCTTCACCGTTAACTATCACTTTACGAATATCACCCATTTGTTCACCTCCACGGGGAGCGCGAGCTCCTTTGATGCATCAGGGAAGACATTCCCATATTCATCCTGCGATGGTCTTGAGCCCATGCTTCACCTAGATTTCTGCCAGATTGTGAAGGGTCATCACGGTTGGATGATGCAGCCAATACCGCTGCTATTGCAGCCATGCGTAGTGTTTCCATATCAGCCATAATATCACTCACAGTGGTATATTGCCATGCTTTCTGGCAGGTCGCATTTCTTCTTTGTCAAGCAGCATTCCTAGTGCTTTGCACAATCTTTCACGAGTTTGATTTGGCTCGATTACGTCATCGAGATATCCTAAGGCTGCTGCCTTGTACGGATTAGCAAATTTCTCTTCGAAATCTTCGATTAATCTACCCCTCTCCCCATCTGGGTCACGTGCACTCTGTAATCTTCTTCTGTGAATAATTTGAACTGCTCCTTCTGCACCCATAACTGCTAATTCTGCACTTGGCCAAGCAACATTGTAGTCGCCTCTAATGTGCTTGGAGGACATAACATCGTATGCTCCTCCGTATGCCTTCCTCAAGATGACTGTTAATTTTGGAACAGTTGCTTCAGCATAAGCATACAATAATTTTGCGCCATGGCGAATAATTCCTCCCCATTCTTGATTTGTTCCGGGCAAGAATCCTGGGACATCTTCTAGGGTGATTAGTGGAATGTTGAAAGCGTCACAGAATCTTACGAATCTGGCAGCCTTGTCACTAGCATCGATGTCCAAGCATCCCGCTAGAATCTTTGGCTGATTAGCCACTACACCTACGGTTGAGCCATTCAGGTGGCCGAATCCAACTACAATGTTTCCTGCCCAATTCTCTTGAACTTCTAAGAATCCTCCATCGTCAAGAATTTCTGTAATTACATCCTTTACATCATATGGTTTAGTCGGATCCTCTGGAACTATTGAATCTAGGTTTTCACAAACCCTTGTTGGTGAATCACTGGTCTTCTTCAGTGGAGGTTTTTCCATGTTATTTGATGGAAGAAGGTCGACAAGTTCTCGAGCTAAATCGATTGCTCCTTGGTCATCTTCAGCAGTGAAGTGTGAGACACCTGACTTACTTCCGTGAGTAGAAGCACCACCTAAATCTTCGAAAGACACCTCTTCATTAGTTACAGTCTTGATGACCTCAGGTCCCGTGATGAACATGTGTGCAGTCTTGTCAACCATGATTACAAAGTCAGTAATTGCTGGAGAGTAAACAGCCCCGCCTGCGCAAGGCCCCATGATTACACTAATTTGTGGTACAACTCCGCTAGCTCTAACATTTCGGAAGAAAATTTCAGCATATGAACCAAGGCTAGCAACTCCTTCTTGGATTCTAGCACCTCCGCTGTCGTTCAGACCAATAACTGGTCGACCAGTCTTCAATGCCATGTCAAGTACCTTGCAGATTTTCAGTCCGTGCATCTCTCCAAGGCTTCCTCCATATACTGTGAAATCTTGAGCGAAAGCGAAAATCTCTCTGCCATTGATAGTCCCATGGCCAGTAACTACGCCGTCACCGGGAATCACATTCTTGTCCATGTCAAAGTCACGACATCTGTGCTCAACAAGAGCATCAATCTCTTGGAATGAACCTTCGTCGAGAAGCATTTCTAGACGTTCTCTAGCGGTCATTTTACCGCGATTATGCTGGGCATCAACCCTTGCTTGCCCTCCTCCTGCTTCCACGCGAGCCTTTCTCGCCCGCAGGTCCCTCAGTCTATCTTCGGTACCCATCATGTCTTTCGCCAAACGGTGAATATGTTAGACCGTCTTTATGGGTTTTGTGAGCATTTTTACACCGCAAGCACTTCATAGACGCTCCTACACACATCCGAATATGGGCGTAAGGCAGCGCATTGTCATAGCAAAACCCGGTCTTGACGGTCACGACCGTGGTGCAAAGGTTGTCGCTAGGGCTTTGAGAGACGGCGGGCATGAAGTCATCTATACCGGTCTTCGTCGAACTCCGGAACAAATTGTTAGAACCGTAATGGATGAAGATGCAAGATTTGTTGGCCTGTCTTCTCTTTCAGGCGCTCATAGCCACCTGTTTCCAAAGATTTGCAGGTTATTGAAGGAATCAGGTTTGAATGATGTCGTCGTCTTTGGCGGAGGCATTATTCCTGAATCAGACAGACCTCCTCTTTATTCTGCAGGAGTGAGGGCAATTTTCGGCCCTGGAACACCATCTTCAGAAGTTTTAGATTTTGTTGAAGAAGCATCTACTAGAGATTGTGGTGTAGGCTCTGATGATGGTTGGTTCTGGGGTGAGTGATTGGATCGCAGGGCTCTCGCACGGCAGTTATCTGCTATTGAAAATGGCGAGATGCAAGTTGATTCATACACCGATGGAGACGTAATCGCAATAACTGGACCACCCGGCGTAGGTAAATCTTGCATTGTAGACGCAATCTTGCATAGGTTGTCTCCGACAAAAAATATTGCAGTATTAGCAGTCGACCCAACTTCTCCACTCAGCGGGGGTGCATTACTTGGTGACAGAATTAGGTTGAGCGTTTTGGATGACAAAACGAAGTCTGATTCTATCTATGTTCGGAGCGTAGCAACTAGGTCATCTAGTGGCTCTATACCTTCTATAATTAGAGACCTAGCAAGCCATTTACTGTCTAATTCTTTCGATTTAGTCTTAATTGAGACCGTGGGTGCAGGCCAAGCAGAGATGCGTTGTGCTGCTATTGCAAATAGAATAGTTGTAGTTGAGGGTCCAGCAAGAGGTGATGGAATACAAGCTGAAAAAGCAGGTCTTCTGGAGTTAGCTGATTTGATAGTAGTTAACAAAGCAGACTTGGAAGGAAGTGACAAAGTTGTCAACGATTTATCAGTTTCACTTGGACTAACATCTGATGCTCCTCCAATTATCAAAACAAGTACAGTAACAGGTGAAGGGCTAGATAATTTGTCTAATCTCATCACTAACCTTGAAGAAAGAACATCTTCCAAGCGTGCACGCTGTAGGCAGCAGTTACTCATGGCGCATGAATCCATTCTAACCTCTAATCCCCATTTTGAGGGCATTCTTGACCGCATGTCTGAAGAAGGGTTAGCACTTGATGAAGCACTGAGGGAACTCAATGAGTGACCAAGTTGAACTCACGGACCCGGTAGACCACTCTGTTGGTGGAATGTATGGTCACCTGTTTAGAAGAGGTTTCCATATCGGAATGTCAATTATTCCGTTTGTCTATTTCGAATTCGGGGAAAAGATAGCTGATTATCTTTCAATTACAGTAGTTCAAGTTGTTTCATTATTGACGTTAGTCTTGGTATTTGGTGAGGCAATTAGGCTGAAATTAGGAATTACAATTTTTGGCCAGAGAGACTACGAATCACATCAAGTGAGCGCATTAGCATGGGGTGGTTTTGCAGTTGGTCTGACCTTCCTGATACTTCCTGAAAGTCCTGAATTGGTTTGGCCTCTAATTCTATCATTATCACTGGGCGACCCGTTCTTAGGAGAAATTCGCAGAAAAGGTCTCGAGCCCAAATCTGTCTTCCTGTGGGGGTCAATATTCATCGCTTTGATTTGGATTGCATGTTTCTATCGGCTAGATACTCCGCTTTGGATGGCTTTGGTCATGGGTCCACTTTGTGTAGCTGCGGAATGGCCGAGATTGAGATGGATCGATGATAATGCTACAATGCTGTTAATTCCTTTAGCGGCGACAATAATGCTCGTACCATGGATGTAGAACCATTATGTTGAAGTGGCGTATAGCCTCGCCGATGTTAGGTGAGACGCCGTGAGTGATGATGCTCCTTCCGCAGACCCTCCTCAGAGTACCTATCTGATGACATTTTTACTATCATTCGTCTTGCTGATGATAACTATGTTCGTATATCCACTTTGGTGAGTTGAACCAAAGCAAGATATCTTGAAGGAATAGGTTTAGCGATTGCTATGTGTGGTATAGGCGGCATGCTCGGCCAGCCTGACCAAACTGTATTATCTCGTATGAACCACTTGATGCAGCACCGTGGACCAGATGGGAATGGAATCTTTTCAGATGATTTCTGCGGCCTAGCACATACTCGTCTAGCGATACTGGATATTTCGGGTTCTCCTCAGCCGCTCTATGGACCTGGCAAAGTCGCAGTTGTGAATGGCGAGTTCTACAATCACCTTGAACTTAGAAATGACATGTACCAGTATACTACTAACGGTGATAGCGAGGTAGTGCTATCTTTGCATAATGGAAAGGGAAATGCAGACCACCATGCTAAATGGATTTCAAAATTAGATGGTATGTTTGCCTTCGCATTATGGGCCGAGGGCCAACTAATCTTAGCGAGAGATGCAATGGGAATCAAGCCACTTATGCGCACAATCGCTGGAGATAACTTACTGTTCGCGTCAGAAGCTAAAGCATTGAGGGCTCACGAAGATTATATTCCTGCAATAGATGATTTAGCAATGAGAGCAAGAATCGCGTGGGAGTATCCTCTAGATGGAACAACATTGTTCTCTGGAGTGAATCAAGTTCGTCCAGGAACTGTCGAAGTTTGGGAGTTAGTAAACGGGTTTCCACAACTAACTAGTCTTTCTAGATTTGAAAAGCAAGTAGTAGAGCCTGCTGAATCTTGGAACGATCCTGAAGGTTTGTTGGAGTCATTCGTTGAGAGTGTGAAGGATAGACTGATGGCTGATGTTCCTGTTGGAATTGTCTTATCTGGCGGCTTAGATTCTAGTCTAGTATGTGCGGTTGCAAGAGAGGCTGCAGAACGGGCAGGACAGCCAGTACCTGCCTGTTGGACTGTTGCTGAAAGCGAAGAAAATCCAGACTGGAAAGCTGCAGAATTAGTTGCTTCCAGTCTTGATCTAGAACATCACCAATATATCCTCCAAGAAGATTCGTTCAATTCTAGACTTCCTGACTTAGCTTGGCATGGTGAAGATTTAGACTTGACAGTGCTGTTTTTCCAACCCCTTTTTGCCAAGATGTCAGAATCGGTAACAGTCGGGTTATGCGGTCAAGGGGCAGACGAACTTCACGCAGGTTATCCTCGTTATCGTGACTTGAAAAGTCATGCATTCGAGATTCAATCAAGGCTTGACGAGTTGAATTGTAACCTGTCTAAACTTGAGGGTGAGCAATGGTGGTCAAATGATCACTCCCCCGAAATCCACTGTAGAAGTCTGAATGATTTCTTGCAATTTGAATTAGACCATGGGCAATTATCCAATTTCCAATTAAGATTAGTGGACAGACATTCGATGGCTCACGGGCTTGAAGTGCGAGTTCCATTCCTCGGTTTTAGGCACCGAAAAGCCTCGAATAAACTACCAATGGATTGGAGACTTCCTGCAAGCATGGAAGAGAAAGCGGCCTTGAGAAAAGCAGCAGATTTGACAGACTTACCTTCTGAGATTGTTCGAAGACCAAAGTTACCTGCTGGAAGAGCGACATCTCCCAAATTGATTGAAGAGGTTCTTGCAGAGCTTCAACCACGGGTTCAAGAAATAGCCGCTCGTCATCCGAGTATGGAGAAGGCTCTGCTCAGACAACCTGACATCGCAATTGGTCTGGGTCTGTTTGAAGCCGTGCACATTCTTGATGGCGGTAGAACTAGAAAAAATGGTGATGCCGCATCTCTATTAGACGAGGTGATAGGATGACATTCGTTCACGATTTGGCTCAAAGATTGGAGGAAAATCGCGATAAAATTAGCGAATGGATGACAAAAAAACGCACAGAGGTACCTATTCCAATCTATGGAAGCGTCGATATTAGAGACGCAGGCTGGAAGGTTGCAGTTGTGGATGCTAATCACTTTCCAGCAGGTTTCAACAATACTTCTCCCGAAGATGAAATACATATTGCTGCATTGCTGAAAAATCACATTAAACGTAAACACGAAGGTTGTGCATGGGTTCATTTGTATCCTGAATCTCACACCAGAAATCCTGGTTATGTAGAAAACGTTGCAACTATCAAACGTCTGATTATCTTAGCTGGTTTTAGGTGCACAGTTGGCTCTCCTGAATTAGAAGGACATGGTTCATTGGATGGAATAACTGGGCCTCTATCATTGGATGCTGTTGAAGTAGATGGGGAGCAATTGTTGGTTGGCGGTGAAAAGCCATGCCTTGTTTTACTGAATAATGATCTCACTGAAGGTATGGTTGCTGGCTTGGGAGCACACCAAGTTTCACCGCCTCCGCATATGGGGTGGCAGCGAAGAAGAAAAAGCGAACATTACCAATGCTTGCAGGTTTATGTTGATGAAATTGCAGAAATTCTCGATATAGACTCTTGGCATTTGATGACAACCTGGTTTGTTTCTGAAGACAAGTGTCTCGAAAAAGAAACTTGTCGCCAAATTCTCGCCTCAGAAGTTGATGAATTCTTGGCCAGAATAGCAGCAAAATACGATGAATTAGGAATAGAAAGGCAACCAGTTGCTTTTATCAAAAATGATCGAGGAACATATGGTTTGGGAATAATGGCAGTAACTAGCGGTAACGAGTTACTAAATTTGTCCAATCGAAAATTCAAACGCTTGATGTATTCTAAGGGAGGAGTAGATGTAGAAAACTTCCTAATTCAGGAAGGGGTTCCGACTTCCCTGAATACAACTGAAGGCGCGCCTGTTGAACCGGTTGTGTATCTCGTAGATGGAGAAGCCGCATCGTGGTTTTACCGAATAAATCCTAAGAAGGGCGAAATGGAAAATCTGAATTCACCATCTGCTGAATTCAAACCTTACAGTGAAGTAGGGAAGCAATTTGGTGAACATGCGCATGGTTGGCATGCTCTAGTTTCGGAATTGTCCATGTTGGCGATGGGTGCTGAGTCACAAAAGCAGATGGTGGATTAACATGCGGATACATTGTTTGGGTGGAGGTCTAGTTGGTTCATTTGTAACTAGAAGGTTAGTTGAAGCTGGCTTCGATGTCCATTTGTATGATGTAGTTGAGCGTGAGTCTCCTGCGATTTTTCACCTTGCTGATGCATTAACTACGGACCATAGTCAAGCTGAAGTGGTAGTGAATATGCTTCCTGGTTCTCTTGGTAACAAGATGACTTGCCTATTGAAAAATACAGGGCAAAGAATCGTTGACTTGTCCTTTAGCGAAACCACTCCAGATTCTTTGGAAGATGTATCAAGTACAATCCTATGGGACGTAGGAATTGCTCCCGGGTTGTCGAATATGCTTGTAGCATCTGCATTACGAGAATTTGGCAGTCTTGATGAAGTTAGCATCAAAGTAGGTGGCAACCCGCAGCAGCCTGATGATGGATGGTCATACATGGCACCATTTTCTCCACATGATGTGATTGCAGAGTACACACGTCCTGCTAGAGTAATCCAAAAAGGTAAGCAAGTCGAAGTTCCTGCTATGACAGATTTGCATTCTATAAATGCAAATGATAGGGAAATGGAAGCATTCTTGACCGATGGTTTGCGTTCCTTGTTGTCTATGCCTGCTGAGAAGATGGGCGAGTATACTGTTAGATGGCCAGGGCACATTCAAAGATATCAAAAAACAAAATTGCGACCTGAGGAATTGGTTGAAGCATGGGCCCTCGACCCACTGCGCTCAGAGTTTACATGGATGGAAGTATCCGTTTCTTCAGGTAATGAAAATAGAACTTGGGTAGTTGAAGATTTAGGGAAAGATGGGGATTCTAGCATGGCTAGAACTACCGGCCTGGTTACTGCATGTTGTGTAATTGCTTGGATAGATAGACCAGATATGTTTGGCAAGGGAGTTTTTGCTCCGGAAGATCTTCCTGATGATGTGATTCAACTCGTCATCGAAGTCATGCGTGCTGAAGGCGTTTCAATCGAATTGCGTTGAGGTGATTCAATGAAGAGAGTCGCGATTTATGCCTTAACTATTGCAATTGGCTTGTACATCAGCGCAAAATACGCTGAATGGCCAGTAAATGTATGGTGTATTGGATTATTCGTTTGGCTATTCAAAAATGCGGAAAGAAAGGAAAGGATCGAGATGATTACCGTTCTAGCTTTCGCAACTCCAATGGAATTATTTTTCTCTGAAGTATGGTTAATTTACGAATATCAACGCGGACTAATGCCGTTATTCGTGCCAGTAGGACACTGGTTTTTGTTTGATGCAGGAAGAAGGATTAGTGCATATCTGCCTGTACAAAAAGCAATGTTCAGTTTACTTCCATTCATACCTTTAGTTGCCTATGGCGTTTGGACAGGAGGTGACACATCAGGTGTAATTCTGCTTCTATTAGTTCTTTTATTTACTAAATGGGGTCCGCAACCTGCTCTTTACGCCACAATGGCTTGGGCTGCTCTATTGATGGAACTATGGGGTACTTATCTTGCAAACTGGACATGGGCAAGTGATGTGCCATGGACTGGATTAACCGCTTGGAATCCTCCGTTACTCGTGGGTGCATTTTACTGCTTAGGTGACGTTTTGGTGAATCTAAGTGTGGAGAGGTTTGAAGGTAAGCACCTCTTGGAGGTGGTTGAATGACCTCTCGCGAAGAACTCGTTAAGCGGCGTGAAGCAGAGGCTGAACGCATAGCGATTTCACTTGCACGTCAGAAAGGCGAGCGTAGGGCATCTATCAAAGGAGGGGAGGGAACAGTTGCCTGGGTGACTGAGAATCTATGCATTGGGTGCGACCAGTGTACTATAGTGTGTGATGATAGTGCTATCGAATTATACTACAAAGACATGGCATCTCCTTTGCTAGAGGTTCCTAGCAATCGCAAAGCTAAGATTATCCGAGATGACTGTACAGGATGTAGGTTGTGTGTTTTGGCATGCCCTACTGATGCTATTACAATGATTGATAGGTGATATTATGTCTAACCAACCAGAACACGATGGAGCTCAAAGATTCGGTGGAGAGTTTGGTCCCAAGCGAGGACCAAATACTACAGGTGTTTCACTTTCAACATTCAAGACTCTGGTTTGGGTTTCGAACATTGGAGGTTTACTACTTGTTGTCTTTGCCTTGGAGTTTTTGTTTGTTCAACAGGAATTCGCCATGGGTCTTGGCTTCTTAATAGCCGGAGTAATTGTCGCTCTGTTCCCATCAAACTATGAAATCAGAGGGATGGAAGAAGAAGAATCTTCGTAATCACTTAACTTCGAATTTTTCCCCACATGATGGGCATTTGACATTCCCCTTGTATCCTACTGGTACCTTCAATGGAGATTTGCAAGTTGTACAATTGATCACAACTTTCGCTTCAACAGCGTCTTTTTGTTCAGACCAAACTAATGGTACTGGTGAAACAAAATCTGCCATGTCAACAATAGCTTTGAGATAATTCGGAGTCCCAGTTTTGAAATTTGATGGGTCTGCAGTAAGTAATGGCATTGCTACAATTAGCATACAGAGCCCCGAACAGAATAAAGAGAATCCAACCGAGTCATCCCCTACATGTCCTACAGACAGAGGGCTCCAATATTCGTCAATATAAGCCAAGGAAAACATTCCTGAAATCACTAAGGTAACCAGAGTAAAATACAGTCCTAGTCGATATCCTTGAACCGATAAGATTCCGCCGAAAACAAATGAAGTTCCAATGACCAAAGCGATGAATGACTCACCCCCTTCATCACTTTCACTGAATAACATGCTAACAAAAATCCTAAACAAACCGTATAAAATAATCAAAAAACCAGTAATCTGAACAACACTAGTAGTGTTGTTTGTTATGAAAATCTGCTGCGGTTGTCCACCATACATCTGTTGTTGCCCAAATTGCATATTTTGTTGTGTTGGAATTGAGACAGGTTGAGGAGATTTAGCTTCATCATCCTCCATCAAGCGTATGACGACTTCAGCCTTGTTTCCACTGACCCGCAAACCTCTTTCCTTGCACATGGTTTTGAGATCAAGTAGTGTATGACTATCGTAGTCCATGAGGTCATACTCAAAATCAACATTAATCAATATTGACCCGATTTTTTGGTCAGGTTACAGATTATGCCTCGGCTGGGAAGTCCACGGAATATTGAGCGAATTGAGTAGTTGCTTCTTCCGCTAGGGATTTCTTTGCTTCAACTTGGCGGGCTAGGAATGAAACCACATCAAGAATTTCGATGTCATGGCGCTCATCACCTTCGAACTTGAGGCATTCGAAGTGAGATACACACTTTGGACAGGATGTAATCATCATGTCGGCTCCAGTGTTTCTGATTTCTTCCATACGAGATACTCTAAGTGCTCTTGCATTCTCATTACAGGACATCATACTTGAAACTCCACAGCACATTGCATCTTCGCCATGGTGCTCCATTTCAACGAGTTCTACACCTTCGACACCAGCTACCAATTCACGAGGTTCCTCATAGATACCCATCTGCCTTCCAAGTCTACATGGATCGTGGTATGTGACAGTCAAGTCATCTTCAGCCTTCATTTCCATGTCGAAACCATTCTCGATTAGGAATTCTGTTGTGTGCATTACTTTGACGCCTTCAAGTTCATAGTCACGAGCAAATGTTCTGAAACACTCTGCACAGGATGAAACTAGCGTGTCAATTCCCGAGGCTTCTATCTTCTTCTGGTTGTAAGCCTTCAACTTCTCAAAGACCTCGTCAAGACCTTGCCACTTCTGGTCGTGTCCACAACACTTCAGGAAGTCCCTGCCGAGGTAGGATACATCGGTTCCCATTTCTTCGAATAGAGTGAATGCAGCTGTTGTTGTCTCTCCTAAGTCCATCGAACCTTCATTCAGATGGCTAAAGACCATTTCTTGATCTAGGTAATCAACACATCCTGGATAGTATCCAATGTTTGAATCGATAGGATAGTCTTCAATAGAAACGAAATCAGCATCGCTTTCTTCCTCTGCTTCTGCAGCAAGAACTGCTTGTAGAACAGTGTGAGGGATTTCAGCAGCAGGACCGCCTACAATCAGTGAGCGGCGAATGTCTACATAGGAGTCATAGTCTACAAGTTGTGGACATGCGTTAGTACATGCAGTACATGTTAGACATGAGTACAACGGCACACCATCGTCCTCATTATTCCAAGAGTTGTAAATGATGTTCAATTTGTCACCAGCATTGAACAATCTGACAGGACATGCATCGTCACAAAGGTCACAACCGTAACACTTGTTCATTTCGAATTCATATCCACGTGCCATATTCCTTAGGACAACAAACGTAACTGCTCCAGCAGTGATACAAGGAATGAACATAGCATATGTCAACTTGGCATCTAATGCTAGAGGGTTGGTGTGATAGGTTGGATTTACAATAACTCCCATGTTGTCTCCTTCTAGTTCCATATTTAGGGAGTTGGAAAGGTCAACAGTCATTCCTGCTAGGCCATTTCCTGCATCATCATCGTACAATAGCAGAGGTTGGAATGCTTGAATCGTGAATAATGTTTCAACGACTACAGAATCATTTGTTCGTAATCCATCGGTTGATTCTACCCTAAATTCGTAGTCATACAATCCGGCTTCTAACTCGATTCCTGCTTCACCGCTGTTACAATCGGTGTCGATTACAACATCTCCACTGTTTCTTTCAGTGATTACAAGGCTAGACTGTATCATACTCGACGTGGAGTCTCCTCCATCGATTAGGACTTCACTGGCTCTTGTTGCACATGTTGCGTCAACAGGAACGGTCTTGAAGTCTGTATCTTCTGGCCAGTAATCATCAGTGATACTGAATGATCCGCTCGTCCAAATGGTTTCATCAGCTGTGTAATTTTCAATTCCTGTTGCGCCATTCACTCCAGAATCTAAATCTTGATGTCCGTTATTATCTGAGAAATCTATCAAATAATATCTCGTCGGTTGGTAAATATTCCAATCCATCCATGCAGATGCTGGTACTATATCTCCATCGAACCCTTGCAAATCCATGAACTCAGTTCTCTCATTTACTTGGATATCCGATGGTTGAGATCGCATTTCTTCCAACTTCTCATAATCTGAAATTGTTAGCAAACCTCTAGCGTCCCAGAATCCATTATCGTATACTGGGTAGGTTACTACGCTTGCAGCTGTAGCCACAATGAATGCTCCAACAATTAGTTTCTTACCGTGGGCTGGAGTAAATCTGGCACCCCATGCATTATTGAATAACCATTTTGCAATAAAGTAAATCATTATCCAAAGAAGAATTCCAGTCATCACCCATGGTATCATGTTGAACAATTCTGCAATCCATGGATCTCTTACACCACACAATAAATCTCCGTGGCTATCTAGTTTACAGAAGTCACTCCGGTTTTTGCCATACAATTCCAAGAAGATGTTGATAGAGAAAACGGAGATGAACCAAATGTGTGCAAGGTAAACTACACCTGCGCTAGCGAACCATGGGTCTTCAACAGGTCTCTTTTCACGACCGCCCAAGAATGGAGGAAGTGCAAGAATACCGACTGGGATTCCAGTAAGGAATGCTCCCCACCAAGCAGCGTTCCATGGGAATGATGGTTGTCCGAAGAAATCACCTATTGGTCCAAGAGGAACATCGAATTGAGGTAGATATTCTCCCCACCTTAGGTATCCGTAAGAGAATAGTACGTACCAATCAGGGAATACGAATCCTGCTTGAGCGAATGGGTCCGCAGCACTATGCAGAGGAGGCGGAATCAACCATGCATAGAATAGTAGAACACAAGCCATGAATCCGAAAATCAGTGTGTCACGGAGCACTTCATGCGGCCAGAAACCGTGTCCTGAACGAGTACGCTTACGCTTTTCTTCGGCAGATTCTAACTGCTCCTTTTGTTCCATATAGGAAGATGCTACTGCGCCAAAATTGTCTATTAATCCCACTTTTATCCCCCCAATATCAATGCGGCTCCGCAATTCCTTGTACCCATACAATGAACAAATGTATGATGATTAGTGTCGTGACGATCACTGGTAATATGAACACGTGAATGAAGTACATTCGAGTAACTGTCCTGTGAGACAAAGATGAACCAGAGAATAGTAATGTTGCGATATACTTTCCAATCAATGGTGTAGCATTAGCTAGGTTGATTCCGATAACAGCAGCTCCATATGCTAGAGTATCCCATGGTAGCAGATAACCCGAATATCCGAAGACAATTGTCAGAGCCATCAAAGCCACACCAATTAGCCAATTTAGTTCTCGTGGGTTTCTGTAAGCACCAGTGAAGTATACTCTACACATGTGCAAGAATACAGATGCTACCATGAAGTGAGTTCCCCAGTGGTGAACTGCACGAATGATATATCCGAACGGAAGTTGAGTCATGATGAATTGCATACTTGCGTAAGCAGGAGATGGATCACCTTCACCGCCAGGAACATAGTAAATTCCTAGTACAGTTCCTGTAATTACGAGGATGATGAATGAAAGGAAGGAAATACCTCCCAAGCAATATAGAGGATACCAATACCAAATAATTCGCAGTTTATACTTCTCTGCGTGAGTTAGAGGCATCTGTCTGTGCATATTGTAATACGCACCCTTGCTCATATTCCAGTAGTCTTGAATTCTGAATCTAGTATCTAGGAAAGAGAATACCCAGAGGAATGTTCTCTCTGCGAATCCCATTTTACCGCTAGATTCAACGGCACGGAGAATTTCTCTTCGAGGTATTTCCTCGTTTTCCTTGCGTAGCGTGAACGCTATTAGAACAATGATGAAGGCGATAAAGAACCAGAGTACCCAGAATATTGTGCTCATGTAATCACCTCAGTCGCAATAGGTCAACCAGCCCGTATAATCCGAAGACGCTTCGATGGTATCTCCGTTCATGACAATAGGAATAATTGGCAATCCTAGGGGCGCAGGGCCACCTGCTCTTCTTATTCCAAGATATTCAAATGATGCTCCAGTTGATCTGTTTGCGTTTCTGTTAACTTCAATCGCAGTGGGGTCGAATCTGCTGGAGTGGCAGATGCAGAACATTTTGCTTCCACCGTCATCTCCACCTCCTGGTGTCCAGTTGTCGTCAGTTTGAGTGTTAGTTACCAATTGCCATCCCGGAATACAACACAAGTGTGTGCATCTAGCGAAACTCATGACAAGGTTGTTATTCGGGTCGAAAACTTCAGGGTTTCCAAGCAGGAACTCAGTAGCGTGCCCGACGTAGTTGCCTCCGATGTCATATCCTGCCATTTCCTGGAATCTAGGTGAGTTGTCAGAAACTGGTTTGCCGGAGTTTTCTGCGTGTGGAACATAATTGACGATTACAGGAAGTCCGTTCCAAACACCTTGTGCTCCAGACATTCCAACATTTGAGTTAGCAGCTTCTGCTTCAAAGTCCGATTTCATCATCGGTTGCAGGTGCTTTGCTCCGTACCATGCTTCTTCTTCACGGCCTTTAGCCCAGTAAAGGACAGAGGAGTCACCTCCACCTCCTCCAGAAGGCGGCATTAGTATGGCTGCAAATCCTAGGGCACCTAGGGTTGCAGCCAGTACTCCGCTAGCAGTATTGAATCCATATCGCATGAACTGCCTGCGGTTCACAGAAACCTCGCCTAATGAAGACAAAACAGAGTCTTCAGGCGATGGTGCGGGCCTCAATCTTTTGTCATCCATAGTATCACCACTTGTATTCTCTCCAATCCTTCTGATGTTCAGGGATGTACTTGTTCTGACTGTGTTTGACTATTATTGTGTCAGGCAATACCCACTTTAGGTAAACAATGCCCATCATGATTAGTGTAGTTAGCCCCATTGCCATGTGATAAGACAACTGCTGTTGCTCCCAAGTCGAGCCATTGAGTAATCCGTACAACATTGTGCCGAACCAATATAATGCCCAGAATATTCCCCATGCGAAGAAGAATATTGTCAAAGCAGAATTTCCAGATGGTGCTAGTGATGCAGAAATTATTGTGCCAGGCTCTGCAGGGTTGAATACTCCATGGTTTATCGCTGCATCCATTTGCTCTTCAGTCAGCGATGCGTCTTCAAGAGCAATTCTTGCATCTTTGACAGTGACTTTGCCTGAAGCAACTTTTTCTAACAACTGGGTTATCGTATCTTTAGCCATCACTGATCACCTCTTCTGTTAATCTTGTATCTTAGGCGAAGGAGGTTACTACGGCCTTTGTATGATGTTGAGAATCCATATCGGAGTAGAAGTCCACAGAAAATAATCACAGCAATTACAGCTCCAAATCCAAGCAGTCCTAGCCAGTGTGCTCTGAATCCAGCACCAAGTGTTGAAATGTCGATTTCTCCAGCTTTGCTTTCAGGAGCCTCAGGAGTTCCACTACCGGCTATCAGAGATCGAGTTCCTCGCTTGTCATCTTCAGCAACTTCGATTAGATTAAACACGATTTGGTTCCAGTAATCTCCCGCTGGACCGTCCGCACCGTTGACAGCATTACCGCTAATCCAGAAGTCGACCGTAGTTCCAGCTGAACTGTCTGCAGGAGCGGCCCATGAAATCGCAAAAATCCTTGAATTCGGTGATTGGTGGGTAAGAGTAGTGACATCGCCGTCCCAATTCTCGCCATCTCCTGATAGTTCTCCAGCACTAACTCTAGCAGAGAATCCTCCCATATTGGTGTCTGGTCCGCCGATGATTTCCAAGCGCATATCGTATGTGGTACCAGCAACCCATGTGTATGGTACATCGACCAAGATTACCATTACAGAGTTGCTTGGTTCTTCACCGTGGCAAAGACATCCTTCCTTGGCAACGTCAGCAATGGTGTAATCGCCGTGAGGCTGTTCCCCACCAATGCCATCTGGATAGGCATTTGTGATGCCCGGAAGGAGCATCAATGTAACGAGCACCAAAGGCAAGATGCTTCGCTGGAATACCCTCGACATTAGCATGGCCAACCCCAGTGATTTGACCGACTAGTATTGCCCCTATAATCGTTGCTTGATTTATCATCGCTAGAGAGTCATGCAGTGTAACATTTTAGGGTGTTTTTTTGCCTAAACAAATAATGACAAATCATATGTCCAACAACAATGAGGATAGCACATGTCAGACCACCCTTTTGAGAACACATATGACTTGTCAAAAGAAGAACTAATCAAATTGGAAGAGGCGGAGGAAGAGATGTTGAGAAATAACCTTGGTAAAGCAGAAGAGATTCTTCTAGAGATGTTAGCAGATGATGATGAGTGTATTCCCGTTCTCAATAATTTGGCGCACTTGTACGGGCGCCACTTTTCAGATTTCGAAAAGGCTGTCGAATTGTATGACAAAGTTTTGCGGATAGAGCCAGACAATGCTTGGGCGAGAGATGCAAGACGCCGGTATCAGAGATATGTGGGCAGAGATTGAATAACCTCCGCTGAAAGGGTCTACCATGGATGGAGCCCAAATCCTCATTGCAGGGGTAGGAGGTTTGGGTTCGTCGTGGGCTAAAAGGGCCCATTCACGCACAGGACACGGAATCGATTTGGTTTTGATCGATGCTGATGAATCATCTTTTGATCATCAAGAAGCTCATGTAATTCGTCTAGGCAAGGATTTGGATAGCGCAGGATGTGCTGCACTGCCTCCGTTAGGTGAACAAAGAATGAGACAAGCATCAAGCGTTTCACGTACCTTGTTGGATGGAGTCGAAATGGTGGTTTTGCTCACTGGACTTGGTGGAGGCACTGGTACCGGTGCAGCACCAGAATTTGCCAGGCAAGCGCGTTTGTCTGGCGCTATTGTAATCTCTATCGCAGCAATTCCATTTGAAGCCCAAGAGACAAGGTTGAAAGTTAGTAAGGAAGGATTATCAAAATTGGAATCTAACTCTGATGTATGTGTCAGGCTGGACCTCGACCGTTTAGCATGGCAAGCTCGAGAAAGAGGAACTGATTGGCGATTGGGTGCTTCGTGGGTAGAGGAATTTGTGGATGGATTAGTCAGGACATTAATGCGATTAGGATTGATTAATCTCGATATGATGGATTTGAAGACAATCGTTGGCCATTCAGGTGGCTCAACTCTGATGGTGGGTCAAGGTGATCCTGATGATGCAAATAGCCTTCTTGAAGACGCAATGAGCGCTCCGCTTGCGAATTTATCATTTGACGGAGCCAAGGCTTGTTTACTCCAAATCGAAGGCGGCCCAGGCATGACAGTCGGTCAGGTTGGATTGATTGCTGATGCATTTACCGCTAGGTTCGATGAAGATGCCCAAGTGATACTAGGGGCTCGAGTAAGCGATGACTTACAAGGCAGAGTTAGAGTAGTTGCTGTTGTTGCAGGCCTGGAAGAAAAATCCAATCTAAGCCTCGTCTGATTCTGCAAGTTCGACATCAGAATCATCCCAGTCTGTATCCTCTGAAATGTCGATACCTTTCTCCCAATCGATTTCTCTGTCTTCTTGCCATTTCTCTTCAGTTTCATCTTCCGAAGCGGGATTATCATCGTTGTTTTTATCCTTATTTTCTTCGATATTTACTTTGGATATATCTATTGATTTAGCATTCAGGAACATTTCTGAAGTCATTCTGCTGGTTCTTAGCGTTGGTCTCAAAAGTAGCATCATAGCACAAATAGTAAGAATGTGTCCGAAGATCATGACTTCCTTTAGATTATCAAAAGTGCCTGTTAGCATAGCTACGGAACCAGCATATGCGTAACCAAAAGAAATTCCCAATGGGAGGGATGCGTTTTCTGAAANNAACCGNTTTCCATCTCGAACNGTGTATGAAGTNANTGACCANACNGCAAAGATGACTGTAAATGCCATCAGAAAACCTTCTTCGANTATGGTNGANACCTCTGATGGNGACATTGCAATTCTTCTGTANATGCTAAATGCGTGCCATGTAATGAATAATTGTGCTANNATCATCCACTTGAAAGAAAATGCNGCCATGCCTTTTTCNTTTCCAGANGCTTCTCGCTCATCACGTGTAAGCCATANNGTTGCTGCTTGNAATANNACACTGGCCANNATAAAAGCNATACCGCNTATTANCGCNTCTTGAAGTGTCNTATTTTCAGATTGGCTNACTATCTGTCCTATCCATAATATTACCAAAGCGAAAATTTGTACCACAANTATTTGCGATGCNGTAGAGATTTTTTCCTGATATGTGTGTAACTTGGCATCTCCCAATCCATTAGCTAACCACTCGACAATACCCGTTCGAAATGATGCAGCCTGTGCTATAGACCAGACAATGAATAGTGATGCTAGTAATGGTGAAATCCATACATTGTCATAACCACCAGTAAAACTCCAAAGGATTCCAACAATGATTGTTGCAATTAAAATCGGTACAATTGTGATTCTAAAACTGAAGAATAAACGTACTAGCCACTGTGAATCTCCTTTTTCTTCTGGTAATTTAGTTAAATTTTGTATTATTTTGGAATTAGAAAGTATTGCGATTAAAACATATGAAATTGCCATTGAAATAAACGACATGGCTACAAGAACTTCTTGTGAATCAACTAAGAATAGAAGAATAATTGAGATTAATGCAATCATAATGATGTGGGGTAGAGTACGTGGGGATAGCATATTTCTGATCAGTTGGATGAATCCAATCTGTTCATACTGTTGACTAGGTTCNTCACTCATGGCTGCGCCCAAACCGGCGAGTGATAGCATCATGTTAATACAAGCGCCTCTGAGGGTTAGTTATGGCCGAGAAATTGACAAAGGCATTGCGAGGCAAGCGTCGATGGATTGGTTGCATCTGTGAAGGCTTTAATTCAAGGAGTGAATTGGAGAAATACTTACAGCAATTTTCTGTTAAACTATATGATTTTGAAGATGGAAAATGCATTTTAGTCGTACGTTTAGAGGAATACAACACAATTCGTGAATCATTAAGTTCNGGGAGGGTTGTTAGCGTTACTTCAAGTGGCAAGATACGTTTGGTACGTGAGAGAATGAATTTCACTCGTAAGCCTAGAAAGCGTTGAAGTGCTAAATCCTCCCCCGNCGGATTATGGGAGCAGGAGGAGCGGCACCACCTGTCAAGAGCGAGGATGTTATGATTCTCATCGGCTCGACGATTCTTCTAACAATGTTGGTCATACANGCATGGTCGACTCCGGTTACAATTAATTGTGATGAAGATACATGCGATTTTTTCGAAGTGAAGTATGATTTGTCGGAAGGAGATGTCTTTACTCTCGAAGTGCAAGAAGGAGATGTGAAACCAACTGTGATTTTGCCAGATGGGAAATCTGATTTNGAAGATTTTAAGGATACTAAATGGGAATACACTGCTGAATCTTCTGGAGTTCACACATTCAATTTTTCAGTTGTTGATGATTCAGTCATTGATTATTCAATCAGTAGAGGAGTTCTCATAGACTATGGGCTCTATCCCGTTGGAATCATAATTCTAGCATTTGGAATTCTGAAAAGAATCTCCAAAGATTCTGAAGATGAGCCTATGGAAGGCCTGCTTGAAGATTAGATCCATTCAACATCTTCTCCATCATCCACAATTTTGCCATCTAAAACCAATTCTCCACATTCGTTTAATTCGAAATCCTCGTAAATTTTGCCCTCGAACTTTGGATTTCCATAGGCAATCATTAATTCATGAACTTGTTTTTTGATATTATCAAAATCAACTGGTGGAAGGTTCTCTTTTTGTTCTAATAGCGACGACAACTCAATGTTTAATCTAGCATCGATTTCATCATGTGAAATTTCAGAAATTTCATCCATACTGGCAATTTCAAATTGTTCAAAATTCACACTGCCTTTCAGATTGATACCAATTCCAACAATAACCTTGTTTTCCTTGCCTATTGATTTCCCTTCAACTAGAATACCACATATCTTCCTACCATCGTAAAGAATATCATTTGGCCACTTCAATTTCAGCCTAGAATCGTTGATTGAATTCAGAACTGCAAGCCCTCCTGCAAGCTGGATTAAACCAGGGTTAATGCTATACCCTTCAGCAATAATCCATGAACCTGCGTAAGAGCCTTCTANAGAAAACCACTTTCTGTTTCTNCGACCTCTCCCTGAGTCTTGCCAAGATGTGGAGATGTGGCTACCTATTCCTGAAAATGCCATCAAATCATCATTGGTGGAACCTGTTCTTTCAACATACTTGCTGACCGCGTTTTCAAATGGCCTCCATAGACAATGAACCGCTAGTTTTTCTCCGTCTTCGAAATCTATTCTATCCCATTTTCTCTTTGCGAAAATAGTGTTTTCAATCTGCAAATTATCTCTTCCTAATATCAAAATTATGCCATTAGAAGAAAGTAGTTGCTTACTAGCAATACACTTTACCAATCTGTTAGCCAATCCTAATTCATCGGTATCTATCAGAGCGGCCTCTTCCATCGGTCCAAGCACGCTATCGACTTCATCAATNNNGATGTAGGGTAAATTCCAAATTATCAGGTCAAATTTGTCATCAAATGGGAATTCTTCAGGCCCAACTCCTCCTTCCTTGATTTTGGCTTCCAAATTGTTCGATTTGAAATTGCCTTTGCAAGCTACAACTGCAAATGGGTTGATGTCACAGGAACTAACTTTCCATCCAAGCGACGATGCTAGCAAGGATAATGCACCAGTTCCACAGCCTATTTCAAGAAATTTCCTACCTCTGCCAGGTCCTAGAAGTATCAGTCTTTTAGCCAATAAATCAGTATCTTCTCTTGGAGGGTAAACGGTGGGTGGGATAGTAATTTCAAATCTATAATCACCCGTTGGGCACCATGATAATATCCTTGAGGGACGATCCAACCTTTCTACTTCCTGAGATGTAACTTCAGGAGAAAAAACACCGTCCTTATTCATTGGGCCCGGTACTCCCAGGCGGTAGGGGCTTAATTCCTCTTTTATGATTAAGAACTCAACACAAGTATGAATTTGTGTGGAAGTTTAGAAAAATTGNTTCTAAGAAAATCCGAAGCATTTATGACTCGGTGCAGAAAAGTAGGGGTGTCTATGGGGTTCTCCTCAGGCCCGCTCTGTCGTGCGTTCTGCGTAGGTTTTTTTCTGGCGGAGGATTTAAGAACCCTATACAGGTCGGCCAAGAAGCCCAAGACATACATTTGGGCCTGTAGCTTAGTCAGGTAGAGCGTCCGGCTTTTAACCGGACGGTCGCGGGTTCGAACCCCGTCAGGCCCGCCTGACAAGAACAGGACCGGTGTATTCAGGGCTAGGCGGGGCGTGTGTTATGGTAGTAAAGTCGGCAACTAAGAAGCGATTAATGGAAATGGGCATCGCAGAAGAATATGCTCACAAACTCGCAACAGATAGAAACATGACTGACATCAAGGCAATGCCTGCAGATGAAATTGCATCTGTTCTCGGCGTTTCCAAAGACGATGAAATTTTCACCGGCGCAATGAATGCACTTGCCGAATTAGGTCAACGCAGACAGAAGCGTAAGAGTCGCAAAATTACTATTTCAAGAAAGGCTCTTGATGATGATGACATGGATTTGGCTGGAACCAAATTCAATGTGCTAAACCATGTTTTAGTCCCTCATCAAGAGTTAGTCCCAGTAGAAGATGAAGAGGAGCAATTAGCCCCATGGGGTCTTCTAACTACAGACGAAGAAACTGGCGAGTCTAGACTTGCTAAAGAATTACTTCCGAAAATTCTGATTACTGATCCAGTTGTCCAAGTGATAAAAGAAACCACAGAAAGGGCACATGACGCAGCATCCAGCGAAGACGAGGAACACGTCCCTCTCCCTGCTGGATGGTTGGCAGACCGTGTGCTTAAGGTCGTAAGACAGTCACCATCCGCCGGTGTTTCTGTTGCTTACAGATTAATCGTGGAGGGCAGCTGAGCTGAGGTGGTATNATGAAGGAGATTATTGAATCATTTTTCCGAGAACGTAGCTTAGTCAATCACCAGNTGGCATCATATGACGATTGTATTCCATCGGGAGACAATTCTCTGTCCAGAATGGAAAAAATCGTTCGCAGTATCAGAGTAGGTACTGACGAAGAAGTCGAAGATGAAAAGGGCGGTTTAATCAAACTTGACGTAATCGACCAGGACATCATTATCAGAGTCAAGAACATCCAACTAGGTGAACCAACCATTCGTGAAGCAGACGGTAGTGACCACCCTTCACAGCCAATGGAGTNCCGACTCAGAAAACTNACTTACATGTCACCAGTAAAGATGGACTTCACAATTTACAGAAATGGTGTTCCAACTCAACCTGAAAAGGGAGTACAAGTTGGAAACATGCCAATCATGGTTCGCAGCCGCAGATGTAACTTNCACGCTAACCATATCGCTGGAGACCGNGTCCTNCATCCAACCACTTCTGACGAAGACAGAAAGATGTGGGAAGAGTTGTTGAGNCAGAAGGGAGAAGATCCACTAGACCCTGGTGGTTATTTTATCATCAATGGTACTGAAAGAGTACTAATCTCAATGGAAGACCTAGCTCCAAATCGTGTAACCGTAGAAATTAACAAGAGATACGCTAAGAAGACTGAAGTTGCTAAGATTTTCTCACAGAAGGACGGTATGAGAAAGCCACTGACTGTAGAAAAGCGCCGTGACGGTATGCTAATGGTCAAGATTAGTACTGCAGGAACAACTGCGATCCCTGTAGTACTTCTCATGCGTGCATTGGGTATCGAGAATGACCAAGAATTGTTCCAAGCAATTGCTGGTCCTACTGAAACTTTCAAGTTCATCGTTGCTAACATCAACGAAGTCAAAGATAATGAAGAGTATGCCGTTGATTCAATGGACGAAGCNCATGGCTGGCTTGAGAAGAAATTCGCTGCAGGTCAACAGAAAGAATACCGTGAGGCTAGNGTTAACCAANTGCTTGACCGTGAACTACTNCCNCACTTGGGTGACCAAGTTGAAGACCGCAAGAAGAAGGCGATTTTCCTTGGAAGAATTGTTCGTCAAGTTCTAGAAATGGCAATTACTAGCCGTAAGCCGAATGACAAGGACCACTACGCAAACAAGCGTGTTCGCTTGGCAGGTGACTTGGTAGAGGATTTGTTCCGTGTATCAATGGGACAACTTGCTCGTGACTTGAAGTACCAACTAGAGCGCCATCACAACCGAAAGCGTGAACTAAAGATCACATCTTGCTTGAGGCCGGATGTATTAACCAGTAAAATCATGCACGCATTAGCTACAGGTAACTGGGTAGGTGGACGCTCGGGAGTAAGTCAACTCCTAGATCGTACAACCTTCCTTTCCGCATTGTCGCACATGCGTCGTGTAACTAGCCCACTGGTACGAAGCCAACCTCACTTCGAAGCCCGTGACCTGCACCCTACTCAGTGGGGAAGATTGTGTCCAAACGAGACACCTGAAGGACAAAACTGTGGTCTAGTAAAGAACGCTGCACAAATGATTGATATCTCTGAAGCAGTTCCTGAAGAAGAAATTCGTACACGTTTAGATGAGATGGATGTATTCCAGCCTGATGACTGGACAGATGGTGACAGAATCCACGTCAATGGTGACATATATGGAGTCCACAAGCGTGGTAAGAATCTTGTAAACCAATTCAAGAATGCTCGTCGTCGTGGAGCTATAAGGTCTGAAGTCTCTATTAGATACGACAGTGTCAACAAAGACATTTTCATCAATACAGATAAGGGTAGAATTCTAAGACCGGTTCTAATTCTATATGATGGNGCACCAAGACTAACTCAGAAGCATCTAGAAATGGTTTCTAACGGTGAAATGACGTTTAAAGATCTCGTCAACGAAGGCGTTGTAGAATGGATTGATGCTGAAGAGGAAGAAGACCTATACATCGCACCTCGACCATTCGTACTTCCAGAAGTTGTTCCTGAAGGCAATGAATTCGCAGGAAGACCACTTAGCCACTCCAGCGTGACTTGGTTAAACCTAGGAGAGCCATCTGCAACAGAAGCAAATCTTCAGGCTAGAGTAACCATGCCTAACGGTGAAAAGGCAGACGCTGTATTCAAGGTGCNGCTACTATACACTGCAGAGCATACTCATTGTGAAATTGACCCACAACTAGTGCTNGGAGTGTGTGCTTCACTTATTCCATATCCGGAACACAACTCAACTCCTCGTGTTACTGGTGGAACAGCGATGGTCAAGCAATCCTTGGGTCTACCAAGCTCAAATTACAGGCTAAGGCCAGATACAAGATTGCACGTTTTGCACTATCCTCAGCGCTCNATCACACACACTCAGGCTATGGACACCACAAAGTTCGATGACAGACCAGGTGGTCAAAACTTCATTGTTGCAGTAATGAGTCTGCACGGATACAACATGCAGGACGCTGTAATCATGAACAGATCCAGCGTACAGCGCGCTCTAGGCCGTTCTACTTTCAANAGAACTTACAACGCTGAGCGCCGCCGTTTCCCTGGTGGACAAGTTGAGGAAATTGAGATTCCAGGTACAGGACTTGAAGAAGTCAAGGGTCTGAAGCCAGTTGGTTCTTATGACCACCTTGAAGCAGATGGACTTCCACATCCTGAGAAGTACCTAGAAGGAGGGGATGTACTAGTTGGAAAGACCAGTCCTCCGCGATTCTTGGAAGAAACAGGGGCCGGTGCTTTCTTGCAAGCACAGGAACGCCGTGAATCTTCTATGCCAGTCCGTCATGGAGAGAAAGGATGGGTNGACAATGTGTATGTCACAGAGTCACTTGACTCCGGGCGCTTGGTCCGCTGTATGGTCCGCTCTCACAAAGTCCCTGAGGTTGGAGACAAATTCGCTTCACGTCACGGACAAAAGGGTGTCATCGGAAGACTAGTCGACGAACAGGACATGCCATTCACTCGTGATGGAATTGTACCTGATTTGATTATCAACCCGCACGCGATTCCTTCAAGGATGACAGTTGCACACGTTCTAGAAATGATTGGTGGAAAGGTTGGTTCTCTCGAAGGACGCAGAATCGATGGAACCGCATTCCGTGGAGAGAAGGAAGGAAGCCTACGTGACAGCCTAGTCAGAAATGGCTACGATCACACAGGTCGTGAAGTAATGGTTAACGGTGAGACTGGAGAAACTTACCCTGCAGAAATCTTCGTTGGATGTATTTACTACCAGAAGTTGCACCACATGGTATCTGGTAAGATTCACGCTCGTAGCCGTGGACGTGTCCAGATTCTGACTCGTCAGCCTACCGAAGGCCGTGCAAGACAAGGTGGTCTAAGATTCGGAGAAATGGAGCGTGATTGTTTGATTGCTCATGGTGCTTCGATGGTTATCAAGGACCGTTTACTGGACGAATCTGACGGAATCGATTTATTCGTTTGTGCTCAGTCTGGCCATATTGCATGGTATGATCCGAAACGACGTACTTACGTATCACCTATACACGGTGATGGAGCAGAGGTGTACAAGGTACAAACCTCGTATGCATTCAAGTTGCTACTTGATGAGATGAAGAGTCTCGGAGTGGCAATGCGCCTAGAACTGGAGGACCGCAGATGAGCCGAAATAGCACAACAATGATTCCAAAGAGAATCGCAAGTATCCGCTTTAGTTTGATGGACCCTACTGAGATTCGTAAGATGTCTTCAGTTGAGGTCAAGACCGCAGACACCTACAAGGACGATGGTCACGCTTACCGNCAAGGTTTGATGGACCCACACATGGGTGTTATCGAACCAGGTCTNCTTTGCCCTACTGACAACTGTAAGTATGACGAAAGCCCNGGTCACTTTGGTCACATTCAACTTGAACTACCTGTAATCCACATTGGTTTCGTTAACCTGATCAAGACTGCATTGAAGGCTACTTGCAACTCCTGTAGCAAGATTTTGCTACACGAAGCAGGCGGAACAGCTCCTGGAATGGCTAACGAAGATGAACCATCTGAGCAAGATTACTACCGTAGAAGAGTCCAAGATATCATCTTGAAGCACGGAGTAGGTTCTACTGAATTCTCCAAGATTATCAAGGAGATTGAAAAGAAGACATCCGAGGCACGAAGAACCATTTGTATGCATTGTAATGCTCAACAAGGTAAGATTGTCCTCGACAAGCCTACAACCTTCAAGGAACATATTGTTGCTCAAGGTGGCGCTAAGGCTACTGAAAGAAAGTTGAACGCCCGTGACATCAGAGAATGGTTGCAAGGTATTCCTCAGGAACATCTGATCTTCTTAGGAATGCACAAGGAGAACAGGCCTGAATGGATTATTCTGAAGGTACTACCTGTGCCTCCAATTACTGTTAGGCCGTCTATTACTCTTGACTCTGGTGACCGTTCAGAAGACGACTTGACTCACAAGCTTGTCGATGTATTAAGAATCAATCAGAGATTGAGAGAAAACCGTGACGCTGGTGCTCCACAGTTGATTGTTGAAGACCTTTGGGAACTTCTACAATATCACGTTACAACTTACTTTGATAACCAAACAAGTGGAATTCCACCTGCTCGCCATCGCTCGGGTAGAACTTTGAAGACCCTAACTCAGAGATTGAAGGGTAAAGAAGGAAGATTCCGTTCTAACCTATCTGGTAAGCGTGTAAACTTCTGTGCTAGATCAGTTATTTCCCCAGACCCTTACCTAGGTGTCAATGAAGTTGGTGTTCCAACTAAGGTTGCAAAGGAATTGACTGTCCCAATCCGTGTTACAACCCGTAACCGTGAACAAATGAGGCAGATGATTTTGCGTGGTCCAGACGTTCACCCAGGTGTAAACTATGTTATCCGCGGTGACAAGCGCCGTGTTAGAATCAATGAGAGAAGNAGGCTAATAAACGCAGGTTTCCGTTGTCACAACCCAGAATGTATGGAAGAGACAACTCAAAGATTTGACCTACATTCAGTAATGCCTGCTCCTAACTTCCTGCCTGGACTTGTAGTCAAGAAATTCGTTTCTCGAGAAGAAGCAGTTGCTGGTGGAGAAGAAATGGTCTCGTATGCAATCGACGAAGCNGCAACATTGGCTAACCTGCGTGGGGAAGATGTTGATGGCAACCCTCTTGCAGAGGACGATCCGAGAGCAGTCCTGCATCATCGCTGGAAGTACGAACTGGCAAATCCAGATTCTGTTTTCCCTGAGCACCTTGAAGTAACCTGTCCACATTGTGGCAGCCCAGATAACGAATGGGGAGAGCGTACTCGTGTTGAAGACCGTCTTTCAACCGTTGATATCAATGGCAACCCTAAGCCTGGTTTACAGGTTGAGAGACACTTGATTGATGGTGACGTTGTAATCTTCAATAGACAACCATCTCTTCACAGAATGTCGATGATGGTGCACGAAGTTAGAGTAATGGAAGGGCACACATTCAGATTCAATCTGGCAGTATGTACTCCATATAACGCAGATTTCGATGGTGACGAGATGAACCTTCACGTCATTCAAGGAGAAGAGGCACGTGCTGAAGCAAAGATTCTGATGCGTGTTCAAGAACACATCCTTACTCCAAGATATGGTGGTGCTGTTATCGGTGGTATCCACGACCACATTTCCGGAGCGTATCTACTATCTCGACCAGATACCAAGATTTCCAAACGCCATGGCCTTGAAATGNTAGGTAACATTGGTTACACAGGAAAACTACCTAAGGTCCACAAGGGTCCNAAGGGAGAATACTTCAACGGAGAAGATTTGGTTTCAGTAATCATTCCTGAAAACATCCATTTGCGTTTCAGAAGCCGTTCCAATGACGATGTAGTTGTCAAGAAAGGAAAGGTTTCAGGTACTCTAGATAAGCGTGCTATCGGTGCTGAAGACGGACGATTGTTGGATGCAATCGTTCAGACTAACGGCCCATCTGATGGTGCAAAGTTCCTTGACGAGTTTACACGTTTGTCAATTGGTGCATGTACTTCTCTAGGTTTCACNACAGGTATAGATGACGAAGATCTTTCTTCTGAAGCATTGAGCGAAATTGAGCGTCATAACGCTGAAGCTCGTGCGGAAGTCCGTGCAGAACTAGAGAAGTTTGGTAAGGATGGTCGAGGATATGAGACNAGACCTGGAAGAACTCCAAAGGAAACACTAGAAGAGAATATCATGGTAATTTTAGACCAAGGTAAGCAGGCTGCTGGTGACGTTGCTAAGGAAGAATTGAATCANCCTGGTAATTCTAACGCTGCTGTAGGAATGGCAATTTCTGGAGCAAGAGGTTCAATGGATAACCTGACCATGATGGCAGGAAGTATTGGGCAAGCAAAGGTTCGTGGTGCACGTCTTGAGCGTGGATACCACCAGCGTGTTCTTCCTCACTTCAAGCGTGGAGGACTGGGTGCTACAGAGAAGGGATTCATTTCCTCTTCATTCAAGCGTGGTCTTGAACCAACAGAGTTCTTTATGCTATCAGTATCTGGAAGAGAATCACTTGTTGATACAGCGGTTCGTACCAGTAAGTCTGGTTACATGCAGAGAAGACTGATTAACGCAATGGATGATTTGAAGGTCTATGATGACGAAAAGTTGTCAGTAAGAAATACTGCTGACAGAATTATTCAGTTCTCTTATGGAGAAGATGGAATCGACCCAAGCCGTGGTGTGCATGGAAAGCCGTTCAATATCGACGTAATAGTTGACGAGGCTCTTGGCACAGATGGTCCTACAAAGATGAAAGACGAAGATTACATCGATAGAGGTGACAAGGAATTCGACCTTGGTTATGACGAGGGCGATTCAGAAGCTGCAGCAGGAGGTGATCTCTGATGGTAGTAAAGAGTGCAACCAAGAAGAAATTGATGGACATGCTTGTTCCTGAGGAATTTGCTCACAAGTTGGCAGATGACAGAAAGTGGGACGATGTAAAGATTCTAACTGCCCAAGAGATTGCTCAGTTCTGTGAAACCGATTCGGATACAGCCGCAAGAATTCACGGAATCATTTCGGGTGCGGCATCACCAAGTCGTGATTCAACCAGTGATAATTCAGCAACAACCTCAGTTCGCCTTCGCCGTGGAACACGTCGTCGTCGTACTGCAAAGACAGTCCAAGAATTGGAGCCTTACACTCCCGAATTGAATGCTGAAGGCATTCCTGCAATTTATGACGATGAGTTGGCAGAAGATCCTGTCTTCAAATCGATTAAGGCAGCAGCAGAAAGCGTCGGAGCAATGTTCTCTCAACAGACAATTCACGACTTGACAGAGGCTGTACACAACAGAGATATGACCAAGTTGACTAAGAAGCAGGCCGAAGCACTTGTTGCTGAAGCCTCAAAGGCTAGAGAAATGGCTCTTATCGACCCATATGAGGCTGCAGGAATTATCACAGCACAGTCCATTGGTGAACCAGGTACCCAGATGACCATGCGTACATTCCACTATGCGGGTGTTGCAACTGTTAACGTCACTCAAGGTCTTCCAAGAATNATAGAAATTGTGGATGCTCGTAAAGTTCCTAATACACCGACTATGACTATTCGTCTAAAGGGTGAAAACAGCCAATCCGCAGATGCTGCTAAGAAATTGGCAGCAGCAATTGAAATTACTACTACAGTAAACATCGCAGATATCGATACTGATGTTGCGCAACGAAGATTGGTTCTGAAGTTGAAAAAAGGTAANCTCAAGCAGAAGGGAATGACTCCTGCTGAAGTCAAGGACAAGTTGGAACGTGCTCTAAGATTGTACGTTGAAGCTGACAAGGAAAAGAATCCTTCAACCTTGACTCTGATTCCAGGAATTCAAACCGAAGATGATATGAAGAATTTGGCTGAGAATCCACCTTCATACACTGAACTNCTACAACTTGAAGATAAGATTAGAGACATGCGCTTGAAGGGAGTGCCTAATATCGAGCGTGCTAATGTNCAATTAGATGACAAGACAGGCGAGTACTACCTGTCAACTATTGGAAGTAACCTTGCTAGGATTTCTGACATGGAAGGAATCGACAGATCTCGAACATACACAAACAATATCATCGAGATTTACGAATATCTTGGAATCGAGGCTGCACGTCAAGCAATCGTAAATGAACTGCAAGCAACTCTCGATGGGGCTCGTTTGGAAGTTGACGTAAGACACTTGCTAATGGTCTCTGATGTAATGACTAGCGAAGGAGAAGTTCGTGCAATCGGTCGCCACGGTGTGTCAGGTACAAAGCACTCAATTCTTGCTCGTGCTGCTTTCGAAGTTACTGTCAACCACTTACTGAAAGCGGGTATTATTGGAGAGAGAGACAACCTAACTGGTGTTGCTGAGAACATTATTGTTGGACAGCCAATCAGTCTTGGTACCGGATCTGTGGAATTGTATTACATACCAGAGTGAATTCAACATTGAGAAGCAAAATTGTGGAGGAATGAAAATGGATATTAGTAGACAACTTAAGATTGCAAGTACAACAGGGAAACTATTGTTTGGCCAACGCCAAGCAATCGATGCGTGTGCTAAGGGCGATGCCAAGTGCATTGTATTAGCTGCCAACTGCCCTCAAGAGTATATTGACGACCTTGCTGCGAAGCACCCGGAAGTTACAATGCATCGAACAATGTTGGTAAACCGTGACCTTGGTGTTGCATCTGGAAAGCCGTTCAGCATCTCGACTATTACAGTCATAGATGCCGGTGATTCAGATTTGCTAACTTTGAACAGTAACCTAGAGTGAAACTAAAGACGGTTTCATCCTAGAGGGTGTATGGCCCTTGACATGGTCGCAGTTCTAATGAGGTTGGGCGTAAGCATTGACACAAATTCCCCGCCNCTGACTGCACCGGGGGTAATATCTTGGTTTGGAAGATTATTCGATGTCACTCCAGAGCAATCCAATCTTGGAATGAAAGAAGGAATGGAATTATGGGGCACAGGTCAAGGTTTTGCTCCTCTCGACATTGCTGGTGTAGAATCATGGTTATTTGATGCGCCAAGGGGAGATCATCTAATTATTGCCGAGCGAAAGATATCNTTTGATTTGCAAACTGCTCCATCCAGAGATGGCAGAAATCTGGTCATATGGACACTGAATGACATTGCTGCATTTATTGGGCATGCTGTGATTGATGGGAGATTGCAGATTTTGGAAGAGGAAATTGAATCTGAAGAGGTGAATGAACCAGATTTGTTTTCAGGCCCGGGTCCATTTGCCCTAAAGCCATCGAATGATTTTTCAGTCTTAGAAGAGAAAGGTCTGGATATCTCAATGGCAAAACCTGTATTGATTCCCGCTAAGCTACACAAAGTATCTGGAATGTTGAAAGGACCAGGAGAAGATGAAATTTCTAGATGGGTATTGAACGTTGGTGGTTTACAGATATTGCACGATTTTGAATTATTNGAACGCTGTCCAATGTTGAATCATGTCAATATGGAAATAGATGCAAAACCAGATTTCTCAGAACTGCTGTCTGAGAGGCGTTCTCATTCTGATGGTATGGGGGATTTGTTGCGCTGGTGGAAATTCGAATCAGAAACTGCAAATGTGGAGACATACGAGGTGTTAGTACCTGCTCACAAAGGNATGGATGCNACTGGTTCTGAATGGATTCTGAATGGTGTTTCGAATAAGTTGCACATGAACTACTGAACAAAGGATTCATGACCTTCAAACNTGACCACCCACCATGCGCACTCGTGTGATACTGAGCATGTCAATCATCGCAATCTTGCTAGGAAGTTTGATTCCTATCTCTAATGATATAGAATTAGGTGATGTGGAAGACAAGCTTTTTGCTAATTCAGAACCGGAATTATTGTTGCAAGCAGGATCTTCTTCGGGACATGTTAACGGAACAAATATCGGTGCGACACCAACTGGTTGGATAGTTTCTGGAGACACAAGAAATTCCTTGGACTTTGGTGGAATACAACTTCAAGCAACATCTGCATACAACACNCAATTAGATGCAGATACATATGTTGCAGCAATCGATGAACAAGGTAACTGGCAATGGGCAGTTATGCCAGATGCACCACAAGGCTTGACTCTTGTAACCACTATGACGACGTCGATAGCTGGTGATGCATATATTGGAGGACTTATCTANGGGCAAGTCACATTTGGAACAATTACATTGAATTGTCAAAATGCATATGGGGATGGTTTCATTGCAAAGATTGATCCAACGGGACAATGGGTTTGGGCTACAAATTTCAATTCCCCATATGACCCTGCTGGTACTTCTAGCAACTCAACAGTTGTTACAGGATTAGCTGAATCACTCGGTGGAAGTCTAATCGTTGCTGGAACACAAAAGGGAATAACTGACTTTAATGGATTCGTTGTAAATAATACAGATCAGGAATTCTTNGTGACCGAACTAGATAGAAACTCCGGTTCAGTAAACTGGGTTACAACTGCGGGTGGAATTGGAGCCGATGTNTCTGGACCAATCGGTCTAGATTCAATGGGTAACATATGGCAAGCGGGCACAACTTCTGGAAGTTTCTCAGCAAATGGAAAGACTCACCAGGCTGTGAGTCAGCAAGATACAGTTGTTGTCAAATGGAGTCCATCTGGTGTGGTCCAGGAAGTTATTGGATTAGCTAGTGCTTCATCGGAACTAAATTTGCCACATGATTTGATAGTAACAGCGAATGATGACGTTGTTGTAACCGGAGTATTTCTAGGATCTTTGGATGCAGGAAATCAGAATACATTGAACGATAAGGGCAATGGAGACGCTTTCGTAGTAAAGATTTTGAAATCCGGAACAACCTCTTGGGCGACAAGTGCAGGAGGAAGTTCTTACGCTGAAAGAGTGTACGCAATTGCAGAGACTTCAACTGGAGATTTCATTGCCGGTGGAATGGTTTTCGGCTCTGCTGATTTTGGGATTCATGTAGCAAATAGTAACGGTGGTGCCGACTTATACATGGCACAGTTAGACAGCTCAGGTAATTGGGACTGGGTTGAAACGCTGGGTGGNNCATCAGACGATTTATTCGCAGATTTAGCAGTCAATATGAGCGATATTCCGGCGGCTTTCGGTTCATTCCAATCCACTATCAACAAAGGTACGCAATCGGTAACTAGCAGTGCCGGATTGGACCTAGTTGTTTGGGCAGTTGATCCNGTAAACAATGCAGACAAGGATAATGATGGAGTNAANGACNTGACTGATAATTGTCCAAATACAAACAACCCTCTCCAAATTGATTCTGACCTAGATGGTGATGGAGACGAGTGCGATTATGATGATGACAATGATGGAATCACCGACAATTCAGGTGACGATTGTCCCCGTGGTGGCGCATGGAATTGGACCAGTGATTCAACTACTGACTTTGATAACGATGGTTGTAAAGATTCTAGTGAAGACAATGATGACGATAATGATGGAGTCGAGGACGAAGATGACGGTTGTTTGAGTTCTTACACTCCGCCTCGTAATTGGTGGATTTCAGATTCATCAAACGATTTAGATGGTGATGGATGTCGAGATGCTGATGAAGATTCAGACGATGATGGTGATGGATTTAATGATGCAGCAGATGATTGTAACAAAGTTGCAGGCACCTCTACTTTAGGAACATATACTGGATGCGTTGATAGTGATGGAGATGGTTGGGCCGACCTAGAGGATTCTTGTCCAAACACTGCTGGTAATTCCACATTAGGAGGAACTCTTGCATGTCCTGATTCCGATGGCGATGGGTGGGCTGATTCAGATGATGATTTGCCAAATGAACCAACCCAGTGGATTGATACTGACGGTGATGGATATGGCGACAACCAAGAAGGAAGCACTCCNGACCACTGTCCAACAATTCCAGGGACCTCTGTTCTAGATAGGTATGGCTGTCCAGACCCTGATATGGACGGTTATTCTTCAGCCGATGATGACTGGTCTGTTGGTGATGGGGCTGATGCATTCCCTTCAGACGACACACAATGGTCAGATTGGGATGAAGATGGCTTTGGAGATAATTATGGTAATCTTTCATGGACAGACCGTAATGAAAACTGGCCAGGTGAATACTATCAATATGCTAGAGACCAAGATGCCTGCCCTACTTTGCCCGGTAATTCTTGGCAAGACGATATTCTAGGTTGTCCTGATGGTGACGGTGATGGTTGGGCTGATTTCATGGATGCATTCCCTGCCGATCCTGACGAATATCTTGATTCAGATGGTGATGGNATAGCTGATGGATATGATGAATGTCCGGAGTTCTACGGAAATTCAACTGAGGATGTTGAGGGATGTCCTGACTTCGATGGCGATGGCTGGGCCGACCCGCCAAAAGGAACTGATTGGAATCCAAGCGACTCAACCCAATGGGCTGATTCGGACGGAGATGGGTATGGTGACAATCCAGAGGGAACAAATCCTGATTCGTGTGTGAACGAAAATGGCTTCGATAAAAATTGGAATTCCTTCCAAGGCGGAGTCCTAGGGTGCTTAGATTCGGACAATGATGGTTGGGCCGACATCATCGATGCATTCCCCGAGGAATCCACCCAATGGGCCGATACAGATGGAGATGGATTTGGAGACAATCAGAATGGCCGAGACGCAGACGAGTGTCCTGAAGTTCCAGGTGTGGCAAAACAAAATGGATGCGAGGCAGTAGTTGAAGAATCAGCGGGTAGCAGTGTTCTCAAGTATGGAGGAATTTCAGTTGGAGTAATTCTTGTTCTAATCGTTGTAGGCTTACTAATCATGCGTTACAGAGGTAGTGAAGATGAGCAAAAGGATTGGAATCAAGGTGTTAACATGCCAGACATGTCCGCTCAGCCAGCAATGCCCAATATGTACGCTCAGCCAGCAATGCCTGATATGTCTGCACAGCCAACATATTCGCAGTATCAGCAACCAGTTGCAACTCAACCTGCTATGCCGAATATGAATGCACAACCTGTCTATGCGCAATATCAACAGCCAAGTGTTCAGCCAGTTGTACAAGCAACCTCTCCCGACATTGCTGCTTTGCCTGGAAACCAAGCAGTAGCGCCACAGCCAGCAACACCAGCAGTGCCAACAATGTATGATGTTGGAACAATGCGAAGTGATGGTAATGAGTGGTTAGAATACCCTGAAGCTAGTGGTGCTTGGTACATGCGTGATGCAACTACAAGACAGTGGATTCGCAAGATTTGAGGTTGAAATTATGGTTGAAGTCGTCCTTTTGGGTTCAGCCCAAGATGGNGGCGTGCCACAGGTCGGTTGNGATTGCTGTNTTGACTTGNAGCAAAGATATCCTGTNTCAATTGGATTAACCGATGCAGAAGGAGGCAAGCATCTTTTCGAGGCCACCCGCCATATAGGTGACCAACTGCGAATATGGGGCTGCAATTCTGTGGAATCAGTATTCCTAACTCATGCCCACATAGGGCATGTCGATGGCTTAGGTTTGTTTGGAAAGGAAACTATGGCTGCTCAAGGAGTCAATTTNTATTGTTCAAAGATGATGCTAGATCTCATAGAAAGGACTCCGCACTGGTCAAATATGCTCTCAGANGGGGTTTTCATTCCAAGAGTTGCAAGTGTGTATCAATTACCTGGAGTTGTGGTTGAGGCAATAGAGGTGCCTCATAGGAACGAGTTATCTGATATGCATGCATATCTAATCAAGGCAGAAAAAACGCTGCTGTTCTTACCTGACCATGATACATGGCAGGAAACATTGCGAGGTCATGACTTGCGAGCTTGGTTGAATCATTTTGAAGTAGACATTGCTTTAATCGATGGGACATTCTACAGTGCTGATGAACTAAAACATCGTGACCAGAGCAAAGTTCCACATCCTCCAGTTGAACAAACTCTGCAGATGTTAGGTGAGCGAAGAGAAGGTGATGGCGAAGTAGTATTCATTCATCTGAACCATACAAATCCATTGTGCAGAGATGATACTCCTGTAACCGAATTAGGCTGGAAAGTTGGTAAGGAAGGAATGTCATTCAGCCTCAGTTAATGTATGATTAACATATTTGACATAAGTAATAAGCATCGTAATTTCTTCACCATTATCACCATTTATTGGAGTGGCTCTGTTTACGTTGACATTGACATTGAATACGATTTCTCCATCATCTTTCTCAACTTCCATGGCTTCGAAAAAAGCAGTTAGATTTTGGTATGTATCAGTCTGATTATAGTANTTATCAGCCTGAGAATTACCACTGAATGTAGAGAATCCACCGAGTGAATTTTCACCGCAATTTTGCCCGGAGAGATTTTCTAAATTCCATACAATGAATTCCATTGGCACATTAGTTGAATCATAGTCTGAATCGACATCGTCACATTGTTCACCNAATCCTCCTTCATTGGATTCTGAATAATTCAGCATGAAGGTTACCTGAACCACGTCAGCAGGAATGTCGAAATAGAAACTATTGGTTGAACCATCACTGATTAAGACCGTTTCTTCAGCATATGAATGTTCGAATTCCACGGATAGCTCCCATATTGAATCAGGGTTAGGGCTCGATGAACTCTCATCGTCAGGTGCGAATTTTTGGTAAGATGTTTCTAGGCCTAAAACTACAAAAAACAGCGTTAAAGATGCACCTACTGCAAAAATCTGTTGGCTAGGGATTTTGATCCTTCCAAGGGGATAGGAACTTGATNGGTCNCTTTTCCAACAGTANGCGAAGTGGACNGCAAATGCNGCNCCCATTCCAGGTACTGATGGGAACACATATNCACCAAATCCAAGNAGAGTCCAAATGAGTACTCCCAGACANGGCAGCGACCATCATTGAAGTTGTNTGGTATGAATCAGGTTCATAGCCAGCCATCCTAATCAAGATAAGCGGGACAAATATTCCTCCAAGGCCGTAAACAGCGAATACAACTAGCGCGAATACTGANTCGCCAAATCCGGGGAATTGTTGACCCACAAGAGAAATAGCAGTTGCTAATGCTGCAATAACCANAGTNACNGTCTTNGTTTNGCCATGATCTTGACTCCACTCAGGTTTGATGTCATCAGTAATTGCAGCTGTGCATGCTAGAACTTGACTGTCTGCAGTTGACATAGTTGCAGCGAAAATTGAAGCAAGAATGACTCCGCCAAGAATTGGGTTAAGGCTTTGTGCAAGTAGAGGAAGACCCTCTTCGGCATCATCTGCTGAGAGTGTACCATCGAAAATTGCTCGACATGCTAATCCNATAATGAACATCAGAGCGATAAATGGAGTCTGCCAGACGAAGAACCAANCCATTGCTTCTTTTCTATCTGAGTCATCATTTAGAGTCATAACTCTAGANACTACTTGCGGTTGTCCTGCAACCCCCAAGCCTCCCAAGAAGAATGCCGCAATCCACAATGTGACACCGAACTTCAGTCCAGATGGATACACATTGACCATGCTTGAATCAATCTCAGCCAACCTATCATGCAGTCCTTGAATACCTCCGACCTCGCCTAATGCAACAATACATAGAATGGTTGAACCAACAATCATCACCGAAGATTGTGCAGCATCGGTCCAAATCGAGGCTCTGATTCCTCCTGCATAGCAGTAAGCGACGACTAGAACGAAACCAATCAGTATACCCGTAATTTCAGACCAACCAAGCATCGAATTNAGTGCAACGCCACCCGCAGTAAGTTGAGCAGCAGCATAGATTGCTAAGAAAAANACTGAAAGAATTGCNGCTAATTTNGCCTCAGGTGCTCCTTTTTTGCTNGATACTAGAGAGGATAATGAACGCAANTTTCTTTCTTGACCTTCTTTCTGAATATANTTGTATAACCAAATCCAAGCAACCAACTGCCCAATTGTTGAAACTACAGCTATCCAAATTGCAGAATATCCTTGNAGGAAGATAAATCCAATGAAACCAATGAACATGTATCCGGAGTTCCACGTACTTACAGCAGATAAGGCGGCTAGGGCTGGATGCATTCCACGTCCTGCAACCAAATAATCGTCAGTAGTATCTTTCTTTACACGNATACTGGCTATACCNACGCCAGCAAAAAAGAGCATNAANACGAGAAATGAGATNAGAATCAAAATCTCANNTGCGCTCGATAACTGGAACCAGTTCATTACCATCACATCGGCTTCAAGTAAGAACTTCGAGTAGTCGGTCTTGTTCAGCAGCTCTTCGCAGTTCCATTGCAATTCTTCGGCCAGAAGACACTGGTTTTCTCCAAGTTGCATTTCCGTATGGATGTCCGACGGAAACGTGAACATTAGTACCTCCACCTACGCGAGGCGCAACATCGTAAATTGAGTAATTCATGTCCTTGTCAATACAGGTTTGAAGACAGAATGGACCGATAATTCCAGGGTCGTAATGTTCCTTNGAGGCGGTGATAAATTTCTCACCTAACTCGAAAGCCTCCTCAAGAAGTGATTCTCTGATCGTTGCGGTGTTGTGACCTACAACTGTCATCTCTGGTATTTGCTGATGAGCAGGCATTGTCATTTGTTGAGGTGCGGGAAGTCGGACATGTCCGTCGAGTGAAGACTCAAATCTCCAATCAACACCAAGAAGTTCTAACTTAGGCATGTCTTCTTCGAGTGGGCTGTAGAAGAAATTCAGATTGAACACAGGCCCGATTACATATCTCTCGATTCTCGCACCATCGAGGCTCTCTTGGTCAATTGTACCTTCTTTCAGAAGAGTTTGAGATTTCTCGACGTATTCCTCATATGATGCGCAAGTAAAGAAACCCCTCTCCAATTTCTTCTGAGCGTGATGGAGTTTTACAATTACTAAGCAATCGATATCTTGTGGGTCTTCGATAGCTTCTGGATATGGTAGGCCAGCCTTGTCGAGAATCCAGTAGTAATCTTGGTCTTCAGTCCTCTCTTCCATNCTTAGCATATTTCTAGAACCAAACATTGGTACATGGAAATTATTCTCAACATCATCAATGCTGGAGTATGAAGTAAACGACCTGTTTGGAATGTAGACAACGTTTCTCTTGCGCATTTCACTCTGCAGCTCNGGGTTCATAACATCGTTAAACGAATCCAATACTATCGATTTGTCAACCATTCCACGACGAACCCTACCAGATGTTGTTCGTTGGGTTTTGAAGTATTCAGAGTATGTCTTTTCACGTCCTTTTTGGCAGTATGCCACAGTTGGAAAACCCTCTTCTATTGCTCCATCACAAATGTCTAGAGCAGAATGGCTGGCGGTCATTCCGACTCGCAATTTCAGACGGTCATAGTCCTCAATGATGGAGGCGATTTCATCCTTGCCAATCATAATGCATCTCTCCCTAATTGTGTTGTAACCCTAGATGGCTTTTGTAGTTAGTCAACACGTTGTAACTGCATTAATTCTTCAGTTGATAGTGTGTCACCACTCATCAACTTAGACATCAGGTCTTGAACTTCACCACGTGCACTTCTCTGACTTTCGCCGGTGGCAGTACCCTGCATAGCGCGCAGAATATCTTGAATCGAGTGCAGGCATCTGAGTGAAACAATGTAGAAGTGATGTGCTTTGTCAGCTTCCTTCTTGGATTTGCGAAGTTCTCTGTGTGCCTCTTCAGCCAACTCCCTTTGGCGGTCCACTTCTTTGTTCCATTGAAGCATTAAATCGTGCGCTTCTTGAGCAGCCTTNGCAGCCTTTTGAACTTCCACATGGGCTTCTTCTTGCTCGATCATTGCTTCTTTTTGCCTTTTTCGAGCTTCTGTAAGTTCGCTGTTTGATTCTTCAGAGGCTTTCATATCACGGATTTTCTGAGAGATTCTTTTCATTTTCTCCATGACTTTCTTTTCATTTTTCCCAGTGTGCATGCCTCTTCCGAATTCACCTTCAAGTCTGTCTAAATCTTTCTTCAAAGAGTGAATGGTAACCTTACGCTCTCTGCGGCCGCCACGATGTCCAGTTTCGCGCTCATCCTTGTCTGAGCGTTCTGCGTCTAGCATGGATTTAGCCTTCTTGACTTTCTTGTTTGCTTCATTGCGAAGAGCCTTCTTTTCACGNACTAATTCGTTCATTTGCTCACGAATCTCGCGTTGTTGGCGGACATTTTGGATTAGTTCACGAACTTCGGCATTTAGNTCATTTCTGATTACAGTATGCTCTTTTGTTCGTGAGTTCCATTCATCACGAGTATTGCGGTACTGCGTTGCCTTTTGGTTAACCAATTTGCGCTTTTCTTCCAAAGTATCCTTCAATTCTGCCATTATCCATCGCACCTGTTCGCCTTGTACTCCCGTACCTTCAGCGACAGAGCGACTTGCCTATCCCATTTGAAGCCTCCCTACGGGAGGACTTCACAAAAATGGGACAATCGCAACTTTAGCTTTGGATAATTTGAGTCTNGCTTTACCTAAATTACCGTCATTCGGGCATTGAATAACTATGCAATGACCTGTTTCAAGTCTAGTGGTTATGATAGTAGACTCCTCGCCAACAACTGTAATCAAATCGCTGTCTGCATTTAGATCCAAAATTTCATTCATTACAGTCGGTTTGAATTGGTTAGATGTTCTCTCAATTGTAAATCCATCAGCATCCATCAATGCAGCCGAGATTATGCANTCATTGTCGACTAAATCTGCAAGTACCGTGTTTCCCACATTTGTGTTGAACNATTGNCAGGACATGACTATTTGCATCAAATTGTGCCNCGCATGACATATCCAATTCCGGCNTTATAATATCCTTCTANAGTNGTATATATCTCCAAGCCTCTTNTTCTATAGAAATCCATTGCGAATTGATTATCACCACGAACCTCTAATTGAATTTCNGAATGACCATCGCCACGTGCGGCCTCGACTAGGAGGTCCCAACCTTGAGACCCGAAGCCATTTCCCTTGAAATCGGAATCAATTGCAAAAGCGACCAATCTAACCCGCTTTTCATTGAATTTGTTTGCCCATAGCAATCCTCGAATCATGTTGTTNGTNTCCANAAGAACCANATTTCCTCCCCATTCTGGNATAGGCAGGCTCCTTACNGATGCTCCATTATATCGTTCTCCAGTTTGGTCAAGGAATAATTGTTTGATTATCTCAATATTAGCATCATCCAGTGACTTAGGGCTTGGCCCAAGGCACCATCTCGCATCCATAGTTTTGGATTAGTGGTTTCAATTTCAGTCTTTCTTCTTGAATTGTCCTCTCGAACCACGATGTGCGGACAAATTACCCATTTTACGCATTCCAGCTTTCTTGGAGCTTACCTTTCTTGTTCTCTTAGAGGGTTGTTCACTGTTAATTCCAGACAGTAGTCCAGATATGTCTCCCAAAGTAATTGGCCCAGAACTATCTTGATCCTTCTTTCCTTTGCCGCCCTGACGCCTTCCTCGATTTCTTTTGCCGTGCTGAGAGTTAGATTTCTTTCTAATCCAGGCTTCCAATCTTCCAGATTCTCTGCGTAATTTGTGCATTTCGCCTCTCCTTTGTCTTAGTACCTTTTGGATATTCTGAACTCTGCGGTCATATGATCCAACTTCTTTGGAATTGATGTTCTTGTCTTTCAAGAGAGGTTCTTGTTCCAATAGTTTCGCAGTTGCATCATCGTGCTTTGTTTCGTAAATTTTGAGTTTCTTTATCTCCTCTTTTTGCAAAGTAACTAACTCAATGAATTTTTGATGTAACTCACTTGCTTCTCTTGCCTTCCCATGCATCGCCTGAAGTTCCATGAACCATGAGAATTGCTCTTTTTCCTTCTTCAATGAAGGGACTCGATGGATATCTAGTTCTTCTGTTAACCTTGAATACACTTTGGAAAGTTCATCCTCAATCATGTGAATTGGTAGGATGACATCAGAGTTGATTTTGTCTCTTTTTTTCTTTAATTCGTCGACTTCTGCATTTCTGGCTTTCAATCCAACAATTATGGCCTTGTGCTCTTTTCGTAAATCCGAAGTTTCTTCGATAACACCCCGCATTGCTTTTGCCATACGAAGATTTGATTGTCTCTCAATTTCGAGTGCATCAATTCTTCTATCTAGAGCGTCCATTTCTCCCCGCGTTTTTTCCAGCATGCTTTGTACAGATTCTGTTGTTTTATCTCTGAGGTCATGGAAAATATCCATTGGTTCTAGGTCCTTCAATCTCTCAGAATCAACGGTTTCACAAATCTCTTTCCAAGTAGAACCGTTCCCGAATAGGACTGCTGCTCTCAACAACTCATTTCTGATTCTTAGTTCACCTTCTGCTCTTACAACACGACATAAATCATGCTCGATGTCGAACGGATCTTCGATTGCTAGGTGGTGTTCACCCATTTTTGGAGGATACTCTTTGTCGCTGTTCAAAACATCCAGTGCACTTGGTTTCTCATTCATCCAACCCTTTGCTTTTCGCGTCATTGGTGCACCATTTCTGATAGATACTACGGTATTATCCCAATCTCTAGTTGCTAAATTAGTGAAGAATGAAAGTAACAGACTTGTTATGTTTGCATCTGATTTTGATTCAGTTTGATTATCTTCATTGATAGTAATGTCGAATTCTAAGTCATCTAACTCGATTATAACTCTGTCATCTCCAGATTGAAGGTTTGCAACCACTCCTTGTTCTAGTAAGTGATTGATAACTAAGATTGACCAGGCATAAGAAGATAGAGTTCCATTAACTGAATCTGAAAGATTTCTATGAAGTGCCCAATGTTTTACACAAATGGCCAAATCTTTCACACGTGAATCAGCTCTAGAATAACTGGATAGCAAGCGGGTATTATGCAACGCCAGTGTGTTGTTTATAGAAATGTCAACATGTAATCCACTGCGAGGGTCAATGAATTTGACAATTGGTACCTTGGCTCCAGTTATGATCTGAACATCTTCCATTCCTTGACCACGTAGCATACCACCAATTTTCTTCAAAATTTTCTTCTCGTTGGCATTTGGAATTTGCAAACAAAGGTCGAAGTCGCCACCCTTCAATGACAAACCGCTCTCAGCAGATCCAAATGCTGATAATTTTGAGCCATCGAATTTTGAGGCAACACTCTTTTTCAGATGATTGAAGAGACTCTCTTTTCGCCTGATCTCACTACTGTGTATAGAATGACTTGAGATTGTATTTTGTAATGGCTTACTGAATCCTGCTAGTAAATCTGAAGATGGCTCGTTAATCTCTAAAGTTCCGATTAGGTGTGAATGTAAGTACTGGAACCTACTTACATCTTCATGCGACAAGCCTGTTATCTCACACCTGTCACTCATTCTTCCTCACCCCTCGCATTATTTTCTTGAGACTCCCTTTCGAGCTTGCGACTTCTCGCTATGGCTTTAGATGACTGACCGCCATTTCTAACCCGTGTAGCATCTTCTAGTAAGTCATCAAAATTGTCGCCCTCAACTCTAGATTTCCAGAATTCTAGAGCATCCTGACTGGAATTTAGTGCGTTGTTCAGGCGCATTGTTCTAGACTCAGCTCTTGTTCTAGCATTTTCCCATTTCATGAAGGATTCATGCATCTCTTCATTTGATTGTGCCAATTCTACCATCGCATCATGAGCCTTTTGCGCAGAATCCAGTAACTTGCGAGCCTTGGCTCTAGCGTCTTTCATTTCTTTTACCAAAGGTTGTGAAGCAGTTCTCTCTTCTACCCATTCCTCATGTTCCTTAATCAAATTCTTCATTTCATTGATGAATTTCTCCTCAGTTTTGTGAGTGCCAGCACTTGTTTCCAATTGATTTTCCAACGACTGAAGTTTAGCTGATAATTTGTCCTTAGCCCATTTTGGATCTGGGTTTTTCATACCACCTTCTGCAATCAATCGCTCACGTATTTCATTAGCACGTTCAAATAGTTCACGCGCTTCCTTTTGAGCGGAGTTTCTTTCATTTTTCAGATTAGCAACTTTGGAGTTTATTTTGTCTCTCTCTTCTCTGGCGGATTTTGCTTTTGGTTCAGCATCGATTAACTCTTCCTTCCTCACTTCTAAATCATCAGGAATAATTTCAGCAAGGCGCTCTCTCCGATGCAAAATTGCTTGCGCCAGAAGTTTAGGCGACACTGCGAGAAGGTCGTTTGCATCCATTGCAATCAATGCGGCCACCTGCCACACTTCAATAAAGCCTACGACCCACCCTATAGGGTGGGTGAATGTGAAAAACCCCCGTGCCCCGAGGGTATTACATGCGACGAGCCGCCATGGTTGCATTATTGCTGGCATTGGCTCTGGTTCCATCGGTTCAAAGCAGCGGTGGTGTAATTGACGTAGTTTCTATTTCAGGTGATGGAGAAGTTGGAGAAGGTCCAGTAAATATCAACATCACATTAGTTGGAGTAGGAGGTGCTAATTCTGCATCTGTAAACTGGAGTATCTATCTTTCTGAAATGGATGGTACAGTTATTGATTCTGATAGTGGAAATGCCTTGGTAAATGACGGCGTAAACCATTACGTAGAGACCATGTTAGGAGATGCTCCGCTAGGACTTTCAAATTTGACAGTAATTCTGTCTGGAGATATTGGCACTCCGGGACAAGACCAGTGGACAACTTATCATACTACAATTCAGCGCCTGCGACCTCTTGACATCTCTATTGGCGAACCTATATTCAATCCAGTTGATTCACAAGGTATTGATACGGGAAATTTATCTATAAATGATGGTGATTATGTTAGGATTGATGTTCCTGTGATCAATGATGGTGATGTACCTTGGAATGGGACTCTTAATCTGTCATTAGACTCATTTAATATCGATTCCCAATCGGTAAACATTAGCGGAGATACTACTCTAATTTATTCAACTTTGACAGGCCAAGTTTCTGAAGGAAATTATCAGGTTAATGCTAGTCTAACCGGTCCAAATGATGCAAATTCAGAGGATGATTTCTACACCGAAGAATTTGAAGTTGGCCCCCCTCCCCTGCCATCTATATTTTTACAATTAGACAGACTAAATGAACCTGAACCGGGGTCGCAGATCTCTTGGAATTTGTCTGCAAATAATACAGGTGAATCGAGTTTTGATGGACAACTTGTATGCCTTTTTGATGATGAACAAGTGTACCTATACAATGTGACGATTCTACCATCAAGCAATGTTAACTCAACCTTTTCAATGCCAGCAAAGCCTGGTGATTTATTTTGTACTACACAAGCTGCCAGAACTAGTTCAACTGTAAATGCAACTGAAACTGTTTCCATGACGTCAGCAATTTTCCTAGGCGCAGGTCACTCAACTCCATCCTTACTCGGAGGACCATGGCATGCTGGTGATGAAATCACTCTTTCTATGCTGCTCAGGAACGAAGGTGATGCAATCGGTTCTGCATTGATGCAAATAGAAATTGATGGAGTGATAATTAATGGCTCTTCAACAACATTGGAGCAGGGAAAGGCCGGAGAGGTTGGGCATGAGTTTTCTTTCACAACACCCGGAGATCATATTGTAAATTGGAGTGTATTTAGCCCAGACGGTGCAGTTGATTCTAATCTATCTGGGTCTATTCAGATACCAGTTCAGGCATCTCAAATCATATCAATCGAAATCGAGAGCGTAATTCTTGTGGATGAAGGTATTGAAATTTCATGGGCGGTTGAATTATCCGAAGGGCGAGAAAGGTTGGTAATAATTGATTTTGGGATAATCCAAGATGGGTTAAAGGGCGATAGAATCTTTGAGGAAAGAAATTTACTTCCTGGAATTACCTATGGTTCAATGAATATCGGTTTCCAAAATGGCCAAAAGGTGTTTGCTGGAGTTTCTGAAAGTGGTCGGACGATAGGATTTGGCTCCTACACAGAAGATGAGTCTGATTCTCCCCAATTTACGCTAAACCCTCAGA